>JABBOX010000266.1 GCA_012927555.1 Phycicoccus sp.
GCTTGACCGCGATCAAGGACGTTTCAGTGGAGCCCATGCGAGCTAGTCGTGCGATTGTGCGTCTGGTCGTGGCCCTCCTGGTGCTGGGCGCGGTGTACCTGGGGCTGGCGGCGTTCCTGAGCAGCCACGTGCCGTCCAACACCACCGTCGACCGGATCGCGATCGGCGGGATGACGCCCAACGAGGCCACCGTCACCCTCAAACGCGTTTTGGCCGCGAGAGCTTCGCAGCCCATACATCTCGAGACTCCGACACGTACCGTCGACATCGAGCCCGGCACCGCAGGGATCGAGGTCGACCTGGACGCCACCCTCTCGGATCTGACCGCGTTCACCGTCAACCCTGGCGAGATGTGGGTGCGTCTTACCGGAGGAGAGGACCTACCACTCAAGGTCCGCATCGACCGCGTCAAGCTCACCGCCGCCGTGACGGAAGCGGCCAAGGCCGTCGACTCCCCCGTGGTGGAGGGCTCGATCACGTTCCGTGGCGGCAAGGTGGCCACTGTGGTGTCCGTGACAGGGCAAGCGCTCAACGTCCCTGAGACGACAGAGGCCGTGGCGTCCACCTGGCCTGGCCAGCAGGTCGTCCAGGCCGTCATGACCATCACCCAACCGACGATCCCCGCTGCGGAGATCAACCGAGCCGTGACGGAGTTCGCAATACCCGCCGTGTCAGGACCCGTCAGGCTGGTGGCGGGCCAGACCGCCGTGGCGCTCCAGCCGGTTCAGTACGCCTCCGTGCTGTCCCTGGTCGCCGACCAGAACCGCACGCTTCAGCCCACGGTCGACGCTGCACAGCTCCTGGCTCTGGTTCGGGCGGCCATCCCTGGTGTCGAGCGCGATCCGGTCGACGCCACGGTGAGTCTGGTTGCCGGTTCACCGCAGGTTGTGCCGGCCCTGGCCGGATTGACGTTGGACAAGCTGGCGATCCCGAAGTCGTTCTTGGCGGCGTTGACCGCGCAGACCCGCACCGTCCCGATCTCGATGGTCTCGACCCCGGCCAAGGTGACGACCGAGATGGCGCAGGGCTGGGGCATCAAGGAACAGGTCTCGACCTTCACGACACAGTTCCCGGACAACCCTCCTCGCACCAACAACATGAGGATCGCGGCTGCTGCGTTGAACGGCACGATCGTGCGGCCCGGTGCCGGGTTCAGCCTCAACGGCATTCTGGGGGAGCGGACACCCGCCAAGGGCTACCAGCGGGCCCCCGTCATCTATGACGATCGCCTGGAGCAGGCCTTCGGCGGCGGCGTCTCTCAGGTGTCGACGACGCTGTTCAACGCGGTCTTCTTCTCCGGCGTCAGGATCGAGCAGCACACCCCGCACTCGTTCTACATCGCGCGATACCCCGAAGGTCGCGAAGCAACAGTGTCCTGGCCTGACGTGGACCAGAAGTGGACCAATGACTCGGGATTCGGGATCCTCATCAGCTCATACCTGAACGGGAACGACCTCACGGTGACGTTCTTCGGCACCCAGAAGTGGGACATCGAGGCTGTCAAGGGGCCCAGGCGCAACGTGGTCCAGCCCAAGACCATCGTTGACGGTCGTCAGGGCTGTGTGCCGCAGTCGCCGAATCCCGGCTTCGACGTGACGGTGACAAGGATCTTCAAGAAGAACGGGGCGCAGGTCAGGACCTCGACGTTCAACACGCACTACCGGCCCGAGGACGGCGTGAAGTGCACCAGCGCCGCAACGGGTTAGGCGATCAGCCGCCGAGATAGACGTACTCGTGGTGGACGCTGAAGCCGAGTCGTTCATAGAGGCTCCGCGCCGGTGAGTTGGCCCGTGTCACCTGCAGATACATCGACGGTATGCCGCGTGCGCGCGCCGCATCCGCCAGGGCGCCCATGAGCTGCAGGGCGACGCCGGTGCGTCGATGCTCAGGCGCCACGTGCACCACAAACACCCCGGCCCAGGCATGGGCGAACGCAACCCGTGCAACGCCGATGACAGCGCCTCCCCGCTCGAGCGAGGCGAACAGCTGATCCGGTGAGCTCGTCATCACGGTCCGTGCCGCGGCGGCTGCGGCGTTGGCCTCGTCGGCTGGGGCCACCCGCTCGTCCCAGGCCGCCCAAGTGTCCCACCAAGTTTGTGAGGGTGACGATTCGAGCTGCACGCGAACGCCAGGGCCCTGGGGTGCCTCGGACGGCAGGGTTGCGACGGCAGCGGTGAGGACCAGGGCGTTGTTGATGGGCTCGTAGTCGTGCCCGAGCAGCTCCCTGCCCAGTGGGTCGTCATCGACGGAGAAGCCCACCGGGCCGAACACGGAGAACAGGTGCCGCAACCCCCGCTCGTCGTACCAGCTCTCGCAGCGATCTATGGCATCAGACACGGGTATACCCGGATCGCCAAGTGGCAGAACCGAATTGGCTCTTCCGGTGAACCCGGCGCCGGCCCGTAGGAGCCAGCCGCCGAGCTCTTCGCGTTCGACGGGTGGCCATCCGTCGACCATGATCCGCTCCAGGTCGTGCATGGAGATGGCCAGGTGTGCGGCTCCTCGACGGCTCGGCTTCGGCGGGACCTCCTTGGCTGCCGTGACGGCTGTCCGGTCGATCACCACCAGACCGCGTCGGGTACGGATCGACACGGTGTTGGCATCCATCGCCACGAGGTCGCCCAACGCATCCGTGACGCCGTGCTCGATGCGTTGGCGGACCACCACACGCATACCGGGCCTGAGTCGGTCGACTGGGTCTGGGTCGGTCATCGCGACGTTTTCACCTCTTCCGATGGGCAATCTTGTCGTTGGCTGGCCCCGCGTAGAGGCCGGCTTCCGCACTGGGCGCATAATGGGCCCTGTCTGCAGCCGCCCTTCAGGAGGACCACTCACTATGACCTATGTCATCGCCCAGCCTTGTGTCGACGTCAAGGACAAGGCTTGCATCGAGGAATGCCCCGTCGACTGCATCTACGAGGGTGAGCGCACGCTCTACATTCACCCTGACGAGTGCGTCGACTGTGGCGCCTGCGAGCCGGTCTGCCCGGTCGAGGCCATCTTCTACGAGGACGACACACCGGAGCAGTGGAAGGACTTCTACAAGGCCAACGTCGAGTTCTTCGACGACCTCGGAAGCCCCGGTGGTGCCGCCAAGCTCGGCAAGATCGCGAAGGACCACCCCCTGATCATGGCGCTGCCGCCGCAGACGCACGAGGAGTAGGGCCGACAAGACAGCTCGACAACCGACGATGGACAGCCTTCCGGACTTTCCATGGGACTCGCTCGCTCCATACAAGGAGCGGGCGAGTTCTCATGCCGGGGGGCTCGTCGACCTCTCGGTGGGCACTCCGGTCGACCCGACGCCAGATGTCGTCCGGTCTGCCCTCGCGGCTGCGGCAGATGCCCACGGCTACCCGCAGACGTGGGGGACACCCACCCTTCGGGAGGCGGTGGCGGCATGGTTCGCGCGCCGCCGCGGCGTGCCTGACGTCAACCCTGACGGCGTCCTCCCGACGATCGGCAGCAAGGAGCTCGTGGCGTGGCTGCCGACCTTGCTCGGTGCCGGCCCGGGCGACGTCGTGGCGTTTCCGGCCGTGGCCTACCCGACGTATGACGTGGGCGTGCGTCTCGCGGGCGCGGTGCCCCGGGCGATGGACATGACGGATCTGGGTTCGATGACTGGTTCGTCGATGACTGGTTCGTCGATGACCACGCCAAAACTGTTGTGGCTCAACAGTCCCAGCAACCCCACCGGGGAGGTCCTTGGCCATGAACACCTCGCCACGGTCGTCAGATGGGCCCGGCAGCACGGCGTGGTCGTCGCCAGCGATGAGTGTTACGCCGAGCTGGACTGGCGTGACGGTGCTGGCGGGAGCTCTTCGGGGCTGCCCGTTCCGGGAGCCGTCCCGAGCATCCTCGACCCTCGGGTGTGTGGCGGCAGTCACGACGGGCTGCTCGCGGTCTACTCGCTGAGCAAGCAGAGCAGCATGGCCGGCTACCGCGCCGCGTTCGTGGCGGGGGACCCGGCCCTGGTGAGCCGGTTGCTCGAGATTCGCAAGCACGCCGGGATGATGGTTCCCTGGCCGGTCCAGCAGTCGATGCTTGCGGCTCTCACGGATGACTCGCATGTGGCAGAGCAACGGGTGCGCTACGGCATACGACGCGGGCGTCTGCGTTCCGCGCTGGAGTACGCCGGCTATCGCATCGACCACTCCGACGCGGGCCTGTACCTCTGGGCGACCCGTGGGGGCGTTGAGGACGCAGGGGCCGGCTCGTGTTGGACCATTCTTGAAGAGATGGCAGGCTTGGGCATCCTCGTGGCGCCTGGCAGCTTCTACGGAGTCGCCGGCGGGCGCCATGTGCGGATCGCGCTGACCGCCACCGATGAACGGATCGGTGCGGCGGTTCACCGACTCACCAACGTCGCGGCTGAGCACCGCTAGCCAGCACACACTTGTTTGTGCGCTATGAGTGCGCTTGAGTGCGCCAGATGTGCCGAGTGTCACACCGCCCGGCAGGACTGACTGGTGCTGGAGTAGCGTCCCCTGCATGTCTGGAGCCGGCAATGGAGCCGGTCAACAAGGAGGGCAACTACTTCATGAGCACCGACACTGCTGGCGCGATCTTGCGCGCCGGAGATACTGAGCTCCATCTCCCGCTGGTTGAGTCGACCGAGGGCAGTGATGGGTACGACATCTCGAAGTTGTTGAAGGAGACTGGTCAGGTCACGATTGATCCGGGTTTCGTCAACACGGCGTCGTGTTCGTCGGCGATCACGTATATCGATGGTGATGCGGGGATTCTGCGGTATCGGGGGTATCCGATCGAGCAGCTGGCGGAGAACTCGACGTTCTTGGAGACGTCTCATTTGTTGATCTATGGGGAGCTGCCCACTGCCGTGGAGCTGGCGGACTTCGACTCGCGGATCCGGCGTCATACGTTGTTGCATGAGGATCTGAAGAGCTTCTTTGGTGGTTTTCCCCGGGATGCGCACCCGATGCCGGTGTTGTCATCGGCGGTCTCGGCGTTGTCGACGTTCTATCAGGACAGCTTGGACCCGTTCGATCCTGAGCAGGTGGAGATCTCGACGGTGCGGTTGATGGCCAAGCTGCCGACGATCGCGGCGTATGCGTACAAGAAGAGTGTGGGTCAGCCGTTCTTGTATCCGGACAACTCGATCCCGTTGGTGGACAACTTTTTGCGGATGACGTTCGGTTTGCCGACCGAGCAGTATGACGTGGATCCGATCATGGGTAGGGCGTTGGACCAGTTGTTGATTCTGCATGCCGATCATGAGCAGAACTGTTCGACGTCGACGGTGCGTCTGGTCGGGTCGAGCCACGCGAACTTGTTTGCGTCGGTCTCGGCGGGGATCAACGCGTTGTTCGGGCCGTTGCATGGTGGGGCGAACCAGGCTGTGCTGACGATGCTTGAGCAGATCAAGGCTGATGGTGGGGATGTTGACCACTTCGTGGCCAAGGTCAAGGCCAAGGAGGGCGGGGCCAAGCTGATGGGCTTTGGCCACCGGGTCTACAAGAACTATGACCCGCGGGCGGCGATCATCAAGAAGACCGCTGATCAGCTGTTGGAGTCTCTGGGGCATCGTGATGAGCTGTTGGATATCGCGTTCAGGTTGGAGCAGGTCGCGCTCTCGGACGAGTACTTCATCGAGCGCAAGCTGTATCCGAACGTGGACTTCTATACCGGGCTGATCTATCGGGCGATGGGTTTCCCGCCCAAGATGTTCACGGTGTTGTTCGCGCTCGGGCGGCTGCCGGGCTGGATCGCCCAGTGGCGCGAGATGATCGCGGACCCCGAGCTCAAGATCGGCCGGCCACGCCAGGTCTATGTCGGACCCGCCGAGCGCAAGTACGTGCCGTTGAGCCGGCGCTGACAACTCTGTTCAAACCAGCCTGAGCTGAGCCTCAACGTCGGGTGATCGTCACCGACGTTGGGGCGATGGCCTTGTCAGCCGGGCCCCATGACAGAGCGTCGGACCCTCGCGCCCGGGTCCATGAACGGTCGCCGACCGTGACAGAGGTGATGCCGTCGGCTTCGGCGTGCGCGACAGCCCAGGAGCCCGCGGCCCAGGCCAGTTGCGCGTTGCGGCCCGTCGCATGGACCTCGCTTCCCTGCACAGCGGCAGGCACGCCCATCTCGGTCGTGAGATGTTCGGCGATCGTGGCAGCCGGAGTGCTGGCCGTGGCGGCATTCAGTCGGCAGCCGATTCCGCCGGGGGAGTGGCCGGCCAGCGTCGAGGCGAGGATGCGACCTTCCTGCTCATGGCTGGCGTAGGCCTGCGGGGTGGCGCTTCGCTGGACCAGCTGGGCCACTTTGGTGATCTCCATGGCTTGATATCCGTCGATCTTGATCAGGGCGTCGTAGAACTTGTTGGCCGCATAGACGGGGTCAAGGATCTGAGCTTCTGTCCCCCAGCCCTGACTCGGGCGCTGCTGGAACAACCCCAGAGAGTCACGGTCGCCGAACTTGAGGTTTCGCAGCTTCGACTCCTGTATCGCGGTGGCGTTGGCAATCGTGGCTGCACGCGCCGGCAGTCCACGTTTGAGGGCGATGGCGGTGATCGTCGCGGCGTTGGCGGTCTGCTCGGGAGAAAAAGAGACATCGTGCCCGAGTGCCACCGCCCGACACGACGGTTGACCTGAGTTCGTCATCAACGTCGTGTAGGCGATGTAGCCGGCGCTGCCGACGGTCGCGACGATGACCAGCAGCACGAGCCGGCCCACCCAGCGATGTCGACGTCGACCCTGTCTGCCCGCTGTGGAGGAAATCCTGTGCTCAGCTGTTGGCATGGAGGGCGGAGTTCAAGGTGATTCCCTGACCGGAGCGCGAGCGCGCCTCGACGGTGCCCGTGACGGAGTTGCGGATGAACAGCATCCCCGAGCTGCCTGAGAGCTCTCTGGCCTTGACCACCCGGCCGTCCTCCAACGTCACCTTGGTGCCGGCAGTGACATAGAGCCCGGCCTCGACGACGCAGTCGTCACCCAGCGAGATGCCGATCCCCGACTCGGCGCCCAGCAGACAGCGTTTGCCGATACTGATGTGCTCAGTTCCACCGCCGGAGAGTGTGCCCATGATCGATGCGCCGCCCCCGATGTCCGAGCCGTCGCCCACCACGACGCCTTGCACGATCCTGCCCTCGACCATCGAGGTGCCGAGGGTTCCGGCGTTGAAGTTGACGAAACCCTCGTGCATCACCGTGGTGCCTTCGGCCAGGTGGGCGCCCAGGCGGACGCGGTCGGCGTCGGCGATGCGGACCCCGCTGGGCACCACGTAGTCGGTCATGCGTGGGAACTTGTCGACGCTGAAGACCTGGACGGGCCCGGAGTCACGCAGTCGCAGACGGGTGCGTTCGAAGTCCTCCACCGGGCAGGGTCCTTCGCTCGTCCATACGACGTTGTTGAGCACGCCGAAGAGCCCATCGAGGTTGATGGTGTTCGGTTTCACGAGGCGGTGCGAGAGCAGGTGCAGACGCAGGTAGGCATCGGGGACGTCGGCGGGTGCTGCGTCAAGGTCGATGACCACGTGGACCACTTGTGCACGAATGCCGCGCCGAGGGTCTTCCTTGGCGGCTGCGGCGAGCTCGGCCGGTGCACCGTAGGGATCCTCGGCGTCCGCGGGTCCCAACGCCGGCGCTGGAAACCAGGTGTCGAGCACCTGCCCGTCCAGCGTCACCGTCGCCAGGCCGTATCCCCATGCGCTGCGCTCGCTCGTCATGGGCGCAAGCCTAGGTGAGGGAGCCGATCAGGCGAGCACCAGCCGGATACGCTGCCTCGTATGCCTTCCACACCACGCCTCGATCTGGCCACCGACGTCGTCACCCTGACCGCAGCCCTGTGCGACATCGAGTCGGTGAGCGGAAACGAGCAGCGGATCGCGGACGCCATCGAGGCAGTCCTCCGGCCGCTGGGCCACCTGGACGTGCGCCGCGACGGGAACACGATCGTCGCGCGCCCCAACCTGGGCCGCAGCGAGCGGGTCGTGCTGGCCGGTCATCTGGACACCGTTCCGCTGGCCGATCCACCGAACCTCCCGACCCGTCGTGAGGGTGACAACCTGATCGGTCGCGGCACCTGCGACATGAAGGGCGGCGTGGCGGTCCAGCTGCGGCTGGCCGCCGAGTTGTCAGAACCGACCCGAGACATCACCTACGTGTTCTACGACTGTGAAGAGGTCGAGGCTTCGCGCAACGGGTTGGCGCGTGTGGGGCGCAACAGTCCGGAGCTGCTCCAGGCCGACTTCGCGGTGCTGCTCGAGCCGACCGACGGCGCCGTCGAGGGTGGCTGCAACGGCACCCTCCGGGTCGACGTCACGGCCCGGGGCAAGGCGGCGCACTCAGCCAGGCCCTGGAACGGCCACAACGCGATCCACGAGGCGGCGACGATCCTGGGACGGTTGGTGGCCTACGAGCCGCAGACCATCGAGGTGGACGGGCTCGACTACCTCGAGTCGCTGAGCGCGGTCGGCATCCGGGGCGGTATCGCGGGCAACATCATCCCTGACGAGTGCGTGGTCACGGTCAACTACCGTTTCGCGCCCAACAAGTCCGGAGCGCAGGCGCTGGCGCACGTGTCCGAGCTCTTCGACGGGTATGCCGTGACGCTCTCCGACACCGCGGACGGTGCTCGGCCCGGGCTTCACCTGCCGGCGGCCAAGGCCTTCGTCGATGCGCTTGCCGTGCCGGTGCGGGCAAAGCAGGGCTGGACCGACGTCGCCCTGTTCTCGCAGCTGTCGATCCCGGCTGTGAACTTCGGGCCCGGAGACCCGAACTGGGCCCACCACGACTCCGAGCACTGCCCGGTGCAGCAGATGGTCGACGCCGAGGCGGCGTTGTTGCGCTGGCTGGCCTGACGCCCCCTAGATTGGTGCCGTGACCGACAAGAGCTTCGAGTACCACACCGGCCCAGTCACCTTGCGACGCAGCAAGGTGCCACCGACCACGACCGACCAACGGCTGCTGGACAACGCCGGGCCGGCCGACTGGCTGCATGCCGATCCGTGGCGGGTGTTGCGCATCCAGAGCGAGTTCGTCGAAGGTTTTGGCGCCCTCGCCGAGGTAGGCCCTGCCATCAGCGTGTTCGGCTCCGCGCGCACCAAGCCGGAGCACCCCAACTACGCGCTCGGCATCGCGGTCGGCAAGGCGCTCGCCGAAGCCGGCTACGCGGTCATCACCGGCGGTGGGCCCGGCTCCATGGAGGCCGTCAACAAGGGTGCCCTCGAGGCGGGTGGCACCTCTGTGGGTCTCGGCATCGAACTGCCGTTTGAGCAGGGCATGAACCGCTTTGTCGACCTCGGGGTCAACTTCCGGTACTTCTTCGCCCGCAAGACCATGTTCGTGAAGTACGCGCAGGGGTTCGTGGTCCTGCCCGGCGGCTTCGGCACCCTGGACGAGCTCTTCGAGGCGGTGACGCTTGTGCAGACCCGCAAGGTCACGTCCTTCCCGCTGGTGCTCATGGGCACCGCGTACTGGGGTGGTCTGCTCGACTGGCTGCGTCAGACCGCCGAGGCCACGGGAACCATCAGCCCGGCCGACATCGACCTCCTGCACGTCACCGATGACGTGGAGGAAGCTGTGCGGATCATCGTCAGGGGGGACGAGGGCTACGTGCCCAAACGTCCTGAATAGCCAGCCTTTGTCACGCGATCTTTCGGGAACCTCTGGCTGACCGGTGAGTCTGCGTCGCATACTGACGAGATGACCATCACTCCGCTGCCGCGACAGGGGAGCACGTTGCTCGGACGCGACAAGACGGGCCGACGGCTTCGGGTGTCATCGCATCCCGATGCCGGCCGAGTGGTGCTCTCGATCTGGCAGGACGACATCTGCCGGGCCACGTTGCGCCTGGCCGAGGAGGACGTCCCCGAGCTGGTCAAGATGCTCAGCTCCTCGCTGATCCAGCCCTCCGCCAAGGAGTCGGACGTCGGATAGTCAGGCCAGTGCCCGCCGAGCCAGGGCCGGTATACCGGTGCGGAGCCCGGCGACCATGTCCAGCACCTGTCGGGTCTGGGCGACGTCATGCGCACGCACCATCCGCACACCCTCCCAGGCTGCGATGGCAGTGATGGCGAGAGTGCCGATGATGCGGTCGGACTTGCGACCATCCAGCCCGAGGGTCTCAGCGATGAACTTCTTGTTCGAGACGGCGAGCAGCACCGGCCATCCGGTCTCGACCAGGGCGCTCATCTGGCCGGTTATCTGGAGGGAGTGGTAGGTGTTCTTGCCGAAGTCCTGGCCGGCATCGATCAACAAACCGTCCTCGCGCACCCCGGCGGCCAGTGCTGCATCGACCTGACGGTTCAGGTCCGCGAGGGTCTCTGCGACCACGTCGTCGTAGCGGACACGGTGCGGGTCGGTGCGCGGCGGATGGCCACCGGTATGGGCGCATAGGTAGCCGACGCCATGGGCTCCGGCCACTGCCGACAGCTCAGGGTCGTGACCTGCCCAGGCGTCATTGATCAGGTCTGCGCCGGCCTCACAGGCGGCGTCGGCAACGCTGGCGCGCCAGGTGTCGACGCTGATCACCAGGTCGGGATAGGCCGCGCGGATCGCCGTGACGAACGGCACGACTCTGTGCGCCTCCTCGGCAGCGCTGACCTCCGGCCCCGGGCCGGCTTTGACGCCGCCGACGTCCACCGCATCCGCGCCATCTGTCACGGCGCGTTCGACGGCCGTGATGGCGGTTTCATCGTCGAGGTAGCGGCCCGCGTCGTAGAAGGAGTCGGGCGTGCGGTTGATGATCGCCATCAGGCCGGTCTCGCCCGGTCTGAAGGTGCGGCCGCGCAGGCGGAGGTCGCGACCGGGTGGAACGTCGTGAGGCATGACACGATCATGTCGTGATCGTCTTCTTTCTGCTCATCGTGGTTCTGCTCATCGGACTGACCGCCGCTGCCGTCATGGGCAGGATCGGTGGATTCATGGCCGAGCCCACGTCCAGCCAGTCGTTCCCGGGCGTGTCAGGGGTGTTGGGCGATCCGGTGGGGTTGCTGCCTGCGGCCGACATCGGGCAGCTGCGGTTCGACCAGGCGTTGCGTGGATACCGCATGGACCAGGTCGACGAGGTGGTTGACGCGCTGATCGCCCGGGTTCGCGAGCTCGAGGCAGGGTCTGCCTCGCCGGGTGCCGACGGCATCTCACCGGGGTTCTCACGCGGTCTGTCACCCGATGTCTCACCCGATGTCTCCCTCGGCGACCGTGGCGACACCCAGGAGCAGTGACCGACCGATGGCAACGTTCACGATCGAGCGTGTCGTGGCTGCGCCGCCGGCGAAGGTCTGGGAGATCATCACCGACTGGGCCGGCCACGCGCGCTGGATTCCGCTGACCACCATGCGCCTCGACCCGGGTCCGACATCGGTCGGCTGGGCGTTCGCCGGGCTTACCGGTGTCGGCCGGTTGCGCTTCTCTGATGTCATGCGCATCACGGACTGGGCTCCGCCGACTGGCTTGGGGTCAGGGAGGTTTCGTCTGGTCAAGGTGGGGCGCCTGCTGGCCGGTTGGGCTGAGGTGAGCGTGCTGCCCGTCGCCAACGGTTTACAGACGCGGCTGGTGTGGCGCGAGAACATCGTCATCAGGCCGGTCGTTCTCGGCAGGCTGTTGGTCCCGCTCACCGACCGCATCAACCGGGTTCTGTTCACCAGGGTGGTTGGTGCCATGGCGGCTGAGGCGGTGCGTTCCTCCGCCCAAGATGCCACCACCCAGGGTGCCTCTGGCCAACCTGACCCGGGCCGACGTTGAGCGCCAAAGGTCTCGTGGTCGACGACCGCGGCGTGGCTCGTTGCGGGTGGGCCGCGAGCACCGATGACTACATGGCCTACCACGACGACGAGTGGGGGATCGTGGTTCACGGCGAGACCCGGCTCTATGAACGCATGACGCTGGAAGCATTCCAGTCGGGTTTGTCCTGGCTCACGATCCTGCGCAAACGCGAGGGCTTTCGCGCCGCCTTCGCGGGGTTCGACCCAGATGCGGTCGCAGCCTTCGGTGAGCCCGACGTCGAACGTCTGATGGCAGACGCGTCCATCGTCCGCAACCGGCTCAAGATCAGGGCTGCCATCACCAATGCCCAAGCCGTCGTTCGCCTGCGGGGCAACGGTGGGCTCGATGAGCTGTTCTGGTCCTTCGCGCCTGCGGTGCGCCGACGACCGCACACTCCAGCCGATATCCACGCGGCCACCGATGAGTCCATCGCGTTGGCAAAGACGTTGAAGCGCAACGGTTTTGCTTTTGTCGGGCCCACCACCATGTATGCCGCGATGCAGGCCTGCGGGCTCGTTGACGATCATCTGGTGGGCTGTCATAGGGGCGGAGGATGAGGGCGCCGTGGTCGATCAACAGGGAACCTGAGTCGATCGACAATGAGCCCGGCTCGATCAGTAGGCTGCCCGATGATGACGGCACTGGGACTGTGACTCCCGTTCGCTCGACCTGGGAGCGAGTGCTGCCGTGGGTGATGTCGTTGGTGTTCGCTGGTCTCTACGCGACGATCTCGGTGGCCGGCTTCGAACGATTGCAGGTTCGGTCGTTCGACCTGGGCATATTCGAGCAGGCAATCCGTCACTACGCCCACCTGCAGGCGCCGATCGTCGACCTGGAGGGTGCCGGGCACAACTTTCTGGGCGACCACTGGAGCCCTGCGATCGCGGTCTTCGCGCCGTTCTATCGGCTGTTCCCGACCCCTGTCACGCTCCTCGTCGGCCAGGCCGTGGTGATCGCTCTGGCGGTTGTCCCCATCACCCGGGCGGGGATGCGCCACCTGGGCCGCTGGTCCGGGGTGGCGGTAGGTCTGGCGTTCGGTATGTCCTACGGCATCCAGGCCGCGGTGAACTTCGATGTCCATGAGGTGTGCCTGGCGGTGCCGTTGCTGGCGTTCGCGCTCGAGGCGCTCCTGGCACGACGCTGGACCGCGGTGGCGGCGTGGGCTGCCCCTCTCGTCCTGGTCAAGGAGGACCTGGGACTTACCGTCGCAGCCCTGGGGCTGGTGCTCGTGCTGATCGGTGCCAGGAGGTGGGGTCTCGGCCTTGTGGCCTTCGGGCTCGCATCGGTTGCGCTCACGATGACTGTCCTGATCCCTCACTTCGCCGCGGAGGGTGGTAGTTCCCGCTTGTCCGAGTTGTCGTCTCAGTCGGGAGCGGGAGACTCTCTGCTGCACCGCATCCTCAGTCTGCCTCTCAACGTGGTGCATTCGGAGCCCAAAGCAACCACGGTGTTGTTGCTGCTGGCAGTGACGGTCGGGCTGGCCCTGCGATCGCCTGTGCTGATCATGGTTCTGCCGACGCTGGGGTGGCGCTTCCTCTCGACCAACGAGTTCTTCTGGGGACAGTCGTTCCACTACGACGTGGTGCTGATGCCGATCGTGTTCGCTGCGCTGATCGACGCTGCGATGCGAGCGAGGCGCGGCCGCTGGCGACTGGTGCGGTGGTACGCCATTGCGGCGCCGACCCTGGCTCTGCTCGTCGGGCTGTTTCTCTGCACGCGCTACCCGTTCCGCGACCTCGTCAATCCCGCCACCTACCAGCCGAGCTCTCGAGCCCCGGCGGCCGAGCGGATCCTGTCCAAGATTCCCGACGGCGCAACGGTCGAGACCGACCTCGGTCTGCTCGCCCAGCTCACACACCGAACGCGGGTGTTCTTCGTCGGCATGGCCACACCGGTCGTGCCGCAGTTCGTCCTGATCTCCCACACGGACGAGAGCACGGCGCGTGATCCAGCGGCATACGCCGAGTCCTTGCACCCCGGCACGACGTACGTGCTCGTGCTCGCCGAGGACGGCTACACCTTGGTGCGCCGCGTCCCCTGAACGGGCAGTCGGTTCGTCAGCGACCGTGGAAGGTCGGTGCCTCCTTGGCGATGAACGCGGCCACCGCGGCGGCGTGGTCCTGGCTCGCGCCGGTGACGGCCATCTGGTCGGCTTCCTGGGCCAGCGACTCACTCAGCGGGTGGCCTGCCGAGAACGCCACCGAGCGCCGGATAGAGCCGTAGGCCATGGTGGGGCCGGCGGCGAGGGTCCGGGCAAGCTCGCCGACCACGGCGGGAAGCTCCTCAGCGGTCACCACACGGTTGACCATGCCGAGCTCGAGCGCTTCAGCCGCCGGGACGGTGCGCGGGAACATGAGCAGCTCCTTGGCCTTCGCCATGCCGATCAGGCGCGGAAGGGTCCAGCTGGCACCTGAGTCGCAGGACAAGGCGATGCCGGCGAAGGCCAGGTTGAAGCCGCCGGTGTCGACCATGATGCGCAGATCGGCGGCGAACGCGAAGGATGCACCCGCACCGGCGGCGACACCGTTGATCGCCGCGATGACGGGTTTGTTCATGGTTGAGAGCAGCTCGATGATGGGGTTGTAGTGCTCCGGCACCGTCGACCAGAGTGAGTCGTCGTGACGCGCGAGGAAACCGATGTGTTCGCGCAGGTCCTGGCCCACGCAGAAGGCCCGTCCGGTGCCCGTCAGCACGACGGCCCGGACTGCTGGATCCTCGGCCACCCGCCTTACGGTGGCGAGCAGGAGATCCTTGGTGGCGATGTCCAGCGAGTTCATTGCCTCGGGGCGGTTCAACGTGATGGTGGCGACGCCGTCGGCGAGGTCCAACAACACCGAGGCCGGCGCCGCAGGCGATGCCGGCGAGGCGGCGGTGTCGGGCGAGGTATCGGGCTTGGTCATGTTCTGTCGGCTCCCTGTTATGGCGTCATTGTTCTGGTGCCAGCGCACAGTCTGTCTCATCAGGATTTCGTGCTGGGGGACGTTCGCGCGATAATGATCACCGAAGGTGTGTACCGGATGGTTAGGGCCCAGGTGGGCGGTGCGCACGCGAAGGTCTCACTCGTAAGCAACGGAAGAGAGATATCCCATGGCGGCGATGAAGCCGAGGACCGGAGACGGGCCGCTCGAGGTCACCAAGGAAGGCCGCGGGATCGTGCTCCGCATGCCGATCGAGGGTGGCGGCCGCTTGGTTGTCGAGATGACGCCGGACGAAGCAGCCGCGCTGGGCGAGGCCATCAGGAGCTGCCCCGGCGTCGTCTGAGACTTCCAGGCTGAGACGTTCTCGGCGCAGACGTCCCCGGATGTCGCCCCACATGCTGATGAGCCCCGACCGGATCCCGGTCGGGGCTCACTGCTGTCAGTAGTAGTGCTTGCGTCCGCCGACGGAGCGGCCCATCGAGCCGAGGATCCACAGGATGACGCCAACGACCACAAGCAGGTAGCCGATGCTCTTCAGGACCGCGAGGCCTGATACGAGCCAGCCGAGGATGATCAGGACGACTCCGAAAGTAATCATCGAGGTTTCCCTTCGTGTTGCGTGGGGGCCCTGGTCGGGCAGTGGACAAGGAAGATAACAGACAAACCTCACCAGATTTTAGTCCGGATGGCCACAATCAGCCCCAGACGGGCAAGGGCTGATGAGGCGGTTTGGCCTCGAGCCCGGCTACGCTTGGGATGTCCACGAACCCACGAATGGGAGCAACTGATGAGAATCGGTTCCAGCTTGGCGTTGATCGCAATCGGAGCGATCCTTAAGTTCGCGATCACGTGGTCGACCAGCGGGATAAACCTGTCCAACGTGGGTGTCATCCTCATGGTGGTCGGGGTCACAGGGTTGGTCATCTCGCTCGTTCTGGCCAACACCGCACGGCGCACGGACGTGGTGCATCACACCGTGCGCGATGACTCCACGGAGCTGCCCCGCAGCGACGAGCCCCGCGTCTGACGAGGTCGTCGTCGCACGCCCTGCCAACCAGGCTTGGTGCCCGATCCCGGAACAACTGCCTGACGGAGGGCGCACATGAGTGCTGGTTATGGGCTGAGCGTGCGATGGTCCCTCGAAGGCGCTGCAGGGGGCGCCGAGCAGTCTCTGCGGGAATATGTCGTCGGGACCTCGATGGCGCGGTTCGCCGTGCGCGAGGGTCTGGCGTTCAAGACCTGGCGGATGCGCGCAGGCCAGTGGTTCGACGGGATCTACGTGTGGGACTCGCGGGATGCGCGCGATGTGTTCGCCGAGTCGTTCGCGGCTGAGGCTGCCGAGTCACCCGTCAGCCGGTTGATCGGGTCGCCGCCGCTGTGGATCGAGTCCTTCGAGGTCGTCGCGATCGTCGAAGGACCCGAGGGCTTCCGTGAGGGTGCTGGGCCAGGCGAGTAGCCCCGTCGTGGCTCCGGCTGACCGCTGGTGCGTGACCTCTATCGCTTGACCACTGCCAGGAGGCCGTCCCCCACCGGCAACAGGGCCGAAAGCAGCGACTCGTCGTCGCGCAGCGCCTTGCCGAGGTCTCGCAGAATGGTCGTGGTCTCATCCCGCGTCGCGGGATCGGCGACGGAGTCGTGCCACAGCATGTTGTCCAGGGCCAGGACTCCGCCGGGGCGCAGCAGACGCAGAGCCTGCTCGACATACTGCGGGTACTCCGTCTTGTCGCCATCGATCACGACCATGTCGTAGGCCCCGTCGGTCAGGCGGGGGAGCACGTCCAGGGCCCGCCCCGTGATGACGCGGGTGCGCTGCGGTGGGACGCCTGCCGCGGCATACGCCTGCTTGGCCGCCCGCTGGTGCTCGGCCTCGACGTCGATCGTCGTCAGGATGCCATCAGGCGGCATACCCGACAGGAGCCACAGGC
Organism: Phycicoccus sp.; assembly: GCA_012927555.1. Lineage (GTDB taxonomy): Bacteria > Actinomycetota > Actinomycetes > Actinomycetales > Dermatophilaceae > UBA4719. Next base: position 16,560 of record JABBOX010000266.1, read on the forward strand.
CCGAGACGCCCGCGCCGGTGCCGACCTCGACGACTGCCTTGGCGTTGGCGGCTGCGGCGAGCAGACGCAGGGCTGCGCCCGCGCCCGGCATGACGGGAGTACAGCCCAGCTCCTCGCCGCGCAGTCGGGCGGATTCGATGACCTCGGTCTCTGGGACGAACTCCTCCGAGTAGGCCCAGCTGGCCGGCTTCTGTGCGCTCATGGGCGCTACCCTACTGCTCTGCGGGGGTCCGTCAGGCGATGTCGGACGAGGTGCGGCGTCACCCTGAGAGCCGCCTGCCGGCCTACCCAGCAAACTCTCAGGTTGGTCCGGAAGCATTCTGGTTATGTCCACCACCACGAGGGACCGCGCCGATGCGCAGGATGCACTCGCGCCGACCACTGCCACAGCGCATGCCTGGGTCCCGCCGACCTGGGAAGAGATCGTCGAGCAGCATTCGGCCAGGGTCTACCGCCTGTCCTACCGCCTCACTGGCAACGTGCATGACGCGGAGGACCTGACCCACGACGTCTTCATCCGAGTCTTCCGTTCTCTCCACTCCTACCAGCCCGGGACGTTCGAGGGCTGGTTGCACCGCATCACCACCAACCTCTTCCTGGACAAGATGCGCCGCAAGCAGCGGATCCGGTTCGACCTGCTCTCGGACGACGCGGCGGCGCGACTGCCCAGCCGTGAGGTCGGCCCTGAGCAGCATTACACCGAGACCCACTTCGATGACGACGTCCAGAGCGCCCTCGACGCGCTGACGCCGGACTTTCGCGCGGCAGTTGTCCTGTGCGACATCGAGGGTCTGTCGTACGAGGAGATCGCGACCACGCTGGGCATCAAGCTCGGCACCGTCCGCTCACGCATCCACCGCGGCCGTGCCCAGCTGCGTGAGGCTCTCGCGCATCGCGCCCCCGATCCGAGCAGGACCATCACGCCGACCCGGGTCCGTCGCGGCTTCGCGTTGGGGCGGGTAGCCCCCGGCACCCGGTGAGCCCAGTCCTTAGCCGCCACCACGTTGCCGCCTTGCGCCATCTGGACGAGGCGCTCAGTCCGTATGCCGACCGCAGCCTTTCCGCCGCGGCGCTCCTGGCCTGTGATCAGCACGTCTCGATCTGCCCCGGCTGTCGGGCCGCGGCCGATGCCGAGCGTCGACTGTTGAGATCTCTGCGTTCTGCGGCCACTCCAGGGCTTTCGAGCGGGCTCCAGTCCGCGTTGCTCGGCCTGGCCGGGCAGTCGGTGCTCCCGGCCTCGACGATGGTGTCTGCGCCACTGGCGGTCATGGGCCGTTCGGCTCCAGCCCTCTACCACTCCCCTTTGCGTGCGGCAATGATGGCCGGGCTTGTCGCGGGCGCCTCGGTTGCCGCCGCCTGGAGCCTCAGCGTGAACGGCGTCGGCGTCCCGGGAAAGTCCTCACCAGTGCTCCGTCTGCCGGCTTCGGCAGCCACAGCCGGCTCGACGACCGGGGACGGGTCCAGCAGCCTGGCGGCGACGTTCCTGGCCACGAACCAGGGCGCAGGGTCGGTCGGGCTGACTGCGACGTCCATCGACATCTCCACCCATACCGTCCCTGTCGTGGTGGCCCCGCCGTGGACCGGTGTTCCCGACCTGAGCCGACGTTAGGCACAATCGACCCATGAACGAGGAGCAGCGCCCTCCCGGGGGCCACGACGAGCCAGCCCGTGAGCCGGCCATCGAGCGCGGTCCTGAGCAGCCCACGGAGAAGCCGCAGGAAGCGGAGCCCACGGAGCGTCTGCCACTCGCTGCTCCGTCGATGGTCAGCTACCCACCGCCGACCGGCAGCCCTTTCACGCATCAGCCTCCGCCGACCGTCGAGCCCGCGTTTGCTGAGCTCTCCAGCTGGGACCAGTCCGTTTCGCAACCGTTGCCGGACGACTCAGTGGGCTTCGACTCGAGCGCCCGGACCCCCGACCCGGGTGGCCGAGGTGGCCTGGGTGGCTTGGGCACCGGCGTCACCTCTGCCGTCGTGGCTGGGGCGGTCGTCATGACCCTGGCGGCTGCACTGTTCGGGGGCGGCGTTGGCGCCTTGATCGTGAGCCGACGTGATAACGCGGCCCTTTCGCTTCCCGTTGCGCCCGCGGGCACGACCGCCCGACCCGCAGGCTCCATCGCCGACATCGCGGCACGCGCCCTGCCCAGCGTGGTCACCATCAGGGTCAAGGGGGCTGACAACGCGGGAACAGGGTCGGGATTCGTACTGCGCAAGGACGGCTACATCCTGACCAACAACCACGTGGTCGAGGGCGCGGCAAAGACGGGCAAGATCACGGTGATCTTCACCGATGGCAAGGTGTCAGATGCGAAGATCATCGGTCGTGACGCGTCCTACGATCTGGCCGTCATCCGGGTGGACCGCCGTAACCTGCCGGTGCTCGCGTTCGGCGTCTCGTCCACGGTGGTCGTGGGTGATCCGGTCATCGCGGTGGGGGCCCCGCTCGGCCTGGACAGCACGGTCACCAGCGGCATCATCAGCGCGTTGAATCGCCCTGTGACACCTGGTGGGTCGGGCAGCTCAACCGCCGCCTTCATCAACGCCATCCAGACCGATGCCGCCATCAACCCCGGCAACTCGGGTGGGCCGTTGCTCGACATGGCGGGTCGCGTGATCGGGGTGAACTCCGCGATCGCGCGCGTCGCAGGCTCGCAGGACCCGGTTGACGGGCAGTCCGGCAGCATTGGTGTCGGGTTCGCGATTCCCAGTGACCAGGCACGAAAGACGGCCGAGCAGCTGATCGCCACGGGCAAGGCCACGCATCCAGTCATCGGCGTCATGCTTGACACCACCTACGCAGGTGAGGGTGTCAAGATCGCGACGGGTTCCAGCAACGGAAACCCGCCGATCACCAAGGGTGGTCCGGCCGACAAGGCGGGGCTGAAACCGGGCGACGTGATCATCAAGTTCGACGGGAGGCCGATCGTTGGCCCGGACGAGTTCGTCGTCGCGATCCGAGCCAAGTCGGTCGGAGACGTGATCGAGTTGACGACTCGGCGCGGAACCAGCGAGCGTACTGTCAAGATGACTCTGCAAGCGGCCAACTAGCTGCCACTCCACAAACGCGAGGTTCACACGTGTTCGACATCAACGGCTGGGAGTTTGTGATCCTCGTCGTCGCAGCACTGCTCGTGATCGGTCCTGAGCGGATGCCGGAGTACTCCGCGAAGCTCGCCAGATTGGTGAAGCAGGTCAGGGGCCTGGCAGACGCAGCCAAAGTGCAGCTGCGCGAACAGATGGGGTCGGAGTTCGACGACGTCGACTGGAAGCAGTACGACCCCCGCCAGTACGACCCCCGCCGGATCGTTCGTGAGGCGCTCATGGACGACGGCCCCGCTGATGGTCAGCCGGGTGAGGCCGGTGAGGTCAAGGGGCAGTCGTCAGTCAATCGAAGAGACTCGAAACGGGCGACTCCCTATGACGAGGACTCCACCTGACGTCGAAGTCAACGAGGGTTGAGGGGTGGCTCGCAGCCCCATAAAGGGAGCCCTCGAGCAGGGGCAAGAGCCACCCTTCAACCCGAGGACACCTGACGGCGTGTGTTGGTCTTTCTAGCGGCCTGCGGGAGTCAGCCCGAGTGAGCGACCTGCGAGTCCGCGTGACCGGGTCGAGAGGCCGCGGGCGATCGAACGCAGGACAACCGCCGACGGGCTGTTGGGCTCGCCCAGCACGACCGGCATACCGTTGTCGGCGCCTTCGCGCAGTCGAGTATCGAGCGGGATCTGGCCCAGCAGCGGAACCGGCGCGCCCACGTCGCGGGTCAACGAGTCCGCGACGGCCTGGCCGCCACCGGCGCCGAAGATCTCGTGGCGAGTGCCGTCCGGCAGCTCCATCCATGACATGTTCTCGATGACTCCGACGATGCGCTGATGTGTCTGCAGCGCAATGGAACCCGCGCGCTCGGCCACCTCAGAGGCAGCCTTCTGCGGAGTGGTGACGACCAGGATCTCGGCGTTCGGGATGAGCTGTGCGACCGAGATTGCGATGTCACCGGTGCCGGGCGGCAGGTCGAGCAGCAGCACGTCCAGGTCACCCCAGAACACATCACCCAGGAACTGCTGCAGGGCGCGGTGCAGCATCGGTCCGCGCCAGACCACCGGCTGGTTGCCCGGGACGAACATGCCGATCGAGATGACCTTCACGTCGTGGGCGAGCGGCGGCAGGATCATGTCGTCGACCTGGGTCGGGCGATGCTCCACGCCGAGCATGCGGGGCACCGAGAAGCCATAGACGTCGGCGTCGACGACACCGACCCTCAGGCCGTCCTGGGCCATGGCCGCAGCCAGGTTGACGGTCACCGACGACTTGCCCACGCCGCCCTTGCCCGAGGCGACGCAGTAGACCCGGGTCAGGCTGTTGGGCTGGGCGAAGGGGATCTCTCGCTCGGGGTTGTCGCCGCGCAGTGTGGTCTTCAGCTGGGCGCGCTGCTCGTCGCTCATGACCCCGAGCGTCACGTCGACGCTGGTGACACCTTCGACAGTCAGTAGCGCCGCCGTGGCGTCGCGCGTGAGGGTCTCTTTGAGCGGGCAGCCCGAGACCGTCAGCAATATGGTGACGGCGGCTCGACCGGACTCGTCGACCTCGACCGACTCGACCATGCCGAGCTCGGTGATGGGTTTGCGGATCTCGGGGTCGTTGACCGTGGAGAGGGCAGCGATCAGGACGTCTTGCGATGGGGCGGGCATGTGTCCAATGTTAGGTCGGTTTTGGACCCTCGAACGCCAGGGGAGGGTCGGCACTGGGCGGGAGCCTTGAGCCCTCGACAGACATCTGTATGCCACGCTGCTCCATCTCGTCCAGCAGTGACCGCAGCTCTGAGCGCAGATAGTCGCGCGTAGCCATGTCTCGCAAGGCGATTCGCAGCGAGGCCACCTCGCGCGTGAGGAACTCGGTGTCGGCCAGGTTGCGCTCGTAGCTGGCGCGGTCCTGCTCGAGAGCGACCCGGTCCCGGTCGGTCTGACGGTTCTGGGCGAGCAGGATCAGGGGAGCGGCGTACGACGCCTGCAGGCTGAGCATGAGCGTGAGAAAGATGAACGGGTAGACGTCCCACTTGTGGTTCATGATCCCGACGACGTTGAACGCGATCCAGAGCAGCACGAAGACCGTCATGTAGACGAGGAACTTGGCCGTCCCCATGTAGCGCGCGAACTTCTCCGCGAACCGTCCGAAGGTGTCGGGATCCATCGCCGGCCTGCCGAACAGGCTGCGGCTCGCCTCGCGCGGCTGGTCCAGCCGTGCGAGGCGGCTTGCCCGCTCACTCGACATGGGTCACCTGGTGCCGATCCTCGCGCCAGTCCTCAGGGAGGATGTGGTCGAGCACGTCGTCCACGGTGACGGCCCCCACGAGCCGCCCGTCATCGTCGACCACCGGGACACCGACGAGGTTGTACGTAGCGAGCATTCGGGTCACCTTGCCGATGGAGGCATCAGGAGTCAACGGCTCGGGATCCTTGTCGAGGATGCTGCCGATGAATGCGTGCGGCGGTTCGCGCAGGAGGCGCTGGATGTGGACGACCCCGAGGAACTTGCCTGTCGGCGTCTCCAGGGGCGCACGGCATACGAAGACCGTTGCCGCGAGTGCGGGCGAGAGCTCGACCCGACGGACGACGGCCAGCGCTTCGGCGATCGTCGCTTCGGGGCCAAGGATCACCGGCTCGGTCGTCATCAGGCCACCGGCGGTGTCCTCGTCGTAGGTCAACAGGCGTCGCAGATCTGCCGCCTCGTCCGGCTCCATCAGCCGCAGCAGCTCCTCGGCGTTCTCCGGTGTCAGCTCGGAGAGCAGGTCCGCCGCGTCGTCGGGCTGCATGGTCTCGAGGATGTCGGCGGCCCGCTCGCGCCCCAGGCCTCGCAGAATCTCGACCTGGTCGTCCTCAGGCAGCTCCTCCAGGACGTCGGCCAGCCTCTCGTCGTCGAGGGCGGCGGCGACCTCATCCCGGCGCTTGGGGTTGAGGTCCTGGATCATCTCGGCCAGGTCGGCGGGTTTGAGGTCCTCATAGCTCTCGAGCAGCTTCGCGGCGCTCTGGTCCTCGGGCTCGAGGTGGAGCCCGGTCACCTGGTTGATGTCGACGAGCACCGTCTCACCGCGGCGTCGGCCAAGCCGCGAGATGCTGCGGGTCCCGCCGGATCCTTTGCGGACGAACACCTTGACGACGAACCAGTCGCGGTTGGACTCCTGCTCGATGGCAATGTCCTCGACCATTGCTTCGAACGTCTCGTCGGCGGTGGTGATCCGGATCTGGCGCTCGAACAGCTCGGCAAGCACAAGGGTCTCGCTGCTCCGCTGCTCGAACCGGCGCATGTTGACCAGTCCGGTGGTGATCACCTGCCCCGCATCGACGCTGGTGACGCGCGTCATCGGAACGAAGACCCGCCGACGACCCGGCACCTCGACCACGAGGCCGAGGACGCGGGGAGCGGGGCGACCAGAGCTGAAGTGCACGATCACGTCGCGGACGCGGCCCACCGGGTCACCGAGTGGGTCAAAGACGCTCAGCGCGGCGAGGCGTGCGACGAAGACGCGCGTCATGGGGCTCACGGCGCAAGGCTAGCGGGATTAGCGCCTGGTGCCGCGGCGCCACTTCGGTCGACCCTTGATATGCCAGGGGTGCCAGGTGAGGGTGGTGGCCGGCGTTGCTGCCGGTTGCGCCACGCGCGCCTCCTGCAGGTAACCGTCTGGGCCCTCAAGGGCGTCGCCGTGGGGTTCCAGAGCGTAGACCGTGGCTTCGCTGGCCCAGCGCGCGACGGTATCGCCTGCGGGGGCGTTCAGACGGGACCCCTTCAGCGCCGTGGACACGTCATCCCAGCGCGGGTCGTCAGGGGTCACGACACTCGCGTGTGCCGGCACGGTGGCCAGTCGCCCGCCGGTGTCCTTGCTCCGGAACGTCACCGCGACGTCCGCGGGAAGGGCCGGAAGGGTCTGCTCGCCGGGGCCCGTGACGACGTATGCCGTGCCGTCAAGCCACACGTGCCACGCGGGCCAGGCGCGGTCGCCGGGAACGTCGATCCAGAGCAGCCCGGACTTCTTGGCAGCCTCGGAGAGGAGGGCACTCAGGTCGGTCATGCCGTCGAGCCTAGTGCGACGCGTGTGGGTGGCGAACGTCACCCACCCTGCGCAGTGGCGAGCCGGTATACGGCTGGGTAGCCTCCGGAGCATGACTTTCGTGCCCTCCGTGACCCAGCGCCCTCTTCGTTCCCGCCGCTCGAACCTCGCAGTTCCCGGCTCCAGCCTCAAGATGATCGACAAGGCGAGGGGCCTTGGTGCTGACCAGGTGTTCCTGGATATCGAGGACGCCGTCGCGCCCGTGGCCAAGCCGGAGGCGCGCAAGAACATCGTGTCGGCCCTCAACGAGGGTGGCTGGGGCGACACGATCCGCACCGTCCGGGTCAACGACTGGACGACGCAATGGACCTATTCCGACGTCGTGGAGGTCGTTGAGGGCGCCGGTGCCAACCTCGACGCCATCATGTTGCCCAAGGTCCAGAGCGCCGAACAGGTCGTCGCTCTCGACATGCTGCTGACCCAGATCGAGAAGTCCACGGGCCTGGAGGTCGGCAGGATCGGGATCGAGGCGCAGATCGAGAACGCGCTCGGTCTCACCAACGTCAACGCCATCGCCGCCGCGAGCCAGCGGGTCGAGACAATCATCTTCGGGCCGGCCGACTTCATGGCGTCGATCAACATGAAGAGCCTCGTGGTCGGCGAGCAGCCGCAGGGTTATGACGTGGGCGATGCCTACCACCACATCCTCATGTCGATCCTGATGGCGGCACGCGCCTACGACAAACAGGCCATCGACGGGCCGTACCTGCAGATCAAGGACATCGAGGGGTTCCGACGGGTGGCGGGCCGATCCGCGGCCCTTGGCTTCGACGGCAAGTGGGTCCTGCATCCCGGCCAGCTCGTCCCGGCCAACGAGGTCTACAGCCCGCGCCAGAGCGACTACGACCACGCCGAGAACATCCTGGACGCCTACGACCACTTCACGTCCGAAGCTGGTGGCAAGAAGGGTGCGGTCATGCTCGGTGACGAGATGATCGACGAGGCCTCGCGCAAGATGGCCATGGTGATCTCGGCCAAGGGTCGGGCCGCGGCCATGACCCGCCAGCAGAAGTGGGAAACGCCTGGGGCCTGACCTCACTACAGGGCCGCTTGTTGCGGCGAAGCCACCGTTTCGGGCGATTCGAGGTGTCGATTCGGTGGTTTCGGGGCAACAAGCGGGGTCTGGAGGGGTTACCGGAGGCGATCGGCGAGCCACTTCATCTGGGCTCCCGCGTGGGCCGTCCAGTAGCCCTCGGTGTGGGCTCCCTCGTCGAAGGTGGCGACGGCATCAGGCAGCTCGCGCGCAAACGCCCGGTTGGCCGCGATGAACGGGTCGTCGCGTCCGCAGTCCAGGCGCACCGGTATGCCGCGTAGCTTGCCTCGCGCCACGAATACGTCGTTGCGGACGAAGTCCTCGCTGTCATCGAAGGCGCCAGGTGCGCTGTCGCCGGGGGACTGCCACAGCGCCGCGCTCGCCGCTACCACGCCGGCCACCCGCGTGGGTCCGAGCTTGGTGGCCATCAGGAGCGCGCCGTATCCGCCCATCGACCACCCGATCAAGCCGATGCGGTCGGTCGCCATACCCTTGCTGGCCATCAGCGGCAGGAGATCCTCGATCACCATGCGACCGGTGTCAGTCCCTGATCTCCTTGCGTGCCAGTAGAAGTCGCCACCATCGACCGTCGCCACGGCCAGACCGGTCGACGCGACGTGGCGTTCGATGTGGACGCTGTTGAAGGGCCAGTCGGCGCCACCGCCATGGCCGTGCAGCGCCACCACGAGCGGCTGTGCGCCCGGTCCGGTCCCTCGTGGTGTGGGGCTGGCCAGACGCCAGCGCACGTCCCGACCGGGCCAGAACCTGGAGGAGAACGTGCCGTCCTCCAGAACGACCCCTGCAGGCTTGTCGATGCCAGGGCTGCAGGCGACCAGCCATGGGATGGCTACGACGCCCGCCAGCACCCCACGACGGCTGATTTCGGTGCCCACGATCGGGACCCTAGCCGGTTCACCATCGCGACACGGCCACCGCCATCAGGTCACCGAACAGATCCTCCTCGTCGACGGCCAAGCCGCGGCTGACGAACCAGGCACACATGTTGTGACAGTCGCGCTGCAGGAACTCGGGCCCGCGAGGGTTGCCGATGATGTCGACGATCTGCGGCCAGTCGATGATGACGAGGCGTTCTTCGTGGAGCAGGACGTTGTACGGCGACAGGTCACCGTGGGTCCATCCGCGCAGGGCCAGCTCGCTCATCGTGAAGCGGACCTGTTCGAAGAGGTCCGCGAGCAGCGTCGGCATAGGGCGGGTCTGCGCCAGCCGCGGCGCCGCCTGATCCCCGTCCCCGATGAATTCCATCAGGACCTCGGTACCGCTGATCTGCACCGGGTAGGGGACCGGCAGGCCGGCGCTCCACAGCTCGCTCAGGGCGTTGAACTCGGCAAAGGCCCACTGGCTGGAGATCATCTCCTTGCCGAAGTCGGTACGCCGTGCCATGGCGCGCATCTCCCGGCTTCGGCGGACCCGGCGACCCTCGAGGTATCCCGCATCACGGTGGAACATCCGGTGGTCGGAGTCGCGGAACCGCTTGGCGGCCATCAATGCACCACTGTCGGCGGCGTCGGCGGCGTCTGCGAGGTCTGCGGTTTCTGCGGCAGGGCCGCCTGGGATCCACCGGCGCACGACGTGGACGTCGGCTTCCTTGCCGGACTTGATGATGCCCAGATCCTCGTCAACGGCGCCGAGGTCGGTGATAACCCAGCCGGGACGTGGGTTGGGACCATGCTGCGCGCCATCCCAGCTTGACCACGTATCGCCTTCGGGTGGTCCGTCGGGGGCGGTGTCGACGGCAAACATGCCGTCGCGGAGCTCAGCCGTGAGCTCGGCAGGCTCTTCGTGCGTCAGGCGGGTTAATGACTCGCGAAAACTGTTGTGCGACAAGGGAATCTCCAAGAAGGGGGGAGGGATTGAGCGCGGGCGGCACTCAGAGCAGTCGTTGACATCTCTCGGCCCTCCTTGGATATCGGCGCACCCGGTCGGCGCGCGGTCTATGGCTACAGGTTCGCGCTTTGCGCTGCCGGCCGCAACCAGATATCAGTGAGAGTGACAGTCAGTGGGAGCTCGCCGGCCGGGGTACGGCCCGTGTTGGGGCTCACACGGGCGGCCCCTGTGCCGTGGAGACGACGATTCGGCATACTCGCTGATAGCTCCTGGAACCCAACATGTGAGGGCGGCATACCGCGATGGCACGACTCCAGCACACCGAAGGTCTGACCGACGAGCAGACCGAGCTGCTCAAACTGGTGCGTACGTTCGTCGACGAGCAGATCATCCCGGCGGCGATGGATCTCGAGCGCAAGGACGAGTACCCGACCCAGATCGTCGAGGGCATGAAGGAGATGGGGATCTTCGGCCTGATGATCCCCGAGGAGTACGGCGGCTTGGGCCAGTCATTGTTGACGTACGCGTTGTGCGTCGAGGAGATCGCCCGCGGCTGGATGAGTGTCAGCGGCATCATCAACACGCACTTCATCGTCGCCTACATGTTGATCCAGCACGGCACGGAGGAGCAGAAGCAGAGGTATCTGCCCCGGATGGCGACCGGCGAGGTTCGCGGCGCGTTCTCGATGTCCGAGCCAGGCTGCGGATCCGACGTGGCAGCGATCACCTCGAAGGCCGTGACGACAGGGGACGGCGAGTGGACGCTCAATGGTCAGAAGATGTGGCTGACCAACGGCGCATCCTCGAATCTCGTTGCGGTGCTTGTGAAGACGGACACCGGCGCAGACTCGGTGTACAAGAACATGACAGCCTTCCTGATCGACAAGGAGCCTGGTTTCGGCGAGGTTGAACCCGGCCTGACGATCCCCGGCAAGATCGAGAAGATGGGCTACAAGGGCGTCGATACGACCGAGCTGATTCTTGATGGGTATCGCACGACGACGGATCAGATCCTTGGTGGCGAGCCGGGCAAGGGCTTCTACCAGATGATGGACGGGGTTGAGGTCGGCCGGGTCAACGTCGCCTCCCGCGCCTGTGGTGTGGCGCTGCGGGCGTTCGAGCTCGCGATCGCCTACGCCCAGCAACGTGAGACGTTCGGCAAGAAGATCGCCGAGCACCAGGCGGTGATGTTCCGCCTGGCGGAGATGGCCACGAAGATCGAGGCCAGTCACCAGATGATGGTCCGGGCCGCGCGACTCAAGGACTCAGGCGAGCGCAACGACCTTGAGTCCGGCATGGCAAAGCTGCTGGCGTCCGAGTACTGCGCCGAGGTGGTGACTGACTCGTTCCGCATCCACGGCGGCTACGGGTACTCCAAGGAGTACGAGATCGAGCGGCTCTATCGCGAGGCGCCGATGCTGCTCATCGGTGAAGGCACGGCGGATATCCAGAAGATGATCATCGGTCGGCGACTGCTGGAGGACTACAAACTGCGCTGACTTGGGCGAGAATGCTGTTATGAGCTCTCAAGCGAACATGTCAGGCCGCGCACGGATCCCCGTCGGTGGGCTGATCCTGGACTTCCCCTTGTCGCTCGGGACGTACGACAAGTACGCGGATGCTCAGAAGGCGGTCGACTACCTGTCCGACCACGAGTTTGCCGTGGAGAACTGCATGATCGTCGGTACCGACCTCAGGCAGGTGGAGCGAGTGACCGGGAGGTTGACCCGGGGGCGGGTTGCCGGCGCCGGTGCGTTGTCCGGGATGTGGATGGGTCTCTTCGTCGGGCTCATCTTTGCGATGTTCGACAGCAACAGCACCACCCTGACGGTTCTGCTGACGGTGGCGTTCGGGGCGATGTTCGGCCTCGTCTGGGCCATCATCGGCTATGCCGCGACCAAGGGTCAGCGTGACTTCACGTCGGTGAGCCAAGTGGTGGCGACACGTTATGAGCTGCTCGTGGAGCACAAGTTCGCCGAGCAGGCTCGTGCCCTGCTGGCGAACATCCCCGGTCAGTCCCTTACGGCTTAGGAGCCAGGCGAGCGATCCAGGCCTCGACGTCGGTCGAGGTGCGTGGCAGGGCTGCCGAAAGGTTCTCGCAGCCGTCCTGGGTCACCAGCACGTCGTCCTCGATCCGCACCCCGATGCCGCGCAGCTGCTCAGGCACCAACAGGTCGTCGGCCTTGAAATAGAGACCGGGCTCAACGGTGAGAATCATGCCCGGGGTCAGCTCGGCGTCCATGTACTCCTCCCGCCGGGCCAGCGCGCAGTCGTGAACGTCCAGGCCCAGATGGTGGCTGGTGCCGTGGACCATCCAGCGACGGTGGTGCTGTCCGTGCTCCTTGTCGAGCGTCGTCTCGACGCCGACGCCGTCGGGAAGCAGACCCCAGGCGTGAAGATGCTCGGCAATGACACGGATCGCGGCGTCGTGGACGTCGGAGAACTTCGCCCCCGGCTTCACGGCGGCGAGC
>JABBOX010000003.1 GCA_012927555.1 Phycicoccus sp.
GAGGTAGCGGGTCAGCTGCTCGACACCGTCGATGTCCCCCCGGCGTTTGATCTCGACCGCGACCGAGGCACCCGAGGCGTCCTTGCACAGAATGTCGACGGGCCCGATGGCGGTCATGTACTCGCGACGAACCAGGGTGTATCCCGGTCCCAAGGTCGCGATGTGTTCGGCGAGCAGCCGCTGCAGATGGGCCTCGACGCCGTCCTTCACCAGTCCGGGATCCACCCCGAGCTCGTGGTCGGAGTCGTGCAGCACCTCGTGCAGCAGCACCCGGAGGCGGTCCTCGGACTTGGCGTGCTGGACCACCCAGACCGACGCCACTCCGTCGGCGACCTCGTGACTCTCTGGGGCGACCTCAGTCATCGCGCAGGGAGGTGACATCCAGTTCAGGGGTTTGTATGAGCCGCCGTCGCTGTGGATGAGCACGGACCCGTCGGCCTTGACCAGCAGCAGACGGGTCGCCAACGGGAGGTGGGCCAGGAGCCGACCCTGGTAGTCCACACTGCACCGCGCTATGACCAGTCGCACCTCGGCAGCCTACCGAGCCCCGCGGACAACCCGGCATACGGTCGACCAGCTGGTCGAGCAGCGTTGTCGCGCGGTGACTGTGAGCACGACTCTGAAGACGACCATGAGCACGGCCGTACGCACGGCTGTGAGCACGATCTCGGCAGTGCGCCCTCCCACGACTCCCGTCGCTCTGACAGACTCGCCGACATGGCTCGTGACTTCGTGACAGTAGGCGTGATCGGACTCGGCACCATGGGTGCGGGCATCGTGGAGGTGTTTGCGCGCAGTGGTCTCAGCGTCGTCGCCGTGGAGGTCTCCCCGGAGGCCGTTGAGAAGGGCGAAGGGGTCCTGCGTCGCTCGACCGACCGGGCGCTCTCCCGTGGCAAGCTGACCGAAGAACAACAGACCGAGCTGCTCGGTCGGGTGCGCTTCAGCTCAGACCTCGCCGACCTTGCCGAGTGCGACCTCGTGGTCGAGGCAGTGCCCGAGCGTCTCGATCTCAAGCGCGACATCTTCGCCAGGCTGGATCAGATCGTGAAGCCTGACGCGATTCTGGCCACCAACACCTCCAGCCTGTCTGTCACCGAGATCTCGGTCGCCACCGAGCACCCGCGTCGTGTCGTCGGCATGCACTTCTTCAACCCTGCTCCGGTGCAGAAGTTCGTCGAGGTCATCCGCACCGTGGTGACCGACGACTCGGTCGTCGAGGACGTCAAGGCGCTGGCTGAGCGGATCGGGAAGATGCCGGTCGTCATCGGCGACAAGGCCGGTTTCATCGCCAACGCGCTGCTGTTTGGCTACCTCAACCACGCCGTCGACATGTTCGAGAGCCGTTATGCCACCCGCGAGGACATCGACGCCGCGATGCAGCTCGGCTGCGGTCTGCCGATGGGCCCCCTGGCTCTGATGGACCTCATCGGTCTCGACACGGCCTACGAGATCCTGGACACGATGTACAAGCAGGGGCGCGACCGCCTGCACGCGCCGAGCCCCATTCTCAAGCAGATGGTCACGGGTGGGCTCAAGGGTCGCAAGACCGGTCGCGGCTTCTACACCTACGACCAGGCCGGCAGCTCCACCGTCGTCGCCGACCACCTCAGCTCGCTCGCCGGCGCTCACGAGGGGGGCCGCAGAACCGTGAAAACCGTTGGCGTTGTTGGCTCCGGAACGATGGCGACAGGGATCGTCGAGGTGTTCGCCAAGGCCGGGTATGCCGTGACGTACGTCGCTCGGTCGGAGGCCAAGGTCGAGGCGGTCAAGGCGAACATCGCCAAGAGCCTGGAGAAGGCGGTCCAGCGCGGCAAGCTCACGGCAGATGGCCGCGACGCGGCCGCGGCGCTTCTGCACGGCACCACCACGCTCGAGGACCTCGCTCACGTCGACCTCGTTGTCGAGGCGGTCGTGGAGGACCTCCAGGTCAAGCGGGCGCTGTTCGAGAACCTCGACGAGATCTGCAAACCGGACGCCATCCTGGCCACGACCACCTCATCGCTGCCGGTCATCGAGTGCGCCGTGGCGACCAAACGCCCTGAGGACGTTGTGGGTATCCACTTCTTCAACCCTGCCCAGATCATGAAGCTCGTCGAGGTGGTTCACACGGTCGCGACCTCTGACGACGTCGTGGCCACGGTGCAGGACCTGTGTCGGGCGATCGGCAAGCACCCCGTGACCTGTGGGGACCGCGCCGGATTCATCGTCAACGCACTGCTCTTCCCCTACCCCCACGACGCCGTCAAGATGCTCGAGGCGCACTACGCCAGCGCCGACGACATCGACACCGCCATGAAGACCGGCTGTGGCTATCCGATGGGTCCGTTCGAGCTCCTGGACGCGGTCGGTCTCGACGTCTCCCTCGCCATCCAGCGCGAGCTCTATCTCGAGTTCCGCGAACGTGGGTTCGCGCCGGCGCCGTTGCTCGAGCATCTCGTCACTGCCGGCTACCTCGGTCGCAAGGTGGGGCGCGGGTTCCGGACCTACGCATAGCGCCGGTCCACGACCTGCCTTCGACCTGCCTGCGACAATCGACTCATGTCCCGACCCAACCGCCGACGTCGTGAGGACACCGGGCTCGACCTGGAGAGAGCCATCGGTGGAGGTGAGCGCCGAGAGTCCCACAGCGACGGCGAGTGGTTCGTCCGTCGGGTCAGTGGTGCCGGCTCGGACAGGTCCTTCCGGTGCCCGGGCTGTCAGCAGGAGGTGGCACCCGGCATACCGCACATCGTGGCGTGGCCGGCGGAGGGGATGGGCGGAGTGGACGACCGCCGGCACTGGCACACTCCCTGCTGGACCGCTCGTGGTCGGCGCGTCCCACGAGGATCATCTCGATGAATAGCGTTGGCGCACATCTGATTCGGGCCAGCTCGGTCCTCCCGGCACGCCGTCGCGACATCGAGCTCCACACGGCCGATGGCCTGCGCCTGGTCGGGGAGCTGGCCCTGCCCCTCGAACGCGACCCGGTCGCCACGCTGATCACCCTGCACCCGTTGCCCACCCACGGCGGCTACATGGACAGCCACGTCTTCAAGAAGGCGTCCTACCGCCTCCCTGCGCTGGCCGACATCGCCGTCCTGCGGTTCAACACCCGTGGCACGACGTCGACTCGAGGAACGTCCGAGGGTAGCTACGACGCGGCCCTTGACGAGCGGTTCGACGTCGCCGCTGCGATCGAGTTCGCCGAGTTCGCCGAGCACCCGGCGCTGGTGAACCGCTGGCTGGTCGGATGGTCCTTCGGCACCGACCTCGCCCTGATGTACGGCAACGATCCGGCGGTTGAGGGAGCGATCCTGCTCAGTCCGCCGCTGAAGTTCAGCGGGCCGGAGCACCTGCAGGGGTGGGCAGATTCGGGCAAGCCGGTGGTCGCGCTCGTGCCTGAGCTCGATGACTATCTGAGGCCCGACGACGCGGTGAAGCGGTTCAGCGCGATACCCCGAGCCCGGGTGATCGGCGTCGAGGGCGCCAGACATCTGTGGGTGGGGGAGCCCTACCTGCGGCGGGTGCTCGACGAGATCGTGGCCACCGTGCGCCCCGGCTTCGGGCCACTGCCAACCACCTGGGACGGAGATATGGCGTCGGCGTCTGTCATCGAGCACGTCCAGAGGGCAACGCCGTGAGCATTCAGGCCGTGCGCACTCAGGTCTGATGCTGGCGCGGCAGCAGCACCTCTTCGTAGATGAGCAACAGGCCCGCAGCCACGGGGATTGC
Source organism: Phycicoccus sp. (assembly GCA_012927555.1). Classification (GTDB taxonomy): domain Bacteria; phylum Actinomycetota; class Actinomycetes; order Actinomycetales; family Dermatophilaceae; genus UBA4719. The sequence goes on from JABBOX010000003.1 coordinate 3,712, forward strand.
CAGAAGGGCGCCAAGAATCCCGAGTAACGTCGCCCCGGCGAGGGCGGCGATCACGGTGACGGCGCCGGGGACCGAGACCGTCCGCTGCATGATCCTGGGCGCGATGACGTAGTTCTCGAGCTGTTGGTAGGCGATGTAGTAGACCAGCGCGATCACGGCCTTCGTGGGGTCGTCGAACACGGCGACCAGGCAGACGATGGCTGCGCCGAGCGAGGCACCGACCATGGGAATCAGACCCAGGAAGCCGACGACGACAGCCAGCACTGCGGCATACCGGATCCCGACGATCGACATCATGACCCAGCTCAAGATCGCGTTGAGGGTCGCCACCGCGACCTGTCCGATGGCGTAGCTGCCGACGCGGCGCATGATCTCCTCGGACAGCGACATGAAGCGCGGCCGGCGAGATCTGGGCACCATGCCGTATGCCGCTTCCTTCACCTTGGGCAGGGATGAGAGGAAGTAGAGCGTCAGAACCAGAACGGTCAGGAATCCCAAGAGTCCGGAGGCCAACGCCTTGCCCGCCCCGAGCACGCCGCCGAAGAACCCGCTCATGAAGTTGCCGTCGGTGACCAGCTTCTCGAGCTCGACCCGCACCTTGTCGAGCACGTGATAGTGGCTGTCGAAGTTCTGGACAAACTGGTTCGCCAGCAGGTTGTCCAGGTATCTCGGCGCGTTGTCGGCGAGCAGGCCCCCCTGCTGGGTCACCGGTGGAACGACGACGAATCCGAGCGCCGTGAACACCGCGACGAGTCCGACGAACACGATCGTCACCGAAGCGGGCCGCCGCAGCCCACGCCTGTTCAACGCCTCGACCAGAGGATTGAGGGCAAGGGTCATGAAGAAGGCAACAATCAGCAAGGTGATGACCTGTGTCAGCTGACCCAGCGCCCTGAACAGGCCATAGGCGACGAGAACGCCGAACGCGCCGACCAACCCGACGTAGAACGGCGACTGCCGGTTGAGCGGTCGCCCCGCGGTGCCGTAGTCGTGACGTCGACTCGGCGGTTCCTGAGCTCCCAGCGGCAAGGTATCGGTCAGGATGTCGCGTTCGGTCTGTTCCCCGGTCTGCCGGCCTTCCGCAGGGGTGACGCCTGCATCCGGCGCCGTAGGTGTCGGCGCGATCAGGGTCGGCGCGTTGCTGGCGCGCAGGATCTCACGCTGCCGTTGACGAAAGTCGGCCCATCGTTTGAACAGCGGTTGTCTCAGCATCTGTGGTGGCCTCCCGCGCAGAGCCTAATGTGCCCGCGCTATGACGAGTCGCATGGCGCGTCGCAGCACCGCCGTGTGTTGACCGATCGCGCCTTGATGGACACGAGCTCAGATCGGCAGCACGGCCAGCTCTCGGGGCCTCAGGTTGAGCCGTTCGATGCCGTCGTCGGTCACGACCACGATGTCTTCGATCCGCGCCCCATGCTTGCCCGGCAGGTAGATGCCCGGCTCGATGGAGAACGCCATACCGGGCTCCAGCACCGTGCTGTTGCCGGCCACGATGTAGGGGTCTTCGTGGGTCTCCAGCCCGATGCCGTGACCGGTGCGGTGCAGGAACGCCTCGCCATATCCGGCGGCGGCGATGACGTCGCGCGCCGCTGCGTCGACCGACTCTGCGGTCACCCCAGGGCGGGCGTGCTTGCAGGCGGCCTGCTGTGCCTGCAGGAGCACGGCGTAGTACTCACTGAAGTCAGCGGGCGCGTTGCCGAGACAGTAGGTGCGGGTCTCGTCCGAGCAGTAGCCGGCTTCAGTGGTGCCGCCGATGTCCACCACCACCGTGTCGCCCGCCTCGATGACCCGGTCGGAGACCTCCGCGTGCGGGCTGGCGCCGTTGGGGCCGGAGGCGACGATGACGAAGTCGACCTGTGTGTGACCCTCGGCGATGATCGCGTCGGCGATGTCACGGCCCACCTCACGTTCTGTGCGACCGACCTGCAGCCACTGCGCCATCCGCGCGTGCACGCGGTCGATGGCGGCTCCTGCACTGCGCAGCGCCTGGATCTCGGCCGTGCCCTTGCGCATCCGCAGGTGGCGCAGCACGGGACCGGCCAGAACCTGTTGCGCGTTCGGCATGGCGGCACGAAACGCCAGCACCTTCTCGGCCCACATGTGGTCGTCCAGGGCGATGGTGGTCGCAGTGGTTCCGCTGACGCCGCCGAGAATCTTGGCGACGAGTGCCACCGGGTCCTCGGTCTCCTGCCACGGCACGATCTGTATGCCGAGCCGGGCCGGGCTGGACGCTCCCGCCGGCGAGGCGTGGGCAGCCGGTTCTTCCAGGGCGGGCACGACCAGGCGCGGCCCTCCCTTGGCGGGCAGCACGAGGCAGGTCAGCCGCTCAAGTGGTAAGGCGTGATATCCGGTCAGGTAGCGCAGGTCGGCACCAGGGGTGACCAGCAATGCATCGATCCCCGCCTGTGCCAACCCACGGCGGGCCCCGGCGATCCGTTCGCCGAGGCCCTCGTAGTCAGACATTCATGCTCCTCTACTCGACCTTGCCCATGACGCGCTTCACGAACGGCGCACCAGCGATGGCGACGAGGCCGGCAACGCCGACGTAGATCGCCACGCTGCTGAACACTGCGCCCGCGGACTTGTTCTCGAGCGTTCCCGCCGTCAGACCGGCGAACAGGTTGCCGAGCGCTGCGGCCACGAACCACAGACCCATCATCTGACTGATCCGGTCGCGGGGTGCGAGCTTGGTGATCGAGGACAGCCCGACCGGGGAGAGACACAGCTCGCCCGCGGTGTGCAGGAAGTAGGTCACGACCAGCCAGGTGATCGCCACCGAGCCCTTGCCAGACGCGCCGGCGGCACCCCAGGCCAGCACGAAGAAGCCGACCGACAGGCCCATGAGGCCGAGGGCGAACTTCATCGGGATGGACGGGTTCCGGTTCCGGTGCGCCAGCCAGGTCCAGGAGTAGCCGAAGACGGGGGCGAGCAGGATGATGAAGATCGGGTTGACGTTCTGCAACCAGGACGTCGGCATCTCCCAGCCCATGATGTTGCGGTTGGTGAGCTCGTTGGCGAACAGGTTCATCGACGAGCCGGCCTGCTCGAAGCCGGACCAGAAGATCGCGGCGAGGACGAACAACCAGACGATGACGAGGATGCGGCGCTTGTCCTCGGTGCCGTAGCCGCCGCGCAGAAGGATGTAGCCGAAGTAGGCCGCAGCGATAGCGACGATGCCGTAGCCCAGGTAGAGGGCCACGTCGGTCACCGCGACCGTGATGATGCCTGAAACTCCCAGCCAGGTCACCAGGGCCAGCGTGGCCAGGACGGTTGCGGTCACGGAGAAGAACTTGCGCGACAGAACAGCCTTGGCCGCAGGGTCGTCCGAATCCGTGTGCAGGCCGGCCTCGCCGAGGTACTTGGTGCCCATCCGGTACTGGATGAGCCCGATCAGCATGCCGAAGCCTGCGATGGAGAAGCCCCAGTGGTAGTTGACCTTCTCACCGACGGTGCCGCAGAGGAACGGGCCCATGATGGCGCCCAGGTTGATGCCCATGTAGAAGATGGAGAAGCCCGCGTCGCGGCGCGCTCCGAGGTCCTTGGCGGTAGCACCCTCTGCGTCGCTCACTCCCAGAACACGCGCCCGCACGTCATACAGCTGGCCGACGATGCTGGAGACGTTGGGCTTGAGCAGCCCGGTGCCCACGATGATCAGGAACAACCCGGCGAAGAAGGTGGGCAGGACAGGCAGACCGATCAGCGGGGCGGCGAGGGTGAAGTGCCCCGTAGCGATGATGCAGCCGCCGATGAAGACCGTGCGCTGCTGGCCCCACAGCTTGTCGGCGACCCAGCCTCCGGGCAGGGCGAGCAGATAGACCAGTGAGGTGTAGAGGCCGTAGATTGCGGTTGACGTCTTGACGTCCATCCCCAGGCCGGCATTCGCACCGCTTGCGGCGGCGGTCATGAAGAGCACGAGCAGCGCCCGCATGCCGTAGTAGCTGAACCGCTCCCACACCTCGGTGAAGAAGAGCGTCGATAGGCCACGTGGATGACCGAACCGCATTCCCGCGTCCGCCGCCTGTTCGACGGGGGGTGTCTCCATGACAGTGCTAGCCATCGTTCGGCTCCTTCAGTCCGTCTTTGCATCGCCATTGATGCTTAAGAGTCGGGCCGACCGTAGACCGAAGTGCCGTGCAATCCCAAATCCCAGACAAATCGGCGGCTGATGGCTACATCTGGGGTACACTTCGCCTGCTACGGCCTATATCTTGTGTAGCGCGGGGGATCCAGGGATTGACGATGGTCACCCAACAAAGGCCGTCTCAGACCTCGCGAAACCGGTTTATCGCGGGGAGGAGCGCGTCCCTCTTCTTTTGGTCCGTGACGCCAAGGCCAGGCTCCGGGGCGAGCGCAAGAACTCCTACCTTGCCCTGGTGCAGGTTGCGGTGGACGTCGTACGCAGCCTGCCCCACGTCGACCAGGGGATACGTCCTGCTCAGCGTGGGGTGGATGAGCCCGCGGTTGATCAGGTCGTTGGCCTCCCAGGCCTCGCGGTAGTTGGCGAAGTGCGAGCCGACGATGCGCTTGAGGCTCATCCACAGGTAGCGGTTGTCGTACTCGTGCAGGAACCCTGAGGTCGAGGCGCAGGTCACGATGGTGCCGCCCCGGCGCGTGACGAAGACGCTGGCGCCGAACGTCTCGCGCCCCGGGTGCTCGAAGACGATGTCGGGGTCCTTGCCGCCGGTCAGCTCGCGGATCTTGGCGCCCAGCCGCTTCCACTCTTTCGGGTCCTGGGTCCTCTCGTCCTTCCAGAACCGGTAGCCCTCGCCGGTGTCATGGCTGCGGTCGATGACCAGCTCTGCGCCCATCCTGCGGCAGATCTCGGCCTTGTCCGGGCTGGAGACCACACAGATAGGGGTGGCGCCGGACGCGAGCGCCATCTGGGTGGCGTACGAGCCCAGTCCGCCGCTGGCCCCCCAGATCAGGACGACGTCGCCGAGCTTCATGCCCGCGCCGTTGCGCGAGACCAGCTGCCGGTATGCCGTGCTGTTCACCAGCCCGGGCGAGGCCGCCTCTTCCCACGTGAGGTGCTTGGCCTTGGGCATGAGCTGGTTGGTCTTGACCAGTGCGAGGTCGGCCAGGCCGCCGAAGTTGGTCTCGAAGCCCCAGATCCGCTGCTCCGGGTCCAGCATCGTGTCGTTGTGACCGTCAGCGTGCTCGAGCTCCACCGACAGACAGTGAGCCACGACCTCGTCGCCGGGCTTCCAGGCGTTGACGCCGGGGCCGGTCCGCAGCACGACGCCGCACAGGTCAGAGCCGACCACGTGGTACGGCAGGTCGTGCTTCTTGGTCAGTGGCGAGACCCGGCCGTAGCGCTCGAGGAAACCGAAGGTCGACATCGGCTCGAAGATCGACGTCCACACGGTGTTGTAGTTGATGGCGCTGGCCATCACGGCCACGATCGCCTCGCCCGGGCCGAGCTCGGGGACGTCAACCTCCTCGACATGCAGGCTCCGACGAGGGTCTTTGTCGCGGCTGGCCAGGCCGGCGAACATCTCGACCTCGTCCTTGTGCACCGTGACGGCACGATACTGCGCTGGGATCTCAAGTGCGGCAAAGGTTTCCGGTGATCGGTCGCCGGACAGGATCGCATCGAGAATGGCCTGCATCGTGGTACTCCTCAGAAACGGTCGGGCAAGTCAGGACCGGGGCGTCTGGGCTGAAACGCTGTGTTGGCTGAAACTACTGGCGGGTAGGCCAACAGGGAAGGGTTATGAGATTCCTCCCACAGGGTGATATCGCTCACCGGGCGTGTCGGCGCCTCAACCATTGCTCAACCCAGCCCACAGAGGTCGGACACCGTCGTGAACTCGAACCCGTCGGCCTTGAGCCCGTTGATGATCGAGTCGAGATTCTTGATCGTGATGAGCCGGTTTCTCGGTCCGCTGTCGTGGGCCAGGATGATCGAACCCGGCTGCGCCGCCTCGCGGGCAGATCCCACGATGGCGTCAGGCTTGCCCTCAAAACGGTTCTCGTTCATCTGGGCGCTCCAGAGCACAGTGGTCAGCCTCTGCTCGGCTGCCGCCAGTAGTGAAGCACCACCGAGGTGCCCGTAGGGAGGCCGGAACAGTGTCGGGCGCGTCCCGTAGCGCTGCTCGATGATGGCCGAGGTGCGCTCGAGCTGGCGGTGGCACTCGGCATAGTCCAGCCGGGCGAGGTCGGGGTGGTCCCACGTGTGGTTACCCAGCTCGTGGGTGCCGACGGACTTGCGGTGGATCTCGCCGTGGAGCTGCACGTTGATGCCTTTGAGGAAGAAGGTCGCTGGGACCTCGTGCCTGGCCAAGGTGTTGAGCACCTGGGGTGTCCAGTCAGGCATGGGTCCGTCGTCGAAGGTCAGCGCGACCCGCCTGGTGTCTGTGCTGCCGGACCAGACCACTGAGCCTGCCGGCACCGACGGCGGCGAGAGATCGGGTCGGATCCCTGACGCGAAGCCGCCATAGAACTGGAGCGGAGACGTGCGATGGACCTCGGCATACGCCTTCTCAGCAGTGATCACCCCGAGTGCTCCGAACGCCGTGGCACCCATCCCGGCCAGCACGTCCCGCCTGTTCACCACCACGGGCCCGATCGTAGATCAATGAGGCACGAACCGTGGCTCGCGAAGGTCAGCGTTGGCTGCGCGTCCGGCGCCGCGTGATGCCACACTGTGGCCCAGGGTGACAGACGGGCGTTGACTGGCCGGAGTGGGGGAAATGCGGTGAGGCGAGGTCTCGCGTGGTCTGTCGCGATCGTGGGTTCCTTCGCGGTGTTCGCCGCCCTGATCGCGACCACGGGCGCGGGGGCGACGTCCGGTCAGCCAGCTCTGGTCACCGGCCCCGGCTGGCGAGCCGCTCAGGACATCGGAGGGCTGGCACCTCGCGGACCTATCGCCGACGCCGCATGGTTGTCGGTGGGCTCGGTCCCGGGCAAGGACACTCCATGGGAGGACATGGTTCGCACGGCGCTCCTGGACGTGCACCAGCTCTGCCAGCCCAACGGTGCTGTGGCGGCGGGTGCGGGGAGTCGCTGGAACTACGCCTGGCCGCGTGACACCGCGTTCGTCGCGGTCGCCCTGGCCCGCACCGGTCATGACGCCGAGGCGTTGCAGGCGCTGAGGTTCCTTGGGCGCGTGCAGCTGAAGGAGGGTGGCTTCGAGGCTCGGTATCTCCTCGATGGCAGCGGGCCGCCGGACGGTCGGGCCCGTCAGTCAGACGGCGCCGGCTGGGCCTTGTGGGCGCTCTCGGAGGTTGCTCGAGCCTCGGGTGACGTGGGGACTCCCGCGGAGCTGCGCTCGATGTTGGACAGGGCCACCACCTTCGCGTTGACCGCCACGGATGACGGCCGCCGGCTGCCACCACCTTCTCCGGACTACTGGGAGGTGCCGGTCCGTCGCACCTCGCTGGGCACCGTGGCGCCGTTGCTGGCCGGACTGCGAGCCAGCGAGAGCATGTATGCCGCACTCGGCGAGCCCGCGCTCGCCGAGCGTTCCGGCGCTGCCGCCGCGCGACTTCGCACCATCCTTCGCCAGCGGTTCGCCGAAGGCTACGAGCGGTTCGGCTCCCCTTGGTTCGTGGGTGGCGGAGTGGACGCTGCGGTCACTTTCCTGATGCCACCGTTTGCGGAGTCACCGTCTCCGCAGGTCGTGGACGCCTGGATCCGCTACCAGTCCGACGCATTACGTCCCGCCGGCGGCCTTGCGCCAGGAGCGGGCTGGAAGCGTGACGGGATCTCCTGGACGCCGGAGACCGCCCTGGTTGCATACACGGCGGCCATGAGCGGGCGGCCCGAGGTGGCCAGGCACTGGATGGACTGGCTCAGTGCTCACCGCACCGGGTGGGGCAGCTTGCCCGAGAAGGTGCTCGCTGATGGCAGCCCCGCTGGTCCGGCACCCCTGGCCTGGACGGCGTCCTTGGTCATCTTGACCGCCGCAGAACTCGAGTCCACGAGCACCGGCCCCTGAGCCAGGGCGCTCCCGCCTGCGGTCAAACGTGCACGAGCGCCCGTCCAGAGGTGAAGTTCGTGCGCGGGCGCGCGGTACTGGCGGTATTGGAGCGGGTCGTGCACGTTTGGCGGGCGGTTCGGGGTCAGATCGCCATATCGCGGTTGGGTCAGTGAGCGGGTGAAGCAGCCGGCTCGACCAGCTCGACCAGGATGCCGCCGGCGTCCTTGGGGTGGATGAAGTTGACCCGGCTGTTCGACGTGCCGCGGCGTGGGGCCTCGAACAACAGGCGAAGTCCTCGCTCACGCAGCGTCCGCGACACGGCGTCGACGTCGGCGACGCGGTAGGCCACCTGCTGGACTCCGGGGCCGGAGCGGTCGAGGAACTTGGCAATCGTCGACTCCGGCGTCAGCGGCGCGAGCAGCTGGATGCAGGAGCCGGATGAGCCCACCGCCATCATTGCCTCGCGGACGCCCTGCTCCTCGTTGACCTCTTCGTGGAGGAGGCTCATCCCATAGGTGTCGCGATAGAAGGCGATTGCCGCATCGATGTCGTTCACGGCCACGCCCACGTGGTCGATCGCGGTGAATAGGTCTGCGAGCTGCTCAGTCATGCGGACCAGCCTATGCGTGTCTGGACACCGGCCTCCGCTCGCGTCGGGCAGGACGGTCGATCTGTCGATCAGGGTGGCCCGCGAGCGGTGCGCCGCGGCTAGAGTGACCGTGAACCCGGGTTGTCGGTAAGCCAGTGGTTGTCGGTATGGCTGCTCAGCCCGCCCAGTACTCAAACCTGTCGTTGGAGGCACTGCACATGAGCGAACGTCCCGTGTCCGTGATCGTCGCCGGAGCGCGCACCCCTCTCGGTCGCCTACTCGGTTCCCTGAAGGACTTCTCCGGATCAGATCTCGGTGCCATAGCCATCAAGGGCGCCCTGGACAAGGCAGGTGTGACCGGCGACCAGGTGGACTACGTCATCATGGGCCAGGTGCTGACGGCCGGCGCCGGCCAGATCCCCGCCCGTCAGGCAGCGGTCAAGGCCGGCATCCCGATGACCGTTCCAGCCCTGAGCATCAACAAGGTGTGTCTCTCGGGCATTGACGCGATCGCTCTGGCCGACCAGCTGATCCGCGCGGGCGAGTTCGAGATCGTCGTGGCCGGTGGCCAGGAGTCGATGTCCAACGCTCCACACCTGCTGGACAAGAGCCGCGAGGGCTTCAAGTACGGCAACGTGACCCTGCGCGACCACATGGACTGCGACGGTCTGTGGGACTCGTTCACCGATCAGGGCATGGGGCTCTTGACCGAGGCCGGCAACGTCGGGGACGTCCAGTTCACCCGCGCCGAGCAAGATGAGTTCTCGGCCCGGAGCCACCAGCTCGCAGCACGTGCCTGGAAGGACGGGCTGTATGACGACGAGGTCGTCGCGGTGTCGATTCCTCAGCGCAAGGGCGATCCGATCGAGTTCAAGAGCGACGAGGGCATCCGCCCCAATACGACCGCCGAGAGTCTCAGCGGACTCCGCCCGGCGTTCAGCAAGGACGGCACCATCACGGCCGCCTCGGCGTCGCAGATCTCCGATGGCGCTGCGGCAGTCGTGGTGATGAGCAAGGCCAAAGCCGAAGAGCTGGGCCTCACATGGCTCGCCGAGATCGGCGCCCATGGAGTTGTCGCAGGCCCCGACTCCATGCTGCAGACCCAGCCGGCGCAGGCCATCGCCAAGGCCTGCGCACGAGAGGGCATCACGCCTGCTGACCTTGACCTGGTTGAGATCAACGAGGCGTTCGCCGCAGTGGGGCTGGCGTCCACCAAGAAGCTCGGCATCGACGCCGACAAGGTGAACGTCAACGGCGGCGCGATCGCGATCGGGCACCCCGTCGGCATGTCAGGCGCCCGCATCACGTTGCACCTCGCCCTGGAGCTCCAGCGTCGTGGTGGTGGTGTCGGCGCGGCCGCCCTCTGTGGTGGCGGCGGTCAGGGCGACGCACTGATCCTGCGCGTGCCCAAGCAGTGATCCCAGCTGCGACCGTGCTGCCCTACGCAGCGACCACACCGGCGCTGGATGTGCATTGATGGCAGTGCGATCCGTTGACGTCCCTGCCCTGGTCGACGCGGCCAGGGCAGGTGCTCCGCGTGCCGTCGCCAGGCTGATCTCACTTGTTGAGGACGCGCACCCGGCACTGCGCGAGGTCATGGCGGCGCTCGCGCCGCACACCGGTCACGCGCACATCATCGGCATCACCGGCAGCCCGGGGGTGGGTAAGTCCACGCTGACCAACGCGCTGGTCGGTATCTTGCGAGCTCGAGGCAAGCGGGTGGGCATCCTGGCCGTTGACCCCTCCTCGCCCTTCTCCGGCGGAGCGTTGCTGGGTGACCGTATCCGGATGCAGGACCACGCCCTTGACCCCGATGTCTACATACGCTCGATGGCCAGCCGTGGTCACCTTGGTGGTCTGTCCTGGACGACACCGCAGGCGCTCCGGGTCCTGGACGCGGCCGGATGTGAGGTCGTTCTGGTCGAGACCGTGGGTGTCGGGCAGAGCGAGGTCGAAGTGGCTGGTCTGGCCGATACCACGTTGGTGCTCCTCGCTCCGGGGATGGGCGACGGCATCCAGGCGGCCAAGGCCGGAATCCTTGAGATCGGTGACATCTTCGTGGTCAACAAGGCGGATCGCGATGGCGCCGACGCAACAGTTCGCGACATCCGGCACATGATCAGCCTGGGGGACCGCAGCGAGCCCAACCTCTGGCGTTCTCCGGTGCTCAAGACCGTTGCCGCTCGCGACGACGGCGTTGCAGAGGTCATGGCCGCGATCGACGATCACTATGCCTGGATGGAGGCGTCCGGGACGCTGCGTGATCGGCGCGTGCGTCGAGCGGTCGACGAGATCGAGGCGATCGCCATACAGGCGTTGCGTATTCGCATCGGCGACCTGCGACAAGGAAATCGTGTGGACGAGCTGGCGGCCCAGGTCGTCGACGGAAGCTCAGATCCGTATGCCGCGGCTGATCAGGTCGTCGAAGCGCTGACCTGAGCGACCCCTTCGGTCCGCTCGTTGGCTGTGGCGTCAATCCGCAGCTCGAACATCGGAGCGACCTCGACGGCCTCGAAACCGAGTCGCACGTTGATGTCGACCATGTGGTGGTTGGTCTCTGCGTTGCAGGTCAGAACCCGAGTTCGCCCGGAGCCCGCGGCGGCAAGCTGCTGCAGGTTGCGGACCTTGACCGCCGTGCCCAGCCGATGCCCACGATGCTCGCGGTGGACGAGCGTGCCCCACTGCCAGACGTCAGCGTTCGGTTCAGGCGGCAGGATGAGGTCCGTGTAGGCGACCGCGGTGCCGGTACCGTCGATCGCCAGCGTGGAGAGTCTGGTCCGACCCATCTCCTTCTCCTTGGCGACGTGCTCGAGCCAGAGCTCCGGCGTCATCGACTCCGCTTCGAAGTCCACGTCACCGGTCGGGGCGTCGACGCCAAGCTGGTTGCTGAGCGCGCAGTACGACGCGACCAGCTCATCGGGCAGTGAGGCTACGAAGGATGCGATCCGGTAGTCGGTGTGGTGCGGCGCAGCCTCGGCGGCGATCGTCTGCAGAAGCGTAGGGTCGACGGGCAGCGGAAGGATTCGGCGTATCTCGTCGATGGCGACGGTGAAGCCGTTCGCCTCGGCGAACCGGAGGTAGGGATGGTCCTCCCTGCGGTCGAACGGGTAGGCGCTTTCGGTCACCATGGTTGTCCGGCCATCTTGCGCCATCCGGGTGACGATCTGAGCGACCAGCGCCGAGCCGACACCGCGACGCCGATGGTCCGGGTCGACTCCCACATCGCCCCAGCACTTGGTGAGGTTGTCCAGCAGCGGGAACCACAACGACATGGCACCGACCATGGTCCCCTCGACGTATGCCGCCCACACCTCGGAGCGCTCAGTGGGCACCTGCCGACGGAGCTCGATCTTTGCCTCGTCGAGCGACCACCCACTGTGGTGAGGACGTTCGAACGCCTCCGCGCGCTCCGTGACCGCATGGAAGTGCTCGATCTCGGAGTCGTCGAACACGTTCACCTGACGGATATCCATGTCCTTACGATGGCACCCGGTGAACGCCTCAGTCATCTGGTTTATGGGTCCGTGCTATCCGTGGCTCTGCGCTTTGGGTGGTTTTGCGCGGCTAGCAGATTGCTCGACCTCCAGCAGGGACTCGCTGCGGCGTTCTGCCAGGAATGCTGCGTGACCGCCCCGGAGCCCGAAGAGTCGCTTGGTCCACAGCAGATAGCCGATGGCAAACAGGTTGAGGATCAACGCACCGACACGCAGCCACGTGACCTTGGCGATGATCTCGTGGATCTCGAGTGGGATGAAGAATGTCGTCGCGACGACTGCGAAGTACTCGCCCCAACGTTTCTTGAACCACAGCCCGATGCCCTCAACCAGCTCCACCGCGCCGTAGACCAGAACGCCGACCGCGACCAGCACCAGGGTGGAGTGTCGAGCGGTGAACGCCTGTTCGATGAGGTGGACGGGGCCGGTCGTCTCGAGCTCGACGCCGAAACGTTCCGACAGTGGTTCCAGGGCCGGTAGGTAGGAGTTGAAAACCTTCTTCAGCGCGTCACGCGATCCGTCGAAACGCCACACGCCATATGCCAGAGCGAGCAGCAGCAGGCCGCGGGAGCCATGATCCACCGCAAGGATCCGCAGGACGAAAGTGTCGCGGAGAGCCCTGCCACGTAACACGATCGGCGCGTCGACGGCGGGGCCCGAACCTTGCGGTGGGCCCAGGACGTACGCGCCACAGCGTAGGCATCGCCACGCGTGGCCCGACGGGGTGGTCGCCTGCAACCGTGCGGCAAGGGATGGCTCGGTGGGGGCGTAGGTGGCGTGACCGTGCAGCCCGCACGAACGCGAGCTCCAGTCGAAGTTCTTCAGCGGAGGCCAAGCCACACGCCTGACCCTAGGGCCTAGGCTCGGGAACATGTTGATTGCCTTCTCTGTCGCCCCGTCCGGTTCCGATGGCCCCACCGGTTCGGTCAGTGAGGCCGTGGCGGCTGCCGTCAGGGTCGTACGTGACTCGGGGCTTCCCAACCGGACCGACTCGATGTTCACAACGGTCGAGGGCACCTGGGGCGAGTGCATGGACGTGGTGCGCCGAGCCTGCGAGGCCGTTGGGGAGTTCGGCCCGAGGGTCAGCCTCGTCCTCAAGGCCGACATCCGCCCGGGGTTCGAGGGGGAGCTCACCGCCAAGGTGGAGCGCTTGGAGCAAGCCCTTGAACGCCAGCAGCATTGACGAACCGTCGGTGGGTCGCTGGACGATGAGGCTCGAGGTCGACGAAGCCGGCGCCAGAGTGGCGGCGGCGCTGGATGAGACGGGGGAGATCATCGGGTTGGCCGCGGCCGGAGCTACCCGTGATCCAGACGTCCCAACAGCCTGGGAGCTCTACTCGATCAACGTCGTGGCACAGCAGCAGGGCAGCGGAGTGGCTGACGACCTGATGCAGGCGACGGCCGGTGACAGGGACCTGACCCTGTGGGTCGCCGCGGAGAACGCCAGGGCGCAACGTTTCTATGACCGACACGGCTTCAGGATCGAGGGCGCCACCAGGATGCAAGAGGTCACCGGGGCACTCGAGATGCGAATGGTCCGCCGGCACCGCGCGGCGGACCGCTAACGTGTCAGCCGTGGACAAGCTCGTTGCGCTTCCGTTCGACCCGATCCGGCGTGCGGCCGACCTCTGGCGCTCTCGCTGGGGTGAACGCTCCCAACCGGTCGCCATGGCTTCGGCAACCTCGATCATGCGCGTTCAGCAGCTGCTTCTGGGCGACTTCGACGCAGCGGTTGGTCGACACGGACTGACCTTCGCGCGATACGAGGCCTTGGTTCTGCTGGCGTTCAGCCGACAGGGGCGCCTGCCGATGAGCAAGATCGGGCGGCGACTGATGGTCCACCCCACCAGCGTCACCAACATCGTTCAGCGCCTGGCGGCCCAAGGCCTGGTGGAGCGGACGCCCAACCCGGACGACGGTCGCGGAATGCTCGCGTTGATCACGCCCCGGGGCCGTGAGGTCATGGAAGCCGCCACCAAAGAACTGGTTGCCACCGGGTTCAGCCTGGGCGCTCTGACTGAGGCCGAGCACGAGCAGCTGTTCGCGCTGCTTCGCAAGATTCGTATCGGGGCCGGCGATTTCAGCAGGTGAAACGGAGTGTGGGTCAGCCGGCCTTGGGCAACTCGTAGACGTCTGCACCCGGCGTGTGGAACCTCAGGTGCGCGAAGGGCTCGAGTGTCTTGGCATGTGGCCTGGTGTAGTCGACATAGACCCAGTTGACACCCATGGCACTGAGCTTGGCGGCTGCCTCGGCATCGGGCCTCGCGATGAAGCCGTCGTTGAGCGTCAGGAGTTCCGGCTTCCAGTAGGCGATTGTGATTGACTCTCGGCCCTCGGGTGCCAGATCTGTAGATCGTGGCGTTGCGGTCCAGCCCTCCAGCAGGACCTGCCGTTCGCTAAATGCCGCCACAACCCACCGCCGACTGTCGCAGCCGCCCTCGGGGGCAGTTGGCGTGACGCAGTGCCGGTTGGTCATGACCATGTCCTCGATCGAGGAGTGGTCACGGATCCAGCGCGCCGCCTCGATCTCGTCGCGGGACACTGCCAAGTCTTTCCCGGACCTGACCGGAGGTGCATCCGGCCGATGAGTTTTCGTCATGGCGATCCCGGCCGTCGTGACCGAAGCCGCCAGGATCGTGACCACGGTCGCGCCGAGGAATGCCGTCCGACCGGGGCTCGCCATGAGGGCGGCGAGAAGGCCGACCAGGAGCAGTACGGCACCGGCGATCTCGAGGAGCTTCGTGGCTTGCGAGAAGGACCCGACCGGGGTTAGCACACCTATGAGTCCGGACGGCAGCAGCAGCAGGATCACTCCGCCTGCTAGTCCGGTTAGAACGGGTTTCAGGATCTTGGCGCCGGTCCTATCGATCAAGGACGCCAGGCCGACCGCTGATCCGAGTGCGAGAAGGGGTATCGCGCTGATCGCGAAATAGAACTGGCTGTTGCCGGGGTGGGTGAATGTGGCTAGAGCCGCCGCGCCCGCCAGACTTCCACCAGTCAGCAACCAGGTCAGAGGATCGCGGCGACCCTGCCGCGTTGCGAGCAGAAGAAGTAGCCCGGCACCTCGGGCGAGTACTCCGAGAATCACTACAACGTCGATGAAGGCCAGGTCGCTGTTGGTCTTGACGGCCTCGAGACCGCCGAGCCACCTGAAGAGTGCGGTGAACTCAGGTGCGTGCCGGGGGTCGAGTCGAAGGCCGGCTTCGGACCCGTGGAAGATCACCAGCAACGCGAATCCGAGGCAGCCGATAACCACAGCGAGTTCGGTTGTCAGGGTTCGCAGCCGGGAGCGGTCGAACAGCATTGCGGCGCCAACAGCCATCCCCAGCCCGGCCACGACCAGGGGCAGCGTTGACCCTTTTGTACCAGCCGCGGCGATTGCAAGCAGGGGGATCAGGAGGATGGCACCGGAACGCGCCTCGCACTGCCAACGGCACCGGAGAACAACCACGATGGCCACGAGCATGGGGACTGAGAGGCCGAGGCTGGGCGACAACGGAGCCAGAGCTCCTGTGATCGATGGCACGCCGAAGACGTTGAGATCGCCCGCGGCGAGGGTGAGCGTTGCAGCGAGCGGGCCCGTCCAAGCCCTGCCGGTGAGCCGCAATGCGGCAGTGCCAACGATGAGGGCCACCGCAAGAGGGAGAAAGACTGGCATGAATCGGAACAACATCTCGTCCAGTTCCACGCCGGAGACCACGGAAAGATTCGCGACCCAAGCATGACTGAACCAGTGGTACGCCAAGGGTTCGCTTGCAACCCAAGGGAACGTCACCGGGCCACGATGGGCCAGCTCGCCCGATAGCGCGAGATGTAGGTACGCGTCCACGTTTGGGCGTCGGTAACCAGATGTCCAGGCCAATGGGACTTGCCGAAAGTACGTCAGTAGCTGAGGTACCGCGGCCACAATCGTCAGTGAGGTGAACGCCCCGAACCACCAGGGCAGTCGGGACGTTTCTGCGGCGAGGATCCGGCCCCTAGACGCTGGCAGGCCCACCAGCAGGATGACCAGCCCTACGGCGAACCCCCACGATAGCCATGGCATGCGGCTGAAGCTGGCTACGATTTGGGCGCCGATCGCGATCGTCGAGCCGATGGCGAAACCCATCGCCAGATCCTCGAGCCATGAGCCATTGCGCGGCCGGACCATGCGCCAGATGAGGGCGCCGGGAAGGATCTGGGTCAGGAGCAGCGCAGCTAGCGCGCGCAGCGCACTGCTCAGCGGGAGGCCCCCAGCGATGGCCAAGGCCAACAAGGCCGCAAGTGCGACTGCAGGAGCACTCTGACCAAGCACATCAAGAGTCTGTGAAGCCGGGGATCTCGCGTCGCCGGCGTCCAGCACTGGGTTGTCGGGACGGTTCCGCAGGTCTTGAGGCACAGTTCTCCCGATGGCGTCCACGGTGCCACCGACGGAGTGGACCGACAGGAGTCTACGTCGGACGAGTTCAAGGCCCGGCTGCTAGGCTTCGGTTCGTTTCCTTCCCTTGACTGTCCTCTGGAGGCACCTCCTGTCCGGCGATTCATCCGCGGAGCCCCAAGAGGCTCCGCAGTCCGGCGTCTACGTGCCCGGCTACTTCGAGACCCGCCTGGCCCCCAGTGCGAGCCGGAGCAAGGTTTGGAAGCATCTCTGCACCTACTTCACACGCTGGATTGCCACGGACGCTGACGTGTTGGAGCTCGGCGCCGGATGGTGTGACTTCGCGAACCACGTCCGTTGCGGACGAGTTGTGGCGATGGATCTTGACGCCACAGTCAAGAACTCGGCGGCTACACACGTCGAGGCAGTCGTCGGGGACTGTACCGATCTGCGCCGGTTTCGCGGCGCGACCTTCGACGTTGTATTCGCTTCAAACCTGTTGGAACATCTCGAGCGCGGCGATGCATCGCGGCTGCTGGCCGAGGCCCGGCGGGTGCTGCGTCCGGGTGGCCGTTTGATCCTGATGCAGCCGAACTTCAGGCTTCAGCCGGGTCACTACTTCGACGACTTCACCCATGTCGCGATCTACACCGACAAGTCTCTTCCCGACTACCTCGAAGCCGAGGGCTGGACGATCGAAGCCGTACATGCACGCTTCCTGCCGTTGACGCTGAAGACGCGCGGCTCCGGCCTGACATTCCTGGTGCCGTGGTATTTGCGTTCACCGGTCAAACCGTTGGCGGGACAGATGCTGGTCATCGCTTCCCGATGACCCGTGTGCGGTCGGGCCGGAACGACCGGCCCGTCGTACTTGCGGCAGTTCATGTCCAGAAACCTCTGAAGGAGTAGTCCGTGTGGAACAACCAATCGATCTCGGTGATCCTTCCCACCTACAACGAGAAGGACAGCATCGCGGAGTGCATCCGCGGGTTTGAGGCGCTCGGCTTCGTTGACGAGATACTCGTGGTCAACAACAATGCCGCAGCCGGAACCTCCGAGGAGGTGGCCAAGACTCGGGCGCGCGAGCTGATCGAGCCGCGTCAAGGTTACGGAGCGGCCATCCGTGCGGGCCTGGCTGCCGTTGACACGGACCTGGTCGCCGTCTGCGAGCCAGACGGGACATTCAACCCGGCCGACCTCACCAAACTGCTCGCCTTTTCAGCTGAATGCGACTTCGTCCTCGGCTCCCGAACGGTGTCGAACTTCATCTGGGATGGGGCCAACATGGGGTGGTTCCTGCAATGGGGGAACTGGGCGGTGGCCAAGCTTATTGAGGTTCTCTACAACACGTCATACCTCAGCGACGTTGGCTGCACGTTCCGCCTTCTCACTCGCGATCAGGCGAACAACCTTCTCGCGAAGTCCAAGCTTGACGGCTCGGCATACGGACTGGAGATGCTGCTACTCGCGGTCATCACGCGGGCCAGGATCGTGCAGGTGCCCGTCAACTATCATCCGCGGGTCGGGGTGTCGTCGGTCACTGGCGATATGCGCAAGACAATCGATCTCGGGCTGGAGATGATCAGGCTTGTGTTGTCGATGAGATTGCGTCGCGGCCGGATCCAACGTCAGCCTGCGGGTGTTCGCTGAACACATGCTTGCGACAGGCCCAGGAACGGAACGTCGTTCTGATCACAAGGCCGACGACACTGGCGGCGATTCTAACGGCCAGCGGCGATATGAAGTCGAAGATGTAACTCGAGGGTCGTGACATTTAGTAGGACGTCCTAGTAAATTGTCGCCATGAACACGGAGATCACGGAGAGCCTGCAGCCTGCCGAACCCGCGAAGTCCGGCCAGTCGCGTTGGCAGCAGCGGTATGACGCAGCCCTTGCCAAGGGCCTCGTGCGCACAGCGGACTTCACAACGCTGTCCGGGGTGCAGGTCGACCCCGTCTATGGGCCTTCAGGCACCGACGAAGAAGTGGCAGCGGCCATCCCGGGTTTTGACCGGATCGGCTGGCCGGGGGAGTTTCCCTTCACGCGGGGGCTGCACGCCACCGGATACCGCGGCCGCCCCTGGACCATCCGGCAGTTCGCCGGCTTCGGCAACGCGGAGCAGACCAACGAGCGATACAAGATGATTCTGGCCCGCGGGGGCGGCGGTCTCAGCGTCGCCTTCGACATGCCGACCCTGATGGGCCGTGACTCCGACGAGTCCCTCAGTCTGGGCGAAGTGGGCCACTGCGGGGTTGCCATCGACTCGGCGGCCGACATGGAGACCTTGTTCAAGGACATTCCGCTGGGCGACGTCACAACGTCGATGACGATCAGCGGCCCGGCGGTCCCTGTGTTCTGCATGTACATCGTCGCGGCCGAACGACAGGGCGTCGATCCGGGACTCCTGAACGGCACGTTGCAGACAGACATCTTCAAGGAGTACATCGCCCAGAAGGAGTGGCTGTTCGAGCCCGAGCCCCATCTGCGTCTCATCGGCGACCTGATGGAATACTGCACCGCCAACATCCCGGCATACAAGCCGTTGTCGGTCTCCGGCTACCACATCCGTGAGGCCGGCTCGACCGCCGCCCAGGAGCTCGCGTTCACCCTTGCCGACGGGTTCGGCTACGTAGAGTTGGGGCTGTCCCGCGGCATGGACGTCGACGTCTTCGCCCCCGGGCTCTCCTTCTTCTTCGACAGCCACCTGGACTTCTTCGAGGAGATAGCCAAGTTCCGCGCCGCCCGCAGGATCTGGGCGCGTTGGATGCGTGACACCTATCACGCCAAGACGGACAAGGCCCAGTGGCTGCGATTCCACACGCAGACCGCTGGTGTGTCGCTCACTGCCCAGCAGCCGATCAACAATGTCGTGCGCACTGCGGTGCAGGCGCTCGCTGCGGTCCTGGGTGGCACGAACTCCTTGCACACCAACGCTCTTGACGAGACGTTGGCCCTGCCGACCGAGCAGTCAGCCGAGGTCGCGCTCCGCACCCAGCAGGTGATCATGGAGGAGACCGGCGTCGTCAATGTCGCCGATCCTCTTGGCGGCTCGTGGTACGTCGAGGCGCTCACCGACCGGATCGAGGCCGAAGCGGAGCTGATCTTCGACAAGATCCGCGCCATGGGAGAGCTCGGCCGCAAACCGGGCCTGGACGGATCGATCGAGCACCCCGTCGGCCCCATGACGTCCGGCATCCTTCGCGGCATCGAGGATGGCTGGTTCATGTCCGAGATCGCGGATGCGGCCTTCACATACCAGATTTCTCTGGAGAAGGGCGAGAAGAAGGTGGTCGGTGTCAACTGCCACACCGAGTCCGTGAGCAGCGAGCTGGAGATCCTACGGGTCAGCCACGAGGTCGAACGTGAGCAGGTCTCGATGTTGGTCAATCGCAAGGCTGCTCGCGACGAGGCCACGGTCACTGCCGCCGTGCGACACCTGGTGGAGGTCGCGGGGACGACGCAGAACATGGTCCCGGCCATGCTGGATGCGGTCCGGGCGGAGGCCACGCTGGGTGAGATCTGCAATGCGTTGCGTGATGTCTGGGGCGTCTACCGGGAGCCAGCGCGGTTCTAGACTGGTCACAGCACCATCAACTCGACCACCGTCAACAGGAAGACTGCCCGTGCAAGCACCATCACGACGGGCTCTCGGCGCTGTCCTGGCTGTGCTGGGCCTCGCCCTGGCAGCTCTCGGAGCGTGGACAGCGCTCAAGCTTGGCCCATCGGGTGAGGTGCATTTCAGCGCTACCTCGAAGGCGACCGGCGCCATCGTCGTCGAGCCGGGTATTCTCAACTCCCTCGACCTCCCGGTTCGGATCAAGGCAACCCGTGGCGATGGAGGGGCAGTGTGGATGGCTGCAGCTCCGTCCACTGATGCCGGCGCGGTCCTCGCGAAGTCCGCGGTGTCCACGGTCAGCGGAGTGCACTTTCCGGCCGGGACCCTGGATCTTCGCGTCTCAGGGGCTGGAGCGCTGCATGACATCAGCGCCGCCGACATCTGGCGAGTCTCCAGCAAGGGCGCGGGTTCGGCGGAGCTCCTTGTCAGCCAGGGCGGAGCGCCCGAGACGGCAGTGGTCACATCGGGTGATGCCACCGCCCTGACGAACGTCACGGTGACGTTGACCTGGGCGCAGAAACCCTGGTTCTTCGAGGCGCTCGCGATGGCCGTGATCGGTGCGATCGTCGCCGCGTTCGCGCTCATTGACGTGTCGAACAGCCGCCGCACGGCACGATGGGCCCATTCCGTTCGGACCCGAAGGTCACGGGTGAGGACATGACCCGTGTTGTCCGCGCCATCGCCCTGTCAATCGCTGCCGTTGTCGGCAGCTCGTCCGTCGCCGGTTGCGGGGCGGCTCGCGCGGTGCTGGGCATCCACGAGGCGCCCAAAGCGAACCCAGCTATGGCGTCGCTGACCGTCGAACAGGCCGAACGCATCCTCACCAGGGACTTCGCTGCAGCCCAACAGGGGGCAACGACCACCGGTGCGACCGCCCAAGCGGCGCTCAGCACGGCATACGCGGATCAAGGGCTGCGGGCCGCGAAGGCACGGCTCAAGCTCGCGGCGATCCAGCCTTCGGCCGCAGACTCCCCCCTCCTGGCACCCGAAAAGCCCCTGCTCCTGGCCCTCCCGCGAGGTCTTGGCTACCCCCGGGTCATGGTCGCCCAGACCGTCGACGCGGAGGGCAGCCTTCCCGTCCTGCACCTGCTCCTGTCTCCCGATGCCTTGACGCCATACCGCATCACTGCGTCGGCCACGATGATGCCGGCATCCACAGTCAAACCTTTCGATCCGTTGAACCAAGGTTCCCCGTTGTTGACGGACGGCAAGGGGCTCGCCGTGAGTGATACCGCGCTGCTGGACGCCTACGGCGAGGCGATGGCCTTTCCGGCCAAGAAGGTGAAGGCGCCACCGTTCGCCGAAGACCCCTTCTCATCCCAGGTGCGCGTCCGAGCGGCGGCCGTCGCCAAATCGGTGGCTACCCAGGCGAAGTTCTCCCAGGTCCACAAAGTGGTTCCCGACTCGGTGTATGCCGTCCGGCAAGCCGACGGCAGCGCGCTGGTTTTCGGGGTCATCATCCGTACGGACTCCTTCGCGGTGAAGTCGGGTCAGGCCGTCAACACCGCTGCCAACAAAGCGTTTGTCCTGCTCAGTGGCAAGAAGAAGGTCACCAAGTCAGCGTCGATCACCACCGTGGAGTTCGTGGTGTTCTCCGTGCCACGTGAGACGGGCAGAGCCACCTTGGTCGCGGCCTCCGAACAGGTTGTCGCAGGGTCGGGCTCGTGATCGGGTCGATGTCAGGGACAATGAGCCCATGACTTCGCACCCCACCAGCTCGGCTTCCTTTCGCGGCGCCGTGGACCTGTCCACGCTCAGCCAGTCGACACCCGCGCCCGGACCGGCAGCAGGCGGACCGGTAGCAGGCAATGGCTTGGTTATCGAGGGCACGGACGGCGGCTTCCAGGCCATCGTCACGGACACCCAGAAGGTCCCGGCGGTCGTGGTCCTGTGGTCGCAGCGGATGCCCGCCTCTGCGGACTTTGTCCAGGTGGTCACGTCCGTGGCGGCGACGTACGAAGGCCGTTTCCAGGTCGTCTCGGTCAACGTCGACGTCAACCCCGGCCTGCTGCAGGCTTTCCAGGTCCAGTCCGTGCCCATGACGCTGGGTCTGGTGGCAGGTCAGCCGGTGCCACTGTTCGCGGGTGCTCAGTCCGCGGAGCAGGTGCGTGTCTACGTGGACGAGCTGCTCAAGCTTGCGGTCGAGCACGGCGTGACCGGCCGGGTTGCACTCGAGGCGCCCGGTGAACCTGAGGTGGAGCCCGAGCTGCCACCCCTGCACCAAGAGGCGTTCGACGCGATCGAGCGCGACGACCTTGACGCCGCAGCCGCTGCCTACACCAAGGCGTTGGCGCTGAACCCGGCTGACGGCGATGCAGCGGTCGGCCTGGCCCAGGTCAAGCTGATGCAGCGCACCACCGGTGTCGACCTCCAGGCGGCTCGTGCGGCCGCGGCGGAAGACCCCACCGATGTCGCAGCCCAGATGCTGATGGCCGACCTTGATGTCCTTGGGGGCCACGTCGAGGATGCCTTCGTTCGGCTGATCGACACTGTCCGCGCGACCGAGGGCGATGAGCGTGACACCGTGCGTGAGCACCTGGTGGAGCTCTTCGCTGTCGTCGGCGCGCACGACGAGCGCGTTCTGAAGGCCCGTCGAGCGCTGATGAGCGCGTTGTTCTGAGGAACAGCCCTTTCCTTGGGACGCGGATATGGACGTGAGGTCCGCTTCCCAAGGCTGATCGGCTGCGCAAGGCTGACACCGTGCGCAAAGATGATGGGGTGCAGGGCGAGCGTGTTGAGCTGAGCCTGCCTGGGTCCGACAGAGGACTGGGCATGATTCGGCACGGCCACTATGGCCGTCCCGTGCTGGTGTTCCCCAGCGAGGGAGGTCGTGCGGAGGACTTCGCTGACAACGGCATGATCACGGCCGTGCAGTGGTTGGTCGACGAGGGGCGCGTGACGTTCTTCTGCGTTGACGCGTTCGACGCGGGGGCGCCGTCCGGGCAGTCTGTGTCGGTAGCGAAGAGTGCGCAGGATCACGCGCTGTACCAGGGATGGCTCGAGCAGGCCGTGGTCCCCGCGATGTTCGAGATCCTCGGAGGGCGCGAAAACATCATCACCCTCGGGGCGTCGGTTGGCGCCTACGAAGCCATGCAGTTCGCTTTCCAAAGAGCAGATCTGGCCCCCTTGGCGATCGGGCTGTCGGGCAACTACGACGTGGGGACCTGGCACGCATGGGGCCAGCAGGGGGCTGGGACGTACTTCACCAACCCCACTGACTACGTTGCCAGTCTCGATGAAGACCACCTGGACTGGCTGCGCCGGCGCCTCTCGATCCTCCTCGTGTGCGGTCAGGGGGAGCAAGAAGCGCATCCCTCAGGGGCGCTGCCGTCGACACGGAGGTTCGCAGAGTTGTTGAGTGGCAAAGGAATTGCGCACCAGCTGGACATCTGGGGCAATGACGTCAGTCATGACTGGCCCTGGTGGGGTCGCCAGCTGGCACATCACCTCCCTCGATTCTGCTGAGATCAGGATGAGCGGATGGAGCAGCTGCCGTCACCGGGGTGCCCTCCACGCCCAGATCGAGACCTCGCGTCGGAGCTAGAGTCGGGCCATGACTGAACCACCGAAGATGGCCCAGCCCACCGAGGCCGGCCGCGCGCGGTTCGACGTGCTCGTCGACGAGCTCAAGAACGAGCTGGACATCGTCGGCGCCTCCATGTTCGGCATGCCTTCCATCAAGCGCCGGGACGGTAAGGCGTTCGCGGGTCTTTACGGCGATGACATGGTGTTCAAGCTTGAGGGCGATGCGCATGCAAGCGCCTTGGCCCTTGCCGGCGCGCATCTGTTCGAGCCGATGGCCGGCCGCCCCATGAAGGCGTGGGTCCAGGTGCCGCCGACCCATGAGACGCAGTGGGCAGATCTTGCCCGCAAGGCAGAGGCCGGCCTTGACGGCTGAGTCGTGAGAGACCAGAACAACGACGGGCGAGGAGGGGAAGAGCGGTGCCTGATCTGGAGCCGGTCTTTGTGGAGCTGCGGCGACGGTTGTCGTTGCACGAGGACGTGTTTCGTCGCTCCGTCAATCTGACCGACGCCAACGGTCCGGGGGCGCGCAAGGCGAACGAGCCCGAGCCCGAGACGTCGTACCTGCTGTTGGGGGCCGCACATGAGAAGTACCCCGACGGGCTGATGTTCGCTGCGGTCAAGATCGGTAAACGCTATGTCAGCTATCACCTGATGTGCGTCTATGTGCAACCGGATCTGCTCAAGGCGATGTCGCCCCAGCTGCGCAAGCGGATGCAGGGCAAGTCCTGCTTCAACTTCACCAAGATCGATGAGGCGCTGTTCGACGAGCTCTCGGGCATTACCGTCAAGGGGCGCGAGATGTACGCAGCCCGCGGTTGGCTCGCGACCTCGCCGACCGGGCAGATTCGTAAGTCAGAGACCAGCCATGGTTCGGCTCCGGGTGGCTGATCAACAGGTGGTCAGCATGGCGTTGATACGCCCCAGGGTCGCGGCGTATGTCGTTCGACGGATCGTTGGCGGGATCGAGCTGTTGGTGTTCGACCTCGAGGGCCTTCCGGAGATCGGCACTCAGGTGCCGGTCGGCGACATCCGTTCCACGGAGTCTCGCAAAGAGGCGGCGTTGCGCGAGGTCAAGGCAGCGACAGGCCTGGATATTGTGCGTGCGGTGACTGAACTGGGAATTATTGAGACCCCACACCCGCTGTCGGGGCAGCCAAGGCAGACGAGCTACTGGGTTTTCGAGGCAGCCGACGACCTGCCGTCCACGTGGCGTCACGTCGTGGCGTCCGACGACGGGGCTGACGAGGCCGACGAGGACGACGGGATCGTGTTCCTCTGTCGTTGGGAGTCGTTGCCGCTGACTGTGGCATTGGTTGACCAGCAGGGTGCGTTGCTCGCCCAGCTGCCCCTCCTGCTGGCTTGACGCGAGGGCGGCGCCCACACGTCTTCGAGCCTTGACGGCCGCAAGCCCTGACGCCCCCGAGGCCCGACGCGCGCCAGCCCGACGCCCTCGTGGCCTCAGTCCTTGCGCTCCTGCGCCGTCAGCGCCAAATCGATGGAATGCATTGTTCTGCAAGGAGATTCGTTGTGGATAGGGCTTGTGGTTGTTGGTCGGTTCGCGTATACTCGAACACATGTTCTGCATATCTGCTTAAGTGAAGTCCGGTATGGGCGATTCACCGGGTCCGATGAGTTCACGCAGCGGGTGGGGGTCGGTCTCGACGGCCTGCTCGAGGAGGCGGTAGA
>JABBOX010000119.1 GCA_012927555.1 Phycicoccus sp.
GCCGCTCGCCCTTCCAGGCCCGCACCAGGGCGAAGTCGGTGCTGAGCGCGTGCTCCAGAACGAAGGTCTGGCGCTCGCCGTTCCAGATCATCTCGCGGGTCTCCTTCGGGAGCGACGCCTTGGCGACCGACCCGTCAGGGGCGTACCGCATCGGCACCCCCCCTTCGGCGACCTGGGTGCCAACCCCGGTCGCCGTGAAGAACGCCGCTATGCCGGCCCCGCCAGCCCGCATCTTCTCGGCGAGGCTGCCCTGTGGCGTGAGCTCGACCTCAAGCTCGCCGGAGAGGAACTGACGCTCGAACTCCTTGTTCCCGCCAAGGTAGGAGGCGACTACTCGTCGGATCTGCTTGTGCTTCAACAGAATCCCCAACCCCCAGTCGTCCACACCGCAGTTGTTCGAAACCACCTCAAGATCGGTGATGCCGCTGCGATGCAGCTCGCCAAGGAGAACATTCGGCACCCCGCAGACGCCGAAGCCACCCACCGCCAGCGACGAGCCGTTGACGATCCCGATAACCGCCCGGGCTGCGCTGGTGACGACTTTGTCCATGACCTTGCTTCCTGGTTGGTCTCGGGGGGCTCGTTCCCGGTCGCACTAGGCGAGCGGGCGCACCCCGGGCGCGGCATACGTGGTGGTGCGCTGACGGACGGGACGGCCGATGCCCTCCGCGATGGCTGTCAGCTCCTCAACCGTCTTGGCCGACCCATGTTCCGACCCGGCCATCCGGCTGATCGTCTCTTCCATCAGTGTGCCGCCCACATCGTTGGCCCCGCCTTGCAGCATCGCGCGGGTGCCGTCAACCCCGAGCTTCACCCATGAGGTCTGGACGTTGTGGATGCGCCCATGCAGCATGAGCCGGGCCACCGCGTGGACCGCCCGGTTGTCCCTCATCGTCGGTCCAGGGCGAGCGAGTCCGGCCAGATAGACCGGGGCGTTGGTATGGATGAACGGGAGCGGGACGAACTCCGTGAAGCCTCCAGTGCGGTCCTGCAGCGCCATGAGGGTGCGTAGATGTCCGACCCAGTGGCGTGGATGGTCGACATGGCCATACATCATCGTGCTGCTCGACGGGATGCCCAGCTCATGGGCCGTCGCGACGATCTCGACCCACTGCGCCGAGGGCAGCTTGCCCTTGGTCAGGACCCACCGGATCTCGTCGTCGAGGATCTCGGCCGCAGTTCCGGGGATCGAGTCGAGTCCGGCGTCCTTGAGCTCCTCGAGCCAGGCACGCACCGATATGCCGGACTTCGCAGAGGCGGTCGCGATCTCCATCGGGGAGAACGCATGCACGTGGATGCCGGGCGCAGCCGACTTCACCGACCGGACGATGTCCGCGTATGCCGTCCGGCCCAGCGACGGGTCGATCCCGCCCTGCAGGCAGACCTCTGTTGCGCCCAGCGCCTGAGCCTCGGCGGCACGCTGGCCGATCTGCTCGAGGGACAAGGTGAAGGCATCCGCATCGCTCTTGCGCTGGGCGAATGCGCAGAACCGGCATCCGACGTAGCAGATGTTGGTGAAGTTGATGTTGCGGTTGACCACGTAGGTGACGTCTTCACCGACGGCGTCGCGGCGCACGTCATCGGCCAGTGACGTGACCGCCTCGAGATCGGCGCCATCGCAGGTGAGCAGGGCCAGATAGTCGTCATCCGTCAGGCCTGCGGGGTCGTTCTGCGCGCGAAGAAGGGCTGCTTTCACATCGGTATCGAGGCGCGGTGCCGCGGTGAGGGCATCCGGCGCGCGGGTCGCGACCTCTGCCCAGCTGCCATAGACCTCGTCGAAGTCACTGCGGCGATCGGCGCTTCTGCCCCCCTCGTCGACCTCGCGATGGAGATCCACCCGCCCATGACCGGTCCCGCTGACCTGCAGGCCGCCGTCCGGCTCCTGCCACGGCAGGCCCTGCGGCTGGGCGGCCGGGTTGGCCAGGCCGGTCTCCGGGTCGGCCAACGCCCGAACATGCGGATGCAGTCGGGGGTCGATCCAGGGCTCGTCCCGCTGGAGAGCCCCAAGGACGTATCGCGCGCCGGTCGTGAGACGTTCAGCCAGGCTCAGCCCGCAGTCTTCGGTCCAGCGACCCAGGTCGTCGATCTCGGGCCACGGACGCTCGGGGTTGACGTGGTCCGGGGTGACCGACGAGATGCCGCCCCAGTCGTCGACGCCGGCAGCCAGCAGGCGCGGGATCTGGTCCGGTTCGGACAGGTTCGGTGGCGCCTGGACGCTGACCGAAGGCCCCAGCAAGAGCCTGGTCACGGCAATCGTGGCGAGGTACTCCTCCTCGCCCAGGTCCGGCGTCGAACGCATCGACGTGTCGTCCTTGGCCCGGAAGTTCTGGACGATGCACTCCTGGATCGAGCCGTACTCGCGCGCGACCCGCCGGATGGTCAGGATCGAGTCGAGCCTCTCCGGCAGCGTCTCGCCGATGCCGACCAGGATGCCGGTGGTGAACGGGACCCCCACCCGCCCTGCGTCCTCGAGCACCCGCAGCCGAACGGCCGGATCCTTGTCGGGAGATCCGAAATGCGCCTGCCCCTCCTGCTCGAAGAGCCGCCGTGACGTGGTCTCGAGCATCATCCCCATCGACGGCGCAACCGGCTTGAGCCGCTGCAGGTCGGACCACGACATGACGCCGGGGTTGAGGTGCGGCAGGAGGCCCGTCTCCTCGAGGACCCGGATGGCCATGGCCCGCACGTAGGCCAACGTGTCGTCATACCCGTGGGCGTCGAGCCACTCGCGTGCCTGGGGCCAGCGATCCTCAGGACGGTCGCCGAGGGTGAACAGCGCCTCCTTGCAGCCCTGTGCGGCGCCCGCCCGGGCAATGTCGAGCACCTCGTCAGGCGAGAGGTAGGCCACGGGGAGACGATGCGGGACGGTCACGAAGGTGCAGTAGTGGCAACGGTCCCGACACAGACGAGTGAGCGGGATGAAGACCTTGCGCGAGTAGGTCACGACCCCGGGCCGGCCGGCCGCGACCATCGCGCCATCGCGTACCCGGGTCGAGGACTCGAACAACGCCTCGAGGTCGTCGCCACGGGCACCGAGCAGGAACATCGCCTCTGCCTCGTCGAGAGCCTTGCCGTCGCGGGCACGGGCCAAGGCGCGGCGCATCCCATTCTCGTTCAGGGCATCGTCGTTCAGGGCATCGTCGGGCAGGACCACAGAGTCAGTCACCCGCGCAGATTACTTGTCGCCGCCAAGGCGACGCCGAAACGGGTGCCGTTGAGCGGGGGGCGGCACGCCGACACGCCGACACGCACAGAGGAGAACCCGAACCGATTGACGGGTTGGCTCCCGCGCGGGGAGAGTGCACTAGACCACCAGAGCAGGCCAAGAATCCGAGCTGTTGTCCGAGGGGCCACCCACCTTGTCCACGAGTCGTGAGCACACAGGGTCCACGCCAGGCCGAGATCGACCTGACCTGCGTGCTGACTGCGCGAGCTGCTTCGCGCTGTGCTGCGTCGCTCCGGCCTTCTCGGCCTCGGCGGACTTCGCGATCAACAAACCCGCCGGGCAGGCCTGTCCTCACCTGCAACCGGATTTCCGTTGCGGAACTCACGCAAGCCTGCGGGACAAGGGTTTTCGGGGTTGCACGGTGTACGACTGCTTCGGCGCCGGGCAGCAGGTCTCCCAGGTCACTTTCGGCGGACAGAGCTGGCGGCACGCCCCGCACACCGCACGGCTGATGTTCGAGGTGTTTCCGATCGTCCGGGATCTCCATGAGCTGAGCTGGTATCTGACCGAAGCGCTGACGCTGCAAGCCGCCGGTCGGCTCCACGACGACCTCAGTCTCGCACTGCAGGAGACCGATCGCCTTGCTCAGGGCAGCCCTCAAAACTTCCTGGAGCTCGACGCGGATGAGCACCGACGAGACGTCAATGTCCTGCTGCTGCAGACGAGCGAGAACGCTCGATCCGGGGTCCAGCACACGAAGACGGACTACCGGGGAGCGGACCTGATCGGAGCGAAGCTCGAGGGCGCCGACCTCAGAGGCGCCAGCCTGAGAGGGGCATATCTCATCGGTGCCGACCTCAGGCGTGCCGACCTGAGACTGGCCGACGTCATCGGTGCCGACCTGCGAGGCGCCGACCTTGGGGGCGCCAACCTGACCGGGAGCCTCTTCCTTATCCAGTCGCAGCTGGACTCGGCCAAGGGCAACGGCGACACGAGATTGTCTCCGTCGTTCGTTCGACCAGCGCACTGGGCGTCTTCGGGAACCTAAGCTTTCAGCTCACGCAGGCTGGACACGGTTGCCACCGCTGCGGTCGCGGCCTCGTGGCCTTTGTCCTCGCTGGAGCCTTCCAGACCCGCGCGGTCGAGCGCCTGCTCTTCGTCGTCACACGTGAGTATGCCGAAGCCGACCGGGACGCCGGTGCGAAGGCTGACGTCGACCAGGCCCATGGTCGCTGCCTGGCAGATGTACTCGAAATGCGGTGTGCCCCCCCGGATCACGACGCCGAGGGCAACCAGCGCGTCATACGAGAGCGCCAACCGGGAACAGACAACGGGAAGCTCGAACGCACCGGGCACACGAACCAGCGTGACGGAGGAAACCCCGGCCTCCGCCAGACCACGCCGGGCGCCCTCGATCAGGCCGTCCATCACCGTCGTGTGCCAGGAAGACGCCACGATAGCGACATTCAGACCGCTGCCGTCGACCTGCAGAGTCGGTGCACCCAGCTTCATGCGGATGCCCCTTTGTCATCGTCGTCAAGATTCAGGTCGTGGCCCATGCGATCTCGTTTCGTGCGCAGATATGCCGCGTTGTGTGCACCGGGCACCATCCTGAGCCGCTCAACCGCCACGACCTCGATGCCATAGTCACGCATGGCGTTGACCTTCATCGGGTTGTTCGTCAGCAGCCGCACCGCCTCAACGCCGAGGTCGGCCAGGATCGCCGCGCCGGCCGCGTACTCACGGTCATCGATCGGCAGGCCCAGCTCGGTCTGGGCATCGACGGTGTCAAAACCCTTGTCCTGCAGCTCATAAGCCTGCAGCTTGCTGAGCAGGCCGACCCCACGTCCCTCGTGACCGCGCAGATAGACGACAACCCCGCCTTCTGACGCGACCCGCTCCAGAGAGCGATCCAGCTGCCCTCCACAGTCGCAACGCTGCGAACCGAACACGTCACCGGTGAGGCACTCAGAATGCAGCCGTGCCAACGGCGCTCGTCCCTGAAGGCCTTTGGGGCTGACGAGGGCAAGATGCTCGGTGCCGGTCACCATGTCGCGGTAGCCAACCACGCGGAATACCCCATGCGCGGTGGGCAGTCGGGTGTCGGCAACGCGCTCGACCCGGTCGTTGTGCTGACGCCAGGCAATAAGCGCGGCAATCGTGATGACCGGCAGGTTGTACTCGGCGCCCAGGTCGAGGACTGCCGGCAGCCGCATCATCGAGCCGTCGTCGTGAACGAGCTCGCTGAGCGCGCCCACGGGCACAAGCCCGGCCAGGCGGCACAGATCCACTGCCGCCTCGGTGTGCCCGGCACGAACGAGGACTCCACCCTCCCTGGCACGCAACGGGACCACATGCCCTGGGCGGATGAAGTCCGTAGGTGTCGAAGCCTCGTCGGCAAGCAGGCGAATCGTATGGGCGCGGTCAGCGGCGCTGATGCCCGTGGTGACACCTGCAGCGGCGTCAACAGTCACCGTGTATGCCGTACGACGCGGATCCTGGTTGTCCGCAACCATCGGGGGCAGTCCCAGGCGAGCTGCGCGTGACTCGGACATCGGCGCGCAGATGTAGCCGGAGGTGTGGCGGATGGTCCAGGCCATCCACTTCGTCGTCGCGGTCGCCGCCGCAAGGATGACGTCGCCCTCGTTCTCACGGTTCTCGTCGTCGGTCACCAGGACAGGGAGACCGGCCTTCAGCGCTTCGAACGCCTCTTCGATCGTGGACAGCCGTGTGCTCATGCCGATACCTCACTCAATTCACGGTCAGGCAACTCGGTACGCGAGGCCTTGAGCCAGACGAAGAAGCCATAGATGACAAGCCCGCCGTAGACGGCGAACAACACAGCCGTTGGATAGAAGTGCGAGTGGATCAGCAGCGGGACGCCGACCAGGTCGACGGCGATCCAGGCCAGCCAGAAGTCGGTCCAGCCTCGCGCCATCGCGTAGGTCGCGACCATGGAGCCGATGAAGATCCAGGCGTCGCACCAGTAGTACCAACGAGGGGCTGGCCAGCCGGCGCCGATCTGCGCGAAGACCCACTGCACCACCACCACGCCACCGGCCCAGACCGCGACGTACTGCAGTCGTTCTGTGGCAGTCGCCCAGCGCGGGGTGATCGCGGGGGCGCCGGGGGTGCGCTGCTTTCGGATCTGGCTCCAACGCCAGTAGCCGTAGACGCTGGTGATGATGAAGAAGACCTGCCGACCGGCCTGGCCGTAAAGCGTCTCGTGCTGAGGAGTGACGAAAGCCACCCCGAAGAAGACCGTGAACAGCAGCACGTTGCCGACTATCCCGACCGGCCAGGCCCAGACCCGACGCCGGAGCCCGCCGATCGCCGACGCGAACCCGAAGGCGTTGCCGACGATCTCACGCCAGAGGATCTGCTGGCCGAAGATGCTCAGCTGCGCGTCGAACCATTGCTGAAGGATGTTCATGCGGTTGGTCCTGCTCCGGTCGTTGAGTGGGTGTTCGGTTGGCTTTCGGCATGTGTGAGCAGTCGCTCGACATACTTGGCACTCACGTCGACCTCGAGGTTGACGAGATCGCCAACGCCCTTGTGCCCCAACGTGGTCAGCTCAAGGGTGGTCGGGATGAGGGAGACCGAGAAGGTGTCGTCGGTGACCGCCGAAACAGTCAGCGACACCCCGTCGACCGTGATCGAGCCCTTCTCGACGACGTAACGGGACACCTCAGGCCGCAGGTCGAACTGCACGACCTCCCAGCGGTCACCGGGCAGTCGAGCCAGGATCCTGGCAGTGCCGTCGACGTGGCCCTGGACGATGTGGCCACCGAACCGGTCACTGGCGGACATCGCCCGTTCGAGATTGACCTTGGCGCCGGGCTCGAGACTGCCCAGGCTGCTGCGGGTCAACGTCTCGGCCATCACGTCGACCGAGAACGTCTCCCCCTCGTTCTTGACCACGGTCAGGCACACACCGTTGACCGCGATCGATGCGCCGTGCGTGGCGTCGCTGGTCACCAGCGGGCCACGGACGCTGATGACGGCTGACTCTGCACCGTGCTCGATGGCGACGATCTCGCCAAGCTCCTCGACAATTCCGGTGAACATCACAGTCCTTCTTGGTTGGGTATGGCGGTGCTGGTTATGGCGGTGCTGGGTGTGGCCGCGCGCGGGGTGATGCTGGCGCGGATCCTGATGTCGGCTCCGATCGTGGTGACCTCGTGCGTCGTCAGTCGCAACGCCTGGCCGATGCTCTGTATGCCGAGGTCACCCACCGCCGGGGCGCCAGCGCCGAGAAACGCCGGGGCGATATAGGCGATGACCTCATCCACAAGACCTGCCTCAAGGAACGCGGCCGCGACGGTCGGTCCACCTTCAAGCCACACGTGGTGAATCTCTTGCTCTGCCAACGACTTCAGTGCCTCAGCCGGATCATGAGTGGTCAGATGCACGGTGGGTGCATCGAGAACCAGGACACGGGCTGAGTCAGGGATCTGGCGCAGCCCCATGACCACGCGTAGTGGCTGACGCGCGGTCGGTCTTCCGTCCGGCCCGCGCACCGTCAGTGCCGGATCGTCGGCGATCACGGTCCCGGTGCCGACCAGGATCGCGTCACAGTGGGCGCGCCGCCGGTGAACATCAGCCCGCGCCTCAGGCCCGGTGATCCATTGGCTGCTGCCGTCAGCCGCCGCGGAGCGCCCATCAAGGGTGGCCGCGTACTTCCACGTCACCTTGGGTCGACCATGAACCACGGAAAAGGTCCAGGCGTCGTTGAGGGCCATGGACTCCTCGGCCAGCACCCCGGCTGTGGTGGCGATGCCCGCGGCCTCCAGCAGCGCCCGGCCGCCCCGTGCCGACGGGTTGGGGTCGGTCTGGGCGAACACGACCCGGCTCACCCCGGCCTCGATCAGCGCCTGGCTGCAGGGGCCGGTCAGCCCCGTGTGCGCGCATGGTTCGAGGGTGACGACCGCGGTGCCTCCACGGGCGCTCTCGCCGGCCTCGCGCAGCGCCATGACCTCCGCGTGAGGGGTCCCCGCACCCTCGTGGAAACCCTCACCGACGACCGCGCCAGCGCGATCAAGGATCACAGCACCGACTCGTGGGTTGGGGTCGCCGAGAGGTCCGCGAGCCGCAAGCTCAAGGGCACGACGCATCAGCGCGACGTCGCGCTGATGATCTGGTTCGTTGACCTCGCGGTCTGCCATGTCCTGTCCCTCGTGCTCGACTCCTGTAACCAGGCGAGCTCCGGGGCGCGAACGGTGAGCACAGGTCAAGGCAGAACCGCATGGCACCGTCAGTCGAGCCCACGCAGGTGCATATTGCCTGCGGGTCCATCTTGTCGGTCCACAAAGCCACAATGACCTCAAGTCACCACGACTGACCCATCACCGGCCCCTGGGTGGGGCGGAAACGAGCGTCGCTGTTGCTACCTCTCATCCGGACTTTCACCGTCGGCCCAGGAATTTCACCTGGTTCACCGGCCGCTGGATACGGTCGGGTCGCGGACTTTAACCGCCGGTTCGGAATTACACCGATCACGGAGCACGTGCGTCCAGTATGGCATCGCGGATGCGCGTGACCTGCACACAGCCTCCGAGACCCCTGTGAGGGCGACCTCGTCTTCGCCGGCGGCATCGGCGGTCACGGGGCGGCTCACGGACGGTGCGAAGACCTCATCCGTGCGAGGAATGCCGTGCGGCCAGGCCGCGCAGCTGGTCCACCGCTGCCGCGGCAGACTCCGCGCCAAAGACGGCCGAGCCGGCAACGAAGACGTCCGCCCCAGCTTCGGCGCAAGCCTCGATCGTCGCGGCTGAGACTCCCCCGTCGACCTGCACCCAGACCTCGCCGCCGAACCTCGCCACGGCCTGACGAACCTCTCGCACCTTGGGCATCTGGTCTGCCATGAACGACTGCCCGCCAAATCCGGGCTCGACCGTCATCACCAGGACCATGTCCAGCTCGGGCAACAGGTCGGCATACGGGGCGAACGCCGTCCCGGGCTTGAGCGCCATGCCGGCACGCACGCCCAGCGCCCGAAGGTTTCGGGCCAACGACGCGGGGTCGTGAGCCGCCTCGATGTGGAAGGTCACGCTCGAGGCCCCCGCCTCGGCGTACATCGGTGCCCAGCGGTCCGGGTCATCGATCATCAGGTGACAGTCCAGCGGGATGGGGCTGACCCGGGCCAGCGCCTCGACGATCGGCAGCCCGAGCGTCAGGTTGGGCACGAAGTGGGCGTCCATCACGTCGACATGGGCCCAGTCGGCGTTGGCGACCGTCTTGAGCTCGCTCTCGAGGTTTGCGAAGTCGCAGGCAAGGATGCTGGGTGAGATCTGCACGGTCAAACCTTAGGTGTCGGTGTTACGCAATCTTGCGCAACAGGGCGAAGAACATCGCGTCGGTTCCGTGCACATGCGGCCACAGCTGAACAAAGGGGCCTTCCCCAAGTCGTTCCACGGGGTTGCCATGGGCGTCGAGGAACAGATCTCGGGCATCTGCGATCTCTACGTCCTGGCGCTTCTTGACAACGTCGGAGACAACGAACCTGGTCTCGGCCAGGTGTGGGCTGCATGTCGCGTAGCCGATGATCCCACCAGGTTTTGTTGCCTCGATCGCCGAGACGAGCAGCGCCCGTTGGAGGACACCGAGCTCAGCAAGGTCGTCGGTGGTGCGACGCCACCGGGCTTCGGGCCGCCGACGCAGGGCTCCGAGCCCGGTGCAGGGCGCGTCGACCAGAACGCGGTCATAGGTCTCTGGCTCGTCCTCGCCGATCTCGCGGCCGTCACTGGTACCAATCATGACCTCGAGGCCGGAGTCGATGGCCGCATCGAGCGTCTGGCGCACGAGCTCTGTGCGGTGCTCACTGATCTCATTGGCATACAAGGTCGCGCCCCGCGACGCGCCCAGGGTTGCCAGCAATGCCGCTTTGCCACCCGGTCCCGCACAGAGGTCCAGCCACATCTCGTGCTCCGCGCCGGTCTTCACCGTGGCGGCGGCCACAGCAAGGGCGACCAGCTGCGAGCCCTCATCCTGGACCGCGGCGCGGCCGGAGCGGACGGCGGAGATCGAGCCAGGGTCGCCTGAGTCGAGAATGGCACCCACCCGCGACAAGAGCGACGCCGCCGCTCCCGAACGGGTCAGCTCCTCGACCTCGCACAGGCCGGGACGGGCGACCAACGAGACCTTGGCCGCCGCGTTGTCGCTGACGAGCAGAGCCTCGAGGTCAGCATCGATGGTCTCGGCGGTCGAGGCTCCATGGCCGACCAGCGCCGCCCGGAGCGCACGAACGACCCACTCCGGGTGGCTGTGCCGGGTCGCCAGAGCGGCGATCGGATCGCCGGTGGGGACCACCTGGGCGATCCACGTGTCAAGATCCTTCTCGCTGATCCGACGCATCACCGCGTTGACGAACCCGCCGGCGCTGGCTCCGTTGACCAGCCGCGCCAGACCCACGGTCTCGTCGACGGCGGCGTGGGCAGCGACCCTCATCCCGAGCAGCTGGTGTGCCCCGAGGCGCAGGGTGTCCAGGACGTTCTCGTCGATGGCCGAGACGGGGCGGCCGGCCGCTGCGGAGATGATCGGGTCGTAGAGGCCACGGAGTCGCGTTGCCCCGTAGGTGAGCTCCGTGGCAAAGGCGGCATCACGGCCGCGAATTCCCTTGTCCCGCAGCTCTTTCGGGAGCTCGAGGTTGGCGTAGGCGCCGCCAGCGACGGCTCGCAGGACCGTGTATGCCGCCAGGCGGGCCGGGTCGGTCGTACGTGACCGCTCTGCGGGTCGGGTCACAGAACGTTCGAGGTTGCCATGCTTGCGCTCGGGACGCTGTCGCCCTGCGGCGTCACGCCGCCTCTCGCCGGAACCGTCGACGTGCCGCTCGGTCCGGTCTGGATCGCCGGGGCTGTCGGGCCTGTCTGGTTCGCCGGTGCTGTCGGGAGGTTGATCAGACATCGGTGAACTTCTCTCCTGGCTCTATGCGGACGCCACGTGCCCAGTCTGCAGCGGCCATCGGCTTCTTTCCCTGCGGCTGAACCATCCCCAACTGCACCGGGCCGGAGGCTGTGCCGACCTGGACCGCGTGCTTGGTCGCCACGACCGCTCCGGGCGCCACGACCTCACCCTGGGCCGGCACGTCGGCGCCAGAGGGATCGTGAGCTTCTGACAACGGAAGAGCCAGCGTCACGGGGTGGATCTTGAGCCGCTCACCCCTGAAGGTGGTCCATGCACCGGGTGCGGGAGTGCAGCCACGAATGTGGCGATCAACCGCCAACGCCGGTGTGCTCCAACAGATCCGGGCATCCTCCACGCTGATCTTCGGGGCTTGCGAGACACCATCGTCCGGCTGCGGCACTGCGTGGAGGTCGCCGGCCTCAAGAGCATCAAGTGTGGCAACCAGCAGGCCAGCGCCGCCCTGGGCCAGGCGGGCCAGCAGGTCGCCGGCCGTGTCGGTCGACGTGATGGTCTCGGTCATCATCCCGAAGGTCGGACCGGTGTCGAGCCCCTGTTCGAGCAGGAACGTGGTGGCACCAGTGACCTCGTCCCCGGCCATGATCGCCCGCTGGACAGGCGCCGCACCGCGCCAGGCAGGCAACAGGGAGAAATGCAGGTTGATCCATCCATACGTGGGGATCGTCAACGCCGACAAGGGAATCAGACCGCCGTAGGCCACGATCGGACAGGCGTCGGGAGCAAGCTCGCGTAGCCGATCCTGGAACTGCTGATCACCCGGACGAGTCGGCGTGAGGATCTCGAGTCCCAGCTCAAGCGCCCGTGCCTTGACCGGCGAGGCCACGAGGGACCTCCCCCGCCCGGCCGGTGCGTCAGGGCGGGTCAGCACCGCCACCACCTCATGAGATGAGCCACACACCGCTTCAAGACTGGACAGAGCCACGTCCGGGGTGCCGGCAAAGACGAGCCGCACGGGTCAGCGGCCCGTGCCGAAGGTCGGGTGAGGGCTGACCTTGACCAACGGCGTCTCCTGGCCCGCCCACTCGGCGTCACGGATCGCCTTCATGGCCATCTTGCGCTGAGCCTTGTCCATGCGGTCGATGAACAGGATGCCGTCAAGGTGGTCAGTCTCATGCTGGATGCAGCGTGCCATCAGCTCCGACCCCTCCAAGGTGACCGGCTCGCCGTACATGTTGAAGCCTTTGGCCACCATCCGCAGCGCACGAGGGGTGTCGAAGAAGATGCCGGGGAACGACAGGCAGCCCTCCTCGCCGTCCTGCATCTCGGAGGAGAGGTCGAGGCTCGGGTTGATCAGGTGGCCCAGCTCGTCGTCGACGTGGAACGTGAAGACCCGCAGGCCCACTCCGAGCTGGGGGGCCGCGAGACCGGCGCCCGGCGCAGCCACCATGGTGTCGGTCAGGTCTTGGACCAGCTGGCGAAGCTCCTTGTCGAAGTCCACGACCTCGATGGCGGGAGTGCGCAGCACCGGGTCACCGAAGATCCGGATGTCCTTGATCGACACGAGTGGGTTCCTTGCAGTCGGGTGTGCTGGGCGCACCCAGTCTATGCGGGCGCCAGCGGCAGTCCGCGCCCTGCCAGATCCTGCCGAAGGTGGCCCGTGTCGGTGAAGAGGATGGCGTCGAGCCCGGCCGCAGCCGCAGCCTCGACGTTGCGAGGGCTGTCGTCGATGAAGACGCAGCCGTCCAGACTGTGGCCGATCCGCTTCTGGAGGATGGCGAAGATCTCGGGGTCTGGTTTGGCGACGCCCTCCTGGCCCGACACGACGATGTCCCCGAACAGGCTCAGGAAGTCGAAGCGTTCACGAGCCACCGGAAACAGCTCCTCGGACCAGTTGGTCAGCGCAAAGAGCGGTATGCCGGCT
This sequence comes from Phycicoccus sp., assembly GCA_012927555.1. Lineage (GTDB taxonomy): Bacteria > Actinomycetota > Actinomycetes > Actinomycetales > Dermatophilaceae > UBA4719. Next base: position 12,948 of record JABBOX010000119.1, read on the forward strand.
GCGTGCAGCTCGCGCACGATCTGGACGGTGTTCTCCATGGCGCCGGTCAGCGACTCGTTGTAGTTCACGCGATAGGCGCGGATGGCCAGCTCCCAGTGCGGGTGCGACCTCAGCGCCGCAGCCTCGCCCTCGTCCCACGATCGCCCGGCGTCCTGCTCGTGGTTCCACGCCATGAAGTCGAACTCGGCGTCAGCCAGAAAGCGCGTTGCCTGCTGCGCACCAACCGCCCTGGCGATGGCCGGATGCGGGTCCCACGCGATCAGGACATTGCCCAGGTCGAAGACCACGGCCTCGATAACGTGCTTGACCGGGGCCTCGACTGGGGCCGGTGCGCCCTCCGGGGACAGTCGGGCGTCGGTCGCAGCAGTCATGGCCGCACTTTATCGTCGACGACCGGGCCGCCTTTCAGCGCGTCGCGTTCAGCTGAACCCGTCGGTCGGGTCCACTCGGATGCTGACCGCGATCTTGTCCTTGCGGGCACTGCGCAAAGCCTTGACGCGTGTCAGCGCGGCCGCCAACACTGGACCGTCAGCCAGCGAGGTCCGAAGCAGCAGCTGGATCCGAGGTTCGTCGTCGGTGGCGTCTTTTGGACGGGTCGATCCCCCTGCTATCGCTGATCCGCCAGACGAAGACGGCGGCGCCCAGGGCAGCGGTCCGAGGCGCTCGACCTCAGGACCGAGCCCCGCCAGCTCGACAGCCTGCTGGACGGCAACGCGCGGCCCGACCAGCTGGGCCATTCGGACTGTCGGAGGCAACGACAGCTCGACTCTCTCGGCCAGCTCGCGCGCTGCGAACCAGGCAGGATCCCATCGCACCAGCGCCTCCACGGCTGGCAGCGTCGTGTGCATCGGCGCCCCGCAGAGCACCACGACCCCCCCGTCCACCGCGCTCTTCGTCAGTGCGCCTGCAGCCATCCATCGGCGCAGCGCCTCCTCAGCGGCGTCGAGGGTCGGCCGGTCCAGGGAAGCCCAGGCATCAAGCAAGAGCGTTGCGGAGTAGCCGTGGTGGGCAACAGGCTCGGCGCCAGGCGTGGCAATCACCAGACTTGGTTGCGCCGCGACCGAGGACAGCACGTCACCCGCACCGGATGTGTGGACCGGCACTCCTGGGAATGCGCGGCCGAGCTCCTCGGCAGTACGCCGAGCGCCCACCACGTTTGATCGCACCGTCCGGCCACCACAGCTCACGCACTCGAAGGCTGCGGCGACCGCACCACACCACCGACAGGTCGGCCTCGCGTCGCCTGCCGTCAGCGACAACGGACCGTGGCAGCGTGCACAGCGAGCCGGCTCGCGGCAGGTCTGACAGGAGAGCGACGGGACATAGCCTCGACGCGGGACCTGGATCAGCACCGGCCCGTGCTCCAGGGCGGTCTTGGCGGCTCGCCACGCAGCCGACGGCAGGTGCCCATGGGCGGACGCGCCATCACGCTCGACGTCCGTGCCCTCACCCGCGACGACCACACGTGGCGCGGCCGGGCGAAGGGTGGCAGGGTCGGCGGCGACCGACCGCAGCTCCCCGGACTCGACCCACTGCTGGACCGACGTCGTACGGGTGAAACCACCGCTGAGCAAGGCGGCACCCTCGAGCCTGGCTCGGGCGCGCATCACCTCGCGGAGGTGGGGATAAGGGGCATGCGGTTCGACGAGCACGTCGTCGCCGTCGTCCCACCAGGCCACCAGCCCCAGGTCATGGACGGGCGCAAACATCGCGGCACGCGTTCCCACGACGCACCGGACATGGCCACGAAGTACCTTCAACCAGGCCGTGTAACGAGCCTGCGGACCCTGCCCCGCGGTGAGGCGGACATGGCGCCCAGCCCCCAGCAGCGACAGCAGAGCGGCGTCGACGCGGTCAACGTCGCGGTGGTCCGGAACCACGATAAGGGCCCCGCGGCCAGCGGCAAGCGAGGTCGCGGCCGCCACCGCCATCGCGGTCGGCCAGTCGGTGTCCCCTTGCTGACCAGGCAGGGCAAGCCACGACGCGGCAGGGGCGTCGCCTGAAGATATGTGTCGCAGGAAGGAAACCCCTGCCGGATAGCGCAGCCACGGTCCCGGCTCCGGCGCAATCACCGCTCGGGCCGCGGCAGCATCAACTGCCGCCGCCGGCGCCTCCTCGGGCAAGTTCTTCTCGGCGGTGGCGTGCCTGGGGGGGACAGCGAGCCGGATCACGTCGCCCAACGTCCCGGCGTAGCGGCTGGCGATCTCGCGTGAGAGCGCGAGCACCGCTGGGGTGAGCACAGCCTCGGGACTGACCACCTTGCGAAGCGACGCGAGCTTGCCCTCGTGGTCGGCCGTAGCGGCGCGGGCGAGGATGAAGCCGTCCACGTCCTGCCCGGCGAACCGCACCTTCACCCGAGCTCCGGGCACGGCGAGGTCAGCCATGGACGCGGGCACGAGGTACTCGAAGGGACGGTCGAGGTGCGGCAGTGAGACATCCACCAGGACGAGGGCCACCGGGTCGACCTCGGCAGCCTCCTGCACGGCCGGCAGCACCCGTGAGCGACCACGTGGCGAGGCGACGGCACGGACGAGCGAGAGCTGTTCGCCCACCCGGTCGGTCACCTCGTTCTGCATAGCCGAAGGTCTACCGCATGACACCGACGGGCGTGTGTCAGGGCAGTATGCCGGGGCCGTTGCCCTTTGCTCAGCTCAGGCCGGTCATCTTGGGTGAACCGGCTTTCTGGAGCGGTTTGAGCTGAGCAAAGGCGGGGGTGGACGCTAGCCGGAAATTGCGGCCTGGAGCTGCTCGACGCGGTCGAGGCGCTCCCAGGTGAAGGCGTTCTCGACGCCCGCGGCGCTCAGCCGGCCGAAGTGGCCATAGGCAGCAGTCGCCGTGTAGATCGGGCGCAGCAGATCGAGATCCTCGATGATCGCGGCCGGACGCAGGTCGAACACCTTGTTGATGGCGTTCTGGATCTTGTCCCGGTCAACGGTCTCGGTGCCGAAGGTCTCGACGTACAGGCCGACCGGCTGCGCCTTGCCGATCGCGTAGGCCACCTGAACCTCGCACTGACGGGCCAGACCCGCAGCCACGACGTTCTTGGCCACCCAGCGCATCGCATAGGCACCGGAGCGGTCCACCTTGCTGGGGTCCTTGCCGGAGAAAGCGCCGCCGCCGTGGCGGGCCATGCCGCCATAGGTGTCGACAATGATCTTGCGCCCGGTCACGCCGGCGTCACCCATCGGGCCACCGATCTCGAAGCGGCCGGTCGGGTTGATCAGCATCCGGTAGTCGGAGATGTCCAGCTGCGTGCCGGCCGCGACCAGCTCGTCCAGAACGGGCTTGATGACCCGGTTCGCGATGTCGGGCTCGAGCAGACCTGAGAGCGAGATATCAGCAGCGTGCTGGGACGACAGCACAACGGTGTCGAGCTTGACCGCCCTGTCGCCGTCGTAGGAGATGGTGACCTGGGTCTTGCCATCGGGACGCAGATACGGGACCTCGCCGGACTTGCGTACCGCGGTCAGACGCTCAGCGAGCCGATGCGCCAGATGGATCGGCAACGGCATCAGGTCGGGAGTGTCCTGGCAGGCGTAGCCGAACATCAGGCCCTGGTCGCCCGCGCCCTGCTTGTCCATCGGATCGACACCGCCGGTGCGGTTCTCGTAGGCCGTGTCGACGCCCTGGGCGATGTCGGGTGACTGCTGGCCGATCGAGATCGAGACGCCGCATGACCGGCCGTCGAAGCCCTTGACCGACGAGTCGTAGCCGATCCGCAGGACCGTGTCGCGCACGATCTGAGGGATGTCGACGTAGCCGGTCGTGGTCACCTCACCGGCGACGTGGACCAGACCGGTGGTGACCATGGTCTCCACGGCCACCCGACTGGTCCGGTCCTCGGTGAGCATCGCATCGAGGATCGCATCGCTGATCTGGTCGCAGATCTTGTCGGGGTGGCCCTCGGTAACGGACTCGGACGTGAAGAGACGTGCTGACACTTGGTTGCTCCTTATTGCAGCGGCTGCTGGCTGATGACTTCGCGAAGGCTATCCCGAGGACAGGACATCCTGTATGACGTCCCACACCGTCGCCGAAACGACGTCCTTGGGTGCCGGGCCTGCGTACGTCACTGCGTCGACGCCTCTGCGCAGGATGAAGACGGTGTTGGTGTCCTGCCCGAAGGTCTTGTCGACGCCCACCTCGTTGGCCACGAGGACGTCGCAGCCTTTGCGGGCGAACTTGGCTCGGGCAAGGTCAAGGACGCTGTGTTCCGGATCGCCCGTCTCGGCCGCAAAACCCACGATCACCGGCACGGTCGAGGAACCCCTGGACTGCACCAACCCGGCCAGGACATCGGGGTTGCGCACCAGCTCGATCGTGGGTGCCAACGGCCGACTCTCAGGCACGGTTTCGTCGTAGGTCTTCTTGATCTTGACGTCGGTGTAGTGCGCCGGCCGATAGTCCGCCACAGCCGCCGCCATCACCACGACATCACAGTCCTGGGCCGCTTTGGCCACGGCCTCACCCAGCTCGATGGCGGTCTGAACCGGCACCAGGGTCACGCCTTCAGGGACCGGTAACGCCACGTTCGCCGAGATCAGTGTCACGTCCGCGCCACGGGAGAGCGCCACCTCGGCCAGCGCATAGCCCTGCTTGCCCGACGATCGATTGCCCAGGAACCGGACCGGGTCCAGCGGCTCTCGTGTGCCACCGGCGCTGATGACGACTCTGCGCCCGGCCAGCCCGCCGGTCGCCGCGACGGTGCCGTCACTCCGGGACAGGAGCTCGCGGCATACGTCAAAGATGTCTTGAGGCTCCGGAAGCCTGCCCAGGCCGGTGTCGGCCCCGGTCAGGCGCCCCGAGACGGGGTCGATCACGTGCACGCCCCGGGACCTCAGGGTCGCAACATTGGCCACGGTGGCAGGGTGCTCCCACATCTCGGTGTGCATCGCGGGGGCGAGCACCACCGGACAGCTGGCAGTCAGGAGGGTGTTGGTCAGCAGGTCATCGGCGAGCCCATGTGCTGCCTTGGCCATCAGATCTGCGGTGGAGGGTGCCACGACGACGAGATCCGCATGCTGGCCCAGGCGCACGTGCGGCACCTGGTGAACATCGGTCCACACATCGGTGGCGACGGGTTTGCCCGACAGTGCCGCCCACGTGGCCGCTCCGACGAAATTCAGCGCAGCGGCCGTGGGAACGACGGTCACGTCATGCCCACTCTCGGTGAACAGCCGCAGCAGCGAGCAAGCCTTGTAAGCAGCAATACCGCCGCTGACCCCAAGGACCACCCGTTTGCGTGTCACCGTCTGCCAGGCCGGCTCAGCCGTCGGTGGGCGTGGAGGTCAGCAGACCCTCGTTGATCTCCCGCAGTGCGATCGACATCGGCTTCTCGTGGACCCTGGTCTCGACGAGCGGGCCGACATACTCGAGCAGACCCTCGGAGAGCTGGGAGTAGTACGCGTTGATCTGGCGCGCACGCTTGGCCGAGTAGATGACCAGCGCGTACTTGGAGTCCGCCACGTTGAGCAGATCGTCGATCGGCGGGTTGGTGATGCCCTCGGGGGCAGCTTGCGTACCAGACACGGTCAATCTCGATTCGTTGGTGAAGAAATGAATACAGCGGCTATCGACGCATGACAAAGATCATGCGTTCATCAATGATACGAGTTCTTCGCTGGCGTGTTGAACATTATCGTTCACGATGGTGACATCGAACTCACTCTGAGCCGCCAGCTCCAGCCGTGCGGTCGTCAGACGAACCTCTCGTTCCTCCTCGGACTCCGTGCCCCGGCCGACCAGCCGACGGACGAGCTCATCCCAGCTCGGGGGGGCAAGGAACACGAACAACGCCTCCGGCATCTGCTGTCGCACTTGGCGGGCACCCTGCAGGTCAATCTCCAGCAACGTTTTTCGCCCCGCCGCAAGCGCTTCAACCACGGGCCGACGCGGAGTGCCGTACCTGGCCCTCCCGTGGACGACGGCCCACTCCAGGAACTCCCCCGCGTCACGCAACCGGTCGAACTGCTCGTCGTCGACGAAGTGGTAGTGCCTGCCGTCGATCTCGCCGGGGCGAGGCTTGCGGGTGGTCATCGAGATGGACAACCAGACCTCCGGGAAGTTCGCCCGGACGTATGCCGACACGGTCCCTTTTCCCACCGCGGTCGGGCCGGCCAGGACCACCAACCGGCGCTTGGGCGCCGTCGGGCTATCGGAGGAAGTCAACGGCGCCGGTCAGGACTGTTCGAAGCGCTCGATCAGGGCGGCAATCTGGTTGTTGCCCAGGCCACGCACCCGACGCGTCTCGGAGATACCGACCTCCAGCATGATCTGGCGGGCACGGACTCGCCCCACACCCGGCATCGACTCCAGCAGCGCATGGACCTTCATCTTGCCGACGATGTCATTGACCTTGCCGTCGGCGATGACCTCGGAAAGCAGTCCCTGCGCGTACTTGAGACGGTTCTTGACCGCTGCCCGTTCGCGACGAGCAACGGCTGCCTTTGCCAGAGCGTCGGCGCGCTGCTCAGGGGTCAGCTGGGGAAGAGCCACAGTCAGTCTCCTCATGGGGACGTATCGAATGAGTGCATCGCGATGCCATGGCCGGTCCGGCCGCCGATAACGCGTGTGGCCCGAACCTAGCGAGTCGGGGCGCACCCTGGCAACGAGGGGTGTCAACCGGTGTTCAGAACGGCCTTCAGCTGGAGCGCGGTTCGCCGTGCGGCGGCCCGCAAAGCTGCGACGTCCGCCCCCGCGGAGAGGATCTCACGGCTGCTGCTGGCAAGGACGTTGGGAAGGGCGGCACCGAACACGCGACGCAGGTCCTCGGCTGTGCCGCCTTGGGCGCCCACCCCGGGTGCGAGCAGAGGGGCGTTGGCGGCGGCGAGGTCGAGCCCAAGGTCGTGGACCGCGGTGCCGACGGTGGCGCCGACCACCATGCCGACACTGCCGAGGGCTCCTGCGCTTGCGTCGTCCGCGTTCTGCAACGTCACGCCGTCCACGATGCGCCCGGCCACACTGCGGCCGTCCATCACGGCGTGCTGCACCTGGGCACCCTCAGGGTTCGAGGTGAGCGCGAGGACGAACAGGCCCCGTCCGTTGTCGTGGGCCAGATCCAGCGCCGGGCGCAGCGACTCGAAGCCGAGGAAGGGGCTGACGGTGATGGCGTCCACCCGCAGCGGGCTGTCCTGCGAGAGGTAGGCCTGGGCGTAGGCAGTCATGGTCGAACCGATGTCTCCGCGCTTGACGTCGAGCAGAGACAGGCTGCCCGCCGCCCGCAGGGCCGCGAGCGTGCGCTCGAGCACTGCCACCCCTGCAGAACCAAAGCGCTCGAAGAACGCGGACTGGGGTTTGACGATGGCCACGGTCCCCGCGAACGCCTCCACGCACGTCATCGCAAACGTCTCCAGGCCCAGGACGGTCTCATCCAGACCCCAGAGCGCGAGCAGCCCCGGATGGGGGTCGATGCCGGCACAGAGCGGACCGTGCTCGTCCATCGCGATGCGGAGCCTGGCGCCGAAGGAATCGGTCATCGTCTCTGGTCCAACCTCGTGTGAGCGATCCCGACTGCATCGCTGAATCGTGCGAAGCCTTTGTCCTGCAGGGCTGCGGCCAGCTCAGCGTTGACCCGGATGGGTGCGCTGGGGTCGTTGAACGTCGCGGTTCCCACCTGGATGGCACTGGCTCCGGCCGCGACCAGCTGCAACGCGTCGTCGCCGGTACGCACTCCCCCGACACCGATGATCGGGACAGTGGGGATGCGGCCCTCAAGCATCGCGGCGCGCACCTGCCAGATGGCGCGCACGGCCACCGGACGTATGGCGGGCCCGGACAGGCCCCCGGTCACGCCGGCCACCTGGGGGCGCAGAAGATCCGTATCGATGACCATTCCGAGCAGGGTGTTGATCATCGTCAACCCGTCGGCTCCGGCCTTGACGCAGGCACGGGCGATCTCGACGATGTCCGTCACGTCGGGGCTGAGCTTGGCGAAGATGGGGATGTCTCGCGGGAGCTTCTCGCGTACCAGGGCGATGACCTTGGCGGCTGACAGCGGGTCGCAGGCGAACACCAGCCCCCGGTTCGCGACGTTCGGGCAGGAGATGTTGACCTCGATGCCGACGACCGCGTCGAAGGCCGGCGAGTCACGCAGTGCCGCAGCCACGTGGGCGAACTCGACGGCGGTGTTTCCGGCGATCGAGGCGAGCACTCGCGCGCCGACCGACTTGAGCCACACCAGGTCGTTCCGGGCGAAGTCGTCGACCCCCGGTCCTTGTAGACCGATCGAGTTGAGCATCCCGCTCGGTGTCTCGGCCATGCGTGGAGTGCCGCGGCCGGAGCGGGGATCCGCCAGCACCGTCTTCGTCACGAACGCACCGAGCAGCGCGATGTCGAAGAAGCGGTGCAGCTCCTTGCCATTCGCTGCGCACCCCGACGCGGTCATCAGCGGGTTGGGCAGTCGCATCCCCGCCAGATCGACGCTCATGTCAATGGTGTCGCTCGCGCTGGTCATCAGTGCCCCCTCATGGCGGCAGCGCCATAGGCATCGTCGGGGACCCGACCCCAGCCGGACTCGAAGGCGTCCCACCGCACCCGGTCACCGCGGAAGACGGGCCCATCGACGCAGGAACGCACCATCCGGGTCTGCCCATCGGCACCGACGACCGGCATCACGCACGTCATACAGACCCCGATGCCGCAGGCCATCGACTCCTCGACCGCGACCTGGGCCACGGCCCCCTCGGCTGCGGCGACGTCGGTGATGGATCTGAGCATCGCCATCGGCCCGCAGCCATAGACAACCTCGGCGTGGCTTCGCCGGATGACCTCGGGAAGGACATCGGACACCCAGCCCTTCACACCCATCGATCCGTCGTCGGTGGTCACGGTGACACCGTCAGTGCCACGAGAGGCTCGTCGCGCCTCGATAACGCCGAACAACCGGTCCTCGGTTGCGGCGCCGAGGATCATCTCGACGTGGCAACCACGCTCCCGCAGCGCGGCGGCCAGCCAGAACAACGGCGCGCTGCCATAGCCACCGCCCACGAGAACACAGGCGACAGCCTCCTTCGGCAGCGGAAACGGACGTCCGAGCGGGCCGATGATGTTGACCTCATCGTGCGCGCTCAGGCCTGCGAGCCATCGGGTGCCCGGGCCACGGGCGGCCACGACAACGTCAACCGTGCCGCCATAGGTTCCACTCGGGCTCACCTTGTGGATGGAGAAACAGCGGCGCAGCAGGTTGGCCGAAGTGTCGCCGCCCACCGCAACCGCGACGAACTGTCCGGGTTTGGCCAGCTCGGCCACGCCCGGCGCCACGAACGTCAGGTGGTGGTAGGCGCCGACCCTGCGGGTGGCGATCAGCTCACCCGCGACCTGGGGCGTGCGTTCCGGGGACGTTTCGCTCACACCTGGTCTTCCATCGGGGCGTAGAAATCGAGATCGCGGACGTGGTCCTGCAGCGACTTCACCCGGACGGCCCCTGTCATCTGTGACTCGATGCCCTGGACTGCGGCACCAAGCTGCTGGACGGTGGTGATAATCGGCCGATCCATGCTCGTCGTTGCCGCCCGGATCGCATAACCGTCGGCTCGAGCGTCGCGACCCGAGGGCGTGTTGATGACCATCCCCACGTCACCCGCGACAATGCGCTCGACGATGGTCGGCTCACCGTGAGGACCGGGCCCCTCGCTGTGCTTGCGCACGATCGCGGCATCAATTCCGTTGCGTCGCAACACATCTGCGGTGCCCTTGGTTGCGATGAGGTCGAAGCCCAGATCGGCAAGCCGCTTCATGGGAAAGATCATGGCACGCTTGTCACGATTGGCCACCGAGACAAAGACCGTTCCCTTGCGGGGCAGACCGGGGCCGAACCCGAGCTGGCTCTTGGCGAACGCCGCCCCGAAGTCCGAGTCGATGCCCATGACCTCGCCGGTCGAGCGCATCTCAGGGCCGAGCAGGCTGTCGACCGCTTGGCCCTCATGGGTGCGGAACCGTTTGAAGGGCAACACCGCCTCCTTGACCGAGACGTGGGCGTGGGCCGGCATCGTCCCGCCGTCTCCCTGCGGTGGCAGGATCCCCTCGGCGCGCAGCTGGGCGATGGTGGCCCCGAGCATCACCCGGGCAGCCGCCTTGGCCAGAGGCACGCCGGTCGCCTTGGCCACGAACGGAATCGTGCGACTGGCGCGCGGGTTGGCCTCGAGGACATAGAGCACGTCCTGGGCCAGCGCAAACTGCACGTTCATCAGGCCCCTGACGCCAATTCCCTTGGCAAGCTTCAGCGTTGACTCGCGCACTCTCTTGAGCTCCTCGTGGCCCAGCGTCACCGGCGGGAGCACGCAGGCCGAGTCACCGGAGTGGATACCGGCCTCCTCGATGTGTTCCATGATGCCGCCCACGTACATCTCGTGGCCGTCGTAGATCACGTCCACGTCGATCTCGATGGCCTCGTCGAGGAACCGGTCGACCAGCACCGGGTGCTCGGGCGCCGCCTCGGTGGCGCGTGTGACGTAGCCGATCAGCGTCGCGTCGTCGTACACGATCTCCATGCCGCGGCCGCCCAGGACGTACGAGGGACGGACAAGAACCGGGTAGCCGATCTCGTGGGCGACCTCCACGGCCTCTTCACCGCTGTATGCCGTGCCGTGTCGTGGCGCCGTCAGCTTTGCCTCGGCCAACACCCGGGAAAAGGCGCCCCGGTCCTCAGCGAGATGGATCGCCTCGGGGGTGGTGCCCACGATTGGCACGCCCTCAGCCTTGAGCGCCTTGGCCAGGCCGAGCGGGGTCTGCCCGCCGAGCTGGACGATAACGCCTGCGACGGGCCCAGCCTGCCGCTCGGCGTGGACCACCTCGAGGACGTCCTCGAGGGTCAGCGGCTCGAAGTAGAGCCGGCTCGAGGTGTCGTAGTCGGTGGACACGGTCTCGGGGTTGCAGTTGACCATGACGGTGTCAAAACCGTGGTCCCGCAGTGCGAAGCTCGCGTGGACGCAGGAGTAGTCGAACTCGATGCCCTGCCCGATCCGGTTCGGTCCCGAGCCCAGGATGATGACCGCTGGCCGCTCACGCTTGGCGACCTCCGTCTCCTCGTCATAGGTCGAATAGTGATAGGGCGTCTCGGCAGCAAACTCGGCCGCGCACGTGTCGACCGTCTTGTAGACCGGACGCACGCCGAGGGCGTGACGGACCCCGCGGACGACCGCCTCCGGCATACCCGAGAGCTCGGAGATCTGGGCATCGGAGAAACCGTGGCGCTTGGCCAGCAACAGCACCTCGGGAGTGAGCTGCGGGCTGGCGGCCACGTGCTCTGCCACCTGGTTGATGAGCACGATCTGGTCAAGGAACCACGGGTCGATGCCGGTGGCTTCGTGGACGGTCTCGGCCGACAGCCCACCACGAAGAGCCTGCTGCACCAACACGATTCGACCATCCGTGGGGGTTCTTGCTTGATCCAGGAGAGCCTGCGCCTGTTCTCTGGAGGGGGACTCGTCCTTGCGCCAGTGGAAGCTCGAGCCGGTGCGGTCCAGCGATCGGAGCGCCTTCTGGAGGGCTTCGGTGAAGTTGCGGCCGATTGCCATGGCCTCGCCGACGCTCTTCATCGTCGTGGTCAGGGTCGGGTCGGCGGCGGGGAACTTCTCGAAGGCGAACCGCGGCACCTTGACCACGACGTAGTCCAGGGTCGGCTCGAAACTCGCCGGTGTGACTTTGGTGATGTCGTTGGGAATCTCGTCCAGGGTGTAGCCGATGGCCAGCTTGGCGGCAATCTTGGCGATCGGGAAGCCGGTGGCCTTCGAGGCCAGGGCTGAGGACCGGGAGACCCGCGGGTTCATCTCGATGACGATGATGCGACCGTCGCGCGGGTTGACCGCGAACTGGATGTTGCAGCCGCCCGTGTCGACCCCCACCTCGCGGATGATGGCCATCGAGAGGTCGCGCAGCCGTTGGTACTCGCGATCGGTCAGGGTCATCGCCGGCGCCACCGTGATGGAGTCGCCGGTGTGAACACCCATCGGGTCGAGGTTCTCGATGGAGCAGATGACGACCACGTTGTCGGCGCGGTCGCGCATCACCTCGAGCTCGTACTCCTTCCACCCCGCGATGGACTCCTCCAGGAGCACCTCGCTGGTGGGCGAGTCATGCAGGCCTGCGCCCGCCATGCGGCGCAGGTCCGCTTCGTCTTGGGCAAATCCCGAGCCCAGTCCGCCCATGGTGAACGATGGTCGCACCACGAGCGGATAGCCGAGATCCGTTGCGGCGGCTACACATTCGTCCAACGTGTGCGCGATATGGCTGCGCGCGGTCTCGCCACCACATCGTTCGACCACACCCTTGAACAGGTGCCGGTCCTCGCCCAGCTGGATAGCCTCGAAGCTGGCGCCGATCAGCGGGCAGCCGTACTTTTCGAGGATGCCTCGCTCGTGCAGGAGGATGGCCGCATTGAGCGCCGTCTGGCCGCCGAGGGTTGCCAGAACGGCGTCGGGGTGTTCCTTCACGATGATCGCCTCGATGACCTCGGGCGTGATCGGCTCGACATAGGTGGCATCGGCGAACTCGGGGTCGGTCATGATCGTGGCCGGGTTGGAGTTGACCAGGATGACCCTCAGGCCTTCTTCACGCAGAACCCGGCAGGCCTGGGTTCCGGAGGAGTCGAACTCGCAGGCTTGGCCGATCACGATCGGGCCTGACCCGATCACCAGGACGCTGTGGATGTCGGTGCGGCGGGGCATCAGGCGGGGCCTTCGGACGGTGCGGGAATGTTGGCAGCTGGAGATGCGCTCCCGGACATGAGCTCGATAAATCGGTCGAAGAGGTAGACCGAGTCGTGCGGACCAGCGGCGGCCTCGGGGTGGTACTGAACCGAGAAGGCAGGAATATCAAGGCATTCCAACCCCTCCACCACGTTGTCATTGAGGCCGATATGCGAGACACGCACCTGCCCATAGGCCGTCTGGACATCGCCCTCCAAAGGCGCGTCCACGGCGAAACCGTGGTTGTGCGCGGTGACCTCGACAGCGCCCGTGCGCCGGTCCAGAACCGGCTGGTTGATGCCGCGATGGCCGTACTTGAGCTTGTAGGTGCCGAAACCGAGCGCACGACCGAGGATCTGGTTGCCGAAGCAGATGCCGAAGAAGGGCACACCCGCGTCGAGAACCTCGCGCAACAAGGCGACCTCGCGGTCCGCGACCGCCGGGTCACCGGGGCCGTTGGAGAAGAAGACGCCGTCGGCGCCGGTGGCCTGGATGTCCGCGAACGTGGACGTAGCCGGCAGCACATGGACCTCGATGCCTCGCGCAGCCAGGTGCTCCGGGGTCCGGGCCTTGATGCCGAGGTCGAGGGCAGCGACAGTGAAGCGCCGCTGCCCGACTGCCGGAACGACATACGCATCTGACGTGCTGACCTCGGCGGCGAGCGCCGCGCCACTCATCTGCGGAGCCGACAAGACGCGTTCCAGCAGCGCCTCCTGCGACTCGAGCACGAGCGGGCCAGAGAACACGCCAACGCGCATCGCACCCCGCTCGCGCAGATGGCGGGTCAACGCCCGGGTGTCGATCCCACTGATACCCACGACGCCCTGCTCCACGAGCACGTCCTCCAGGGGACGCCCGGAGCGCCAGTTGGACGGCCGCACCGCAGGGTCGCGAACGACAAAGCCGGCGACCCACATGCGTCGCGACTCGTCGTCCTCGTCGTTGACGCCGGTATTGCCGATGTGCGGTGCTGTCATGACGACGACCTGGCGGTGGTAGCTGGGGTCGGTCAGCGTCTCCTGGTAGCCCGTCATGCCGGTTGAGAAGACCGCCTCACCGACGGTTCCACCAACTGCGCCGTAGGCGTCACCACGGAACGAGCGACCGTCCTCCAGAACCAGGACCGCGGGTTGGCGGTCGAGAAACGTCGCGGTGTCCGTCACACCAGTGTTCCCTTCAGAACGGTCGGGACGCCGCGCAGGATCGTGGCCTGAACTGCGCCGGTGAGCCGACGACCGTGCCAGGGGTTGTTGCGGGACAAGGACACTGAGGCGTCCCGGTCCACCGTCACCACGGCCGAAGGGTCGACCAGAGTGAGGTTGGCCGGCTCCCCCACCGCGATCGGCCGGCCATGACCGGTCAGGCCGGCGATGCGAGCCGGCTGCACAGACATCACTCGTGCGACCCCCGCCCAGTCGAGTCGACCCGAGCCAACCATGACATCGCTGATGACCGAGAGCGCGGTCTCCAGGCCCAGCATGCCGAAGGCCGCGTTGTCGAACGTGTGCTCCTTGTCATGACGGGCATGCGGCGCGTGGTCCGTCGCGACGGCGTCGATCGTGCCGTCCGCCAAGGCGTCCCGGAGAGCCTCGACGTCCTCGATCGGCCGCAGCGGCGGGTTCACCTTGAACGTCGGGTCATAGCCGGCGAGCAGGTCCGTGGTCAGCATCAGGTGGTGCGGCGTGGCCTCGGCGGTGACCGAGATGCCCTGTGCCTTGGCCCATCGGATGACCTCGACCGAGCCGGCCGTGGATACGTGGGCGATGTGCACCCGTGATCCGGTATGGCGTGCCAGCATCACGTCGCGAGCGACGATGACCTCCTCGGCGACGCTGGGCCCCCCGGGCAGACCGAGGCGACCGGACAGCTCGCCCTCGTGGCAGCAGGCTTTGTGGTCGGCCAGCTTGGGGTCCTGCGCGTGCTCGGACACCACGCCACCGAAGGCCCTGATGTATTCCAGGGCGCGGCGCATCACCCTGGCGTCGGCAACACACTTGCCGTCGTCGGAGAAGACACGCACCCGTGCCCGCGAGCGAGCCATCAGGCCGAGCTCGGCGAGCTCCTCGCCCGCTAGTCCCTTGGTGACAGCGCCGACCGGTTGTACGTCGACCAGTCCGGCCAACCGGCCCAGGTCCAGGATGCGCTCGGCGGCCTCCGCGGTGTCGGTGACCGGAGTCGTGTTGGCCATGGCCAGGATCGCGGTGAACCCGCCGATCGCTGCAGCAGCAGAGCCACTGGCGATGGTCTCGGCATCCTCGCGACCGGGCTCACGCAGGTGCGTGTGCAGGTCGACCAGGCCCGGCAGTGCGACCAGGCCGTCGGCGTCGATGGTCTGGTCCACCGTGTCGCTGCTGCGCAGTCCGTCGGCAAGGCTGCCGATCTCGGTGATGACACCGTCGCTGATCAGCAGATCCTGGCGTCCAGCGCCGAGCAGGTCGGCACCCTTGATGAGGAGGCTCATGCGACAGTCCCTTCGCCGGCGAGCAGATGGTAGAGCACGGACATTCGGACAGCGACGCCGGCCGAGACCTGGTCCAGGACCAGCGACTGTGCGGCATCAGCAGCGTCCGTGGCAATTTCGAGACCGCGGTTCATCGGCCCCGGATGGAGGATGACCGTGTGTTCCTGGAGGGATCTCAGCCGCTCCCGCGTCAGGCCGTAGCCGACGGTGTACTCGCGCTCCGTCGGGAAGAACCCACCGCTCATCCGCTCACGCTGGACCCGCAGCATCATCACCGCGTCAACGGTGGGCAGGACGGCGTCGAAGTCGTATGACGTGTCGAAACCCTCGCTCTTGGCCCAGGTTGCGATGCCGCTGGGCATCAGGGTCGGAGGCGCCACGACGGTGACACGGGCGCCCAGGGTCTTCAGGCAGATCAGGTTCGAGCGCAGCACCCGGGAGTGGGTCAGGTCGCCGACGATGGCCACGTGCCTGCCCTCGAGGTCACCGAGGCGCTGGCGCATCGAGTAGGCGTCGAGCAAGGCCTGCGTGGGGTGCTCGTGCGTCCCGTCACCGGCGTTGATGACCACCGCGTCGACCCACTCGGACACCTGATGTACGGCGCCGCTGGCGCCGTGCCGGATGACGAAGCCGTCAACTCCCATGGCCGCGACCGTTCGCACGGTGTCGCGCCG
>JABBOX010000050.1 GCA_012927555.1 Phycicoccus sp.
ACCAAGTTTGGCGGGCCGAGGACAGTCGCTGGTCACCGGGTTCCTGTCCGAGAACCCCCTGCTAGCTGAGGCGTGTGCGGCCGCGGGTATCACGTTCGTCGGCCCGCCCGCAGACGTCATGCATCTGACCGGCAACAAGGCACGGGCCATCGCTGCAGCCAAGGCTGCTGGGTTGCCGACGCTGAGGGGCAGCGCGCCAAGCGATGATGTGGAAACGGTGCTCGCGTCGGCCGAGGAGATCGGCTTCCCGATCTTCGTCAAGGCCGTGGCCGGTGGTGGTGGACGCGGTATGCGCCGGGTCGAGCGACGCGAGGATCTCAAGGATGCGCTACTGGCTGCCATGCGTGGCGGCTACCCCTGCTTCGATCCCGGCCAGCGCCAGCTTGACCCGGTCGTGGATCGCGTCCTTGGGCAGTTGGTCGTTCGCCATGTCTTTGGTACTGGAAGCAGGGGGACACTATCGCCCGAGATTCCCTCGGCGCTGTTGCCCGGGGTGGCTAGCCGCCGCGCTAAGGCCGTCATGATCAAGTAGTGACGGCAACCTGGAGGGTCGCCAACCAGGGGTCGGACCAGCGCGCTGCCTCCCGTACGCCTGCACCTCGATCACAGGGTCACTATGGGAGACGAGGTCGCCAGTGGCGCCGCGTCCACGCGAATCCGATGCAGTGGGTCGACGCTCCGCCTGATGCGCGATCACAAACTCGATCCCAGCATGCTCAGCAACACGGTTCCTTCATTCGAGGGCTGGACGAGAAGCACCTTTCGAAGATCGTTGCTGTTGGGTGCGCCTTCGTTTCAGCTGAGCGGATCCGCCGGGCTCTGCCCGTCGAGAGCAAAGGTAGTTAGACCGAGTTCCTTCAACACCTCGTCTGTGTGCTCTCCCAATCCGGGTACTCGTGTGGCACCCGGCAGGTCGGGAGTGGTGTGGAATGGCGAGGTCACCACTTCCACCTCCTGGCCGTCTGAGAGTATGGTCGGCGACCAGCGGCCGGCTTCCATGGCCTGAGGGTGATCGACCACGTCGACGACCTGATTCAGCCGCGCATGGGGGACATCGGCAGCTTCCAGTCGATCGGTGACCAGAGCCAGCGACATTGCGGAGAGGGACTCCTGCACCACGCTTTCCACGCGGGCTCGGTTGCGAAGTCGACCGGCGTTTGTGGCGAGGGCGGGATCGGCGATAAGTGCGGTGTTCTTGAGAACATCGGTGCACAGCCGACGCCACTGACCGTCGGTCTGCACGGCGAGCAGAATCTGTTTGCTGTCACTCGTGGTGTAGGGACCGTAGGGGACGATGCTCGCGTGCCCAAGACCTACCGGGTCGGGGGTCTGGCCCGTGTACTTCTGCGTGAGCAGCAAAGGGCTCATCCATTCCAGGAGCACTTCGAACAAGGAGATATCGAGGCGCTGCCCTCGGCCCGTCCGAGATCGCTCAATCAGCGCGGCGTTGATTGCAGCAAGCGCGTACGTCCCGGCGGACAAGTCCGACAGAGACACGCCGGGCTTGGCTCGTTGTTCGGGAGTCCCGGTCGCCGCGATTGTTCCCGCCTCGCCCTGCACGAGGAGGTCGTAGGCCTTGCGGCCCGCGTAGGGCCCGGACGTTCCGTAGCCCGACAGGTAGCAGCGGACGAGCCGAGGATTGAGTTCGCCCAGTTCGGCGTCGGCGACGATGCGCTCCAGCGCACCCGGTGCCAGGTTGCACACGAGCACGTCCGCGGTCCTCAAGAGTTCGAGGAGAATATGCCGACCGCCGCCAGACTTCAGGTCTATTGCGACACTTCGCTTACCCCGGTTGAGCCAGACGAAGTGACTTGAATGGCCGCGGACGAACCCGTCGTAGTCGCGGGCGAAGTCGCCGTACTGCGGCTTCTCGATCTTGATAACGTCAGCCCCAAGATCGGCCAGGTGACGTGTGCACAAGGGCGCCGCGACTGCGTGCTCGATGGCGATGACTCGGATGCCGGCAAGAGCATGCCTCATGCAGTGGCCGGTGTTCTGAAACCGACCATGGTGCCCACAGGCAGCTGGACGTATTCAGGGACATCTAGGGCGTGAGCGTGTGCCGGCACTCGGCGGCAGGGCATAGCGTTGAGCGTGCCCACATGGTCTTGGGAGGTTGCTGGGATCAAACCTAGGGCCTCCTTCATATTCGGAGGCAAAGTCGAGACCTGAACAACCTGAAGGCGGACCTGTTCGCCCTCAGGGACTTGGCAAACGCCACGTTCTCGGGCCAGGGATGGTAGCGCCGCAGCTGCGGATGCCAAACCACGCGTTTTCTCGCCAGTTTTGCCAACGCTCAGGCCCAGATCGGACGACTCAATGGCGAGGACGGGAGCCCCCCCTGGTCGTCGCGCTTACGGGCTTCGCCTGCTTGCTGAACAGCATGTCAATCCGTTTCGCCACCAGGACCACGAAGCTGTGGGCCTCGAACATATCTTCCCCCTTCGCAAGCATCGAATGAACGGGTCTCTTGCGCACCTCAGGGCAGGTTCTGAGAACCGTACATCAACCGAGACGATAATGCATTATCAAGGAAACAATGTCAGATCGTTGGTACGAGGAACGTCCTGGCTCACGCTGCTCCGTCCTCCGGGTGGCCAGTCCCCAAAACCAGGGCCGCCTGGACTTGTTCCAGAGTTCTTAGGAACCCGGGGATGGTGGCTTCCGAGTCCGCTTCGGGAGCGTCCCCGGGTCGTTCAGCAAAGGCCTGGGCCCTCCTGCTCGACACCAATCGCTAGTCGAACAGCGGTGGCACTCCAAGCACTGTCTCTCCACGTGTGTCCGTGGCCATGAGAAAGTCCCCACCCCTTGCTCGTCGTGTCGAGCCGGAGCATGAAGCCCTGGACGGTGACGGTGGCGGTATCAGCCCGTCACCACACCGCCCAGGGAGCTCCATTGAAGTCTGCGAGGGACCAAATGATCATTGCCGCCTATGAGGCGGCCGTTGCCCAGGGCAGCGGCGGGGCCTACCTGCGCCAGGAGAGCCTGTACTCCTCCCAGATCACCGAGTGGCGCAGCCCACAAAGTGGAACCGGTAGGTCGGATCTGCCTCGATGCCGCCGTCGCGGCGCTGGATCGGTAGCAAAACCGTCAAGGCATGTGGATGTAGGCGCTCGTACAGGTGAGGCACATGGGTCTGGTCCCGTCATGGCGGCAATCCATCGCCGTCAAATCGTCCTGCTCCGCAACCAACTCAAACAGTGCTGATACCCATTTCCCCAGTCTCGTGATGAGATTCCCCACGCCCCAAGGCTCCCTTCAAAACAGGTCGATCGATGTGCTAGCAGCGCTGCCCGATGCCGCACCGCATTATCCGCCAAAGCCATCAGCTCGAGCCTTGTCGTCAACATTGACCCGCGCGACGTGGTGCGTCAGTTGCGACAGGCTGGCCCCTGGTCAAGACTGCGAACCTGGGCGTCGCGTCACGATCCAGCTGGTGAAGCGACCTGGACGGAGCAGGAGATGCACGTGAGCACCGCCGATCTGTTGGACGAGCGCGGAGCAGAACTCGACAGTTGCGAGCTACAACTGCGCCAGTACGGCGGCCGTGTTTACTGTGAGGGCAGGGTGCGCACGGTCCGCTGCCTCGAGGATTTCGAGTTGGTGAGACGGGTTCTAGCCGAACCGGGCCGTGGGATGGTACTTGTCATTGACGGGGGCGGCTCCTTAAGGAGCGCTCTCCTGGGTGATCACCTAGCAGGCGGTGGCGCGCGCAACGGGTGGGTTGGAGTGGTGATTGCCGGCGCGGTCCGTGACGTCGGTGCGCTCGCAGTAATAGACGTCAGCATCAAGGCTCTCGGAGCGAGCCCAAGAAGGAGTGCTGCTCACGGGGTTGGCGAGATCGACGTGCCTGTGACCTTTGGGTCGGCGACGTTCACCCCTGGGGAGTACCTCTGGAGCGATGAAGACGGCGTTGTCGTGAGTCGTGCGGAGGGACGCAGTCACCGCATCGTTCCCGAGGCGACCGGATTCTGATGCCGTGAGAGGCGCAATACTCGGCGACCATCAGGGCTTGCAGGATCGTCCGCAGCAGCCGGCGCATCAATTGAGCACCATCGGCGCTGCTCACCTCTCGAACGCCTTGAGGCCCCCACAAGCTGGTCGAGGCCGTGTCCGCCAGGAGGCAGAACGTGGTCGCAGTACCGCGCAACCGCAGGCTTCCTGGTCGGTGATCGGGGCTTGCCTGAAGATCAGCAACAGGCCGCGGGTAAGCGGTTCGGGGAGGCGCGTACTCTCGCGCTGGCCGACGACAGCGGGATGGCGCCCGCCCCGGAAGGTGGTCGGATGGGACGTGCCGACACCGCGTCGCCGGACCCTTCTGCGGGTCGTGACGCGCCGCTGACCAGCCCCGCACTGGCGGCAGGCGCCTTGGGTCTACTGGGTTAGGTGAGGGCTAGCCGTCATACGCTTCCTCCCGATGACGAGGTACGTGCTCGTTTCTGGTGGAAAGTTCGGACCTGATGAGCCGCGGGACCTAACCGAAGAGCAGCCTGGTGTAGGAGAGGTTGCTGACCGGTGAGGTGCGTCAATGCGTCGAATGGATGTCGGACGGGTCAGTAAACACGACTTCGGTTCCCGCCCACAGTCTCGGCAAGAACTTCTGGTCTCAATATGGCAGACGTAAGGCCGTCGCCCGGTCTTACGTGCAAGCGACACTCAATTGAGTGATGAAGCAGTGCAGTCGATCGCTATCTGGTAGTCTCCGAGCACCAAGTGGCGCGGAGTCGGCTGCGATCTCTCGGCGTCGGAACTTATTCGGGGCGCCAGCGTCGCCCCGAGAGAGCCCCTCACCGCCACGTTCGTGCCTCCGCGCTGGCCCCTGCACTCTTCCGAGGAGATCCCCCGTACAGAATGGAAGCCTCGTGTTAATGCCGCGCCGGGACCACCGCACTCCGGTCCTGGTGGCACTTATGTTGGCCATGGCGCTGGTCGCGATGGACTCGACCATCGTGGCGACGGCGATCCCGCAGATGGTGGGTGATCTCGGCGGGTTCTCGCTGGTCGGGTGGGTGTTCTCGATCTACCTGCTCGCGCAGACCGTGACCATCCCGGTCTATGGGAAGTTGGCCGATCTCTATGGGCGCAAGCCCGTGCTCGCCTTCGGCGTCGTCATCTTCCTGACCGGTTCCGTGCTGTCCGCGCTCTCTTGGAACATGGTGGCGCTGATTGCGTTTCGCGGCGTCCAGGGTCTGGGCGCCGGTGCGATCGGGGCGACGGTCACCATCGTGGCGGGAGACCTGTACGACCTGCGGGAACGCGGCAAGGTGCAGGGGTGGCTGGCGAGTGTGTGGGGCATCTCGGCCGTGTCGGCGCCGGCCATCGGAGGTGCGTTCGCGCAGTATGCGACGTGGCGTTGGATCTTCCTGGTCAACCTGCCGCTCGGAGGCGTTGCCCTGACCCTGATCGTCCGCGACCTGCACGAGCGGGTCGAGCGACGCCCGCACCGCATCGACTACTCGGGCGCAGTCCTGCTGCTGGCCTCGGTCGGCCTGCTGATCCTGGGGCTGTTACAGGGCGGGACCGCGTGGGCGTGGCTCTCGGTGCCGAGCGTCCTGGCCTTTTCCGGGGCTGTGGTGGCGGCTGCGGTCGCCATCGTCGTGGAGCGGCGGGCGGCCGAGCCGGTGATGCCGCCGTGGCTGTGGACCCGCCGCCTGACGGCCGGTTCGTATGCCGCGACCCTGACCGCCGGGTTGATGGTCATCGGGCTGTCGACGTTCCTGCCCACCTGGGCCCAGTCAGTCCTGGGGCTGGGACCGGTAGCGGCCGGGTTCGTGCTCGCGGTAATGACCATGACCTGGCCGGTCGCCTCTGGCTTCTCCTCGTGGCTCTACTTGCGGATTGGCTTCCGAGACACGGCGCTCGTGGGTGGGCTGTTCACCGTGATCGCCGGTGTCGTGTTCAGCTTGACTACTGCCGAGTCGCCCGTGTGGCAGCCGGTAGCCGGCAGTGCCCTCATGGGTGTGGGCATGGGGTTTATCACCTCGCCGCTCATCGTTGGGCTGCAGTCGACCGTCGGTTGGTCCCTGCGCGGGGTCGTCACCAGCGGTGCGATGTTCTCCCGGTTCCTCGGCCAGAGCCTGGGGGCGGCAGTCTTCGGAGCCATCACCAATGCCGTCCTGCTGCACCGCCTCAGCCAGGCGCCAGCGAACCTGCGAGGCAAAATCCCGAGCCGGGTTGACGGTATCAGCCAAGCACTGGCGGGCGGTCATGAAGATCCGGCAGCCGCAGCCTTCATGCGTCAGGCGCTGCAGGCATCGGCCCATGCCGTGTTCCTGGGCTTGCTGATTGCCGGCATCGCCACGGTCGTCATCCTGATCGTGCTGGTGCCCCGCCGATTCCCGTCCGGCGACGACCTGCCGGTCGACGAACCAGCCGAGTAACCACTCGGCTGGTCAGCCAGGGGTTGCAAGGACGGAGGGGAGCCGTGGGCTGTGCTCGTCGACAGCAACAACCACCAGATCGACCGGATCCACACTCCAAGCCCGCTCGGGCAAGGTTCCGGGCGCCGATCCGGCTGACTCCAGAAGGTGAGCACTCCAACTAACCTCGAGATTTCATGAGGGCACCGTTTGAGGCGGTGTCGGAGAACTGAAAAGTGCCCCTGACCTGGGAGAATGTGGATTGTCGAGATCCATAATCCGCAAGTTCGAGGAGCACCTTTCAGGTGAGTAACAGTACCGGGTTCTATCCGCGCATTCAGGTCGACACGACGAACTCTGGGGCTGTGGGCCAGGCCGGTGGGGTGTTGTTGACCGAGACGATCACTGCGGCTGGGTTGGGGCCGGCGATGTCGGCGGCATTGTCCGGTTGGCGTAAGCCGTTGGCGGTCCATGACCCGGCCAAGGTTGTTCTGGATCTGGCGGTGACGATGGCCCTTGGTGGCGACTGTCTGGCTGACATCGCGTTGCTGCGAAGCGAACCCGGCCTGTATGGGTCGGTGGCCTCTGATGCGACGGTCTCGCGGACCATTGCGGCCCTGGCTGGGGACGCCCCGGCGGTGCTGGCGGCTATCGACACCGCCCGCGGGTTCGCCCGCAAGCGGGTGTGGAAGGCGGCGGGTGCGCATAGCCCGGACCATGGTGCCAGCGCGCGGACGCCGCTGATCGTGGATCTGGATGCGACGTTGGTGGGCTCGCACTCAGAAAAGGAGCTGGCGGCTCCGACCTACAAGAAGGGTTTCGGTTTTCACCCGTTGTGGTCGTTCGTCGACCACGGCGGGTCCGGGACCGGTGAACCGTTGTCGGTGCTGCTGCGCCCGGGCAACGCCGGGTCCAATACCGCCAGCGACCACATTGCGGTCATCAAGGCCGCCCTGGCTCAACTGCCCGGCCACCGCAGGGGAAGACGTGCGGGCCGGGCGGTCCTGATTCGCACTGACGGTGCCGGGTGCACCCACAAGGTCCTGACCTGGATGAGCGGTCAACGGTTGTCGTACTCGGTCGGATTCCCGTTGCCCCACAACACTTCTGAGCTGTTGGAGCTGATCCCGGCCGACGTGTGGACCCCGGCCTACGACGCCCACGACCAGATCCGTGACGGGGCGTGGGTCGCCGAGCTGACCGGGCTGTTGGACATGACCAACTGGCCGGCGGGGATGCGGGTGATCGTCCGTAAGGAACGGCCCCACCCCGGCGCACAGCTGCGGATCACCGATGTAGACGGACACCGCATCACCGCGTTCGCCACCAACACCAAGACCGGTGGGGTCGGCACGCAGCTGCCCGACCTGGAGCTGCGCCACCGGCGAAGGGCCAGGTGTGAGGACCGGATCCGGGTCTCGAAGGACACCGGCTTGATGAACCTGCCCCTTCAGGGGTTTGCTCAGAACCCTCACCATCTACGGCGGGAGCTACGCCGGTGACGTCGCCGACGGCGTCGTCAAGCCCAACCTGAAGGCGGACTACGCGCCGACCGGGCTGTGGGACACCCTGCTCGGGGCCAAGGTGCCGGACTCGGGCGACCCCGAGCTGGCCAAGAAGCTCATCGCCGAGTCCGGCGAGCCGATGCCGACCATCACCTACGACTACGGTCAAGGCCCGGCGCAGGACAAGGAGGCGGCGTCGATCCAGGCCTCGCTGGCCAAGGCCGGTATCACCGTCAAGATCAACCCCATACCGCGTGGACAGCGCAACTCGGTCGAAATGAACCCCGCCACGGAAGGATCCCTGGAGTGGACCGCGTGGGCGCCCGACTGGCTGAACGCCTCGACGGTCATCCCCGAGATGTTCACGCCCTCGGGTGGGTGGCCGCTCTCGCGGGCCAACGACAAGGCCTTCAACGACAAGGCCGCCGCGGCAAAGGCGGAGCTGGACCGCGCGAAGCAGGGCACCATGTGGCAGGAACTCGACAAGGAGGCCATGGCGAACGCCTGGGCCGTCCCGATCCGCTTCAGCCGCACCCAGCGCCTAGCGGGTTCCAAGGTCGGGGCCGTCAGCGGTATCAACGGCCAAGTCTACCTCTGGGCGCCGTACGGCTCCTGGAGCTACGCGGACCTCTACGTCAAGAAATAGTTCGCTGGGCGCCGTAGGCTCCGGCACCGTTCCAACCGGCCGGGGGGCGGGGGGGCCCCCCCCCCCGGCCATCAACGGCCCGCTCCAGTGAGGCCGTTTTCGTCCCCCAGATTCGGAGGCTCCCGTGGGGTCGTACGTCATCCGGCGTGTCGGCGCGATGATCCTGATGCTCGTCGCGCAGAGCATCGCGGTCTTCCTGCTCTTCGCGGTGCTGCCGTCGAACCCTGCGGCCCTCACCTGCGGCAAGACCTGCACCCCCCAGGTCATCAAGGCCAACGAGGTCCGGCTCGGCTACGACAAACCGCTGTACGTGCAGTACGGCCTGTTCGTCAAGGGGATCTTCGTCGGCCGGGAGTACGGCTCGGGCACTGCAGCCTTCGAGTGTCCGGCGCCCTGCTTGGGCTACTCCTTCAACCGCAGCGAGAACGTCACCGACCTGATCAAGAGCCGGCTGCCGGTGACCGCGGTGGAGGCTGTCGGCGCCTGCATCCTGTGGCTAACGGGCGGCACACTGGTGGGCATCCTGGCGGCGCTGAAACGAGGTCGATGGCCCGATCGCCTGTCGATGGGGACCGCCCTGATCGGATACTCGTTCCCGACGTTCTTCATCGGGCTGGTGATCCAGTACCTCGTCATCTTCAAGCTGCGGATCATGGCCTATCCGTCCTACACGCCGTTCGCCGACGACCCCGTCGCCTGGGCCAAGGCGTTCATCTTGCCGTGTATCACGCTGGCGGTTGTCTACGCCGCCTTCTACGCGCGGCTGACCCGCAACCAGATGCTCGACACGCTGGGCGAGGACTACATCCGCACCGCCCGGGCCAAGGGGCTGAGTGAGCGCGCGGTCATCGGCAGGCACGCCCTGCGCGCCGGACTGACGCCGATCATGACAGCAGCCGGCCTGGACCTGGCTGGGCTGCTCGGGGGGGTGGTCATCACCGAGCAGGTGTTCGGTCTGCCCGGCCTGGGCAACCTGGCGCTGAACTCCGTGCTTGCGTCCGACCTACCGGTGATTACGGCGGTGGTGCTGGTGGCCGGCGCGTTCATCATCTTGGCCAACCTCGTCGTCGACCTGCTCTACGCCGTGATCGACCCGAGAGTGAGGGTGGGATGAGCGCGTTCCTCGAGATCGAGGACCTCAAGGTCAGTTTCACCACCGAGGACGGCGTGGTCCAGGCGGTCGACGGCGTCTCATTGTTGGTGGCTCAGGGCCGCACCCTGGCCATCGTCGGGGAGTCCGGCTCGGGCAAGAGCGTGACGAGCGCTGCCATCATGGGTCTGCACAACCGGCGCCGTACCACGGTCACGGGGTCCATCCGGTTGGACGGCGAGGAGATCGTCACCGCGTCCGATGGCCGGCTCCGCGAGCTGCGTGGCAAGCGGATGGCGATGATCTTTCAGGACCCGCTGTCCTCGCTCCACCCGTTCTACTCCGTCGGCAAGCAGCTGGTGGAGGCCGCGCGGGTGCACCAAAACCTCAGTAGGTCCGACGCGCGGTCCCTCGCTGTCGAGATGCTCAACAAGGTGGGCATCCCGCACGCCGAGCAACGCGCCGACGAGTACCCGCACCAGCTCTCCGGCGGTATGCGCCAGCGCGTGATGATCGCGATGGCGCTGATGAACGACCCGGAGCTGATCATCGCGGACGAGCCCACCACCGCGCTCGACGTGACCGTGCAGGCGCAGATCCTCGACCTACTCGCGACGCTGCAGGACGAGCTCGGCACGGCGATCGTCCTCATCACGCACGACCTGGGAGTCGTCGCCAACACCGCGGACGACGTCGTGGTCATGTACGCCGGCCGCGTCGTCGAGCGGGGCAGCGTGAGGGATATCTTCTACCGACCGCAGATGCCCTACACCTGGGGTCTGCTGAGCTCGTTGCCGCGGATGGACAACGACCGGTCCATCCGGATGGTGCCGATACCCGGCCAGCCGCCGTCGCTGATCAATCTGCCTACGGGGTGCGTCTTCCGGCCGCGCTGCGAGTACCACCAGTTCGTCCCGGACGGGCGCTGTGACACCGAGCGTCCTGCTCTCGAGGACGTGGCCGAGGGCCACGCCATCCGGTGCCACCTCACGCAGGCCGACCGTGCGCGCTTCGCCGCGGAGCGCCTCTTCCTGCCCACCAAGGAGGGCGCGTGAACGACCCGATCCTCAACGTGCGGGGCCTGCAAAAGTGGTTCCCGGTCACCAAGGGGCTGCTGCGCAGCCACGTCGCCGACGTCAAGGCCGTCGACGGCGTCGACCTCGCGGTCGGCGCGCGTGAGACGCTTGGCCTGGTCGGGGAAAGCGGCTGCGGCAAGTCCACCGCGGCACGCGCGAT
Organism: Phycicoccus sp.; assembly: GCA_012927555.1. Classification (GTDB taxonomy): domain Bacteria; phylum Actinomycetota; class Actinomycetes; order Actinomycetales; family Dermatophilaceae; genus UBA4719. The sequence goes on from JABBOX010000050.1 coordinate 10,837, forward strand.
GCTCAAGCTGCTCGAGCCGACTGGCGGCACTATCGAGTTCGATGGTCGCGACATCACCGCCCTGACGCGCAAGCAGATGGTCCCGCTGCGGCGCGAGATGCAGATGATCTTCCAGGACCCGTACAACTCACTGAACCCGCGTCACACCGTCGGGACGATCATCGCCGCGCCGTACGAGGTGCAGCGCGTGACGCCTCCCGGTGGGGTGAAGAACGCGGTCCTCGACCTCATGGAACGGGTGGGCCTCAACCCTGAGCACTACAACCGCTACCCGAACGAGTTCTCCGGCGGCCAGCGCCAGCGCATCGGCATCGCCCGGGCGATCGCCCTGCGCCCCAAAGTAATCATCGCGGACGAGCCGGTGTCGGCGCTCGACGTATCGATCCGGGCTCAGGTGGTGAACCTGCTCGAGGACATCAAAGACGAGTTCGGGATGTCCTACATCATCATCGCGCACGACCTGTCGGTGGTCCGGCACGTCTCCGACCGGGTCGCCGTCATGTACCTGGGCCACGTGGTCGAGATGGCGGACGCCGACGACCTGTACGCCCATCCTCGCCACCCGTACACGCACGCGCTCATGTCGGCGGTTCCGACGCCGGATCCGGACCTGGAGAAGTCCCGCGGGCGGGTGCTGCTCAGTGGAGACCTGCCCTCGCCGGCTAAGCCGCCGTCCGGCTGCGTGTTCCGTACGCGCTGCTGGAAGGCGCAAGACCGGTGCGCGAACGAGGTTCCGTTGCTGCGCGAGCTGTCGCCACGGCACACGGCGGCCTGCCACTTCCCGGAGGAGGGCGCCAGCGCCATCGACATCGGGCCGGCGGCAGCCGGCACCGTCATATGAATAGGGTGCGGCTCTTGAATGGACGCTGCGAATGAATTTCGGTTCGCAGACCGAGGAAACGGCAGCCCACGCCATGATGGACTCCGCCCGAGAGTCGGGGATCAACTTCTTTGACAACGGCCAATGTGTATGGCGGCATCGCGCACGGTGGCTGGACTTGCCGTCCTCAGTGCCGCTGCGGTCGTGCTCGTCTATCTTGCTGTTGCCACTCTCACCTTTAAACGGTCAGTCGCCTAGACCGTGCTCGGGGCGCTGGCCTACCACCTCACCCAAGAACAACAACGCGTCTACCATTTCCGCTACGCCGACAACCACACCGCGACCAATCGACCTCATGGAGGCACCTATGTCAGCGAACCTGTCCGAGACCGACCTGGAGCTGATGCGTAAGCAGTTCTCGGCCAACCCCAAGAACCGCGTGGCTCAGAACGCCGTGGCACAGACGTCGATCGATGAAGTCGCTCTGGACCGAGAGGTCGTGGTCGGGACCGACACGACGGTGTCGAACCTGCTCGACGACTGGAGTGTCACGAACCAGAAGAAGAGCGGTCGCTGTTGGCTGTTCGCCGGGCTGAACCTCCTGCGGGTGGGCGCCGCGAAGGTCATGAATCTCAAGGATTTCGAGTTCTCCCAGAGCCACCTGATGTTCTGGGACAAGCTTGAGCGGGCGAATTTCTTCCTCACGGCAATAATCGAGACGGCGGACCGGGACCTGGACGACCGCACGGTCGCGTTCCTGCTCTCCGACGTGACCAATGACGGTGGGCAGTGGAACATGTTCGTCGCGCTCGTGGCCAAGCACGGTGTGGTGCCCAAGACCGTTATGCCGGAGACCCACAGCTCATCCCAGACTGCGCGAATGAACGAGATCCTGCAGAGCGTCCTTCGCCAAGGCGCATTGGAATTGCGGGGCTGCCCAGCGGAGGAGCAGCAGGAACGCAAGCAGCGCATCGTGGAGGTCGTCCACCGCATTCTCTGCATCCACCTGGGCACCCCGCCGGAGCGCTTTCTCTGGCAGTGGGCCGACAAGGACCGCGTGTTCCACCGCGACGGGGAGATGACACCGAAGGAGTTCGCGGCGAAGTACGTAGGGCTCGCGCTGGATGACTACGTTTGCTTGGTCGACGACCCCCGGCCGACCAGCCCGAAGGGCCGGACTTTCACCGTGGAGTACCTCGGCAACGTCGTCGGCGGGCCCCCGGTGGTCTACCTCAACGTCGACATGGCCGTCATGAAGAAGGCCGCGATGGATGCCATCGTCGGTGGCGAGCCGGTGTGGTTCGGCTGCGACGTTGGCAAGATGCGGAACAACGACCTTGGTATCTGGGATGCCCGCCTGTACGACCTGGAGTCTGTGTACGACGTCTCGTTCTCCCTCGACAAGGCTGAGCGATTGGCGTTGCACGACACTCTGATGACCCACGCGATGCTGTTCACCGGCGTCGATGTCGTCGACGGGAACCCGCGCAAGTGGCGTGTCGAGAACAGCTGGGGCGACGAGAAAGCCGACAAGGGCTTCTGGACGATGAACGACAACTGGTTCGACGAGCACGTGTTCGAGATCGCCGCGCGACGTGACCAGCTGCCGCCGGAGCTCCTGGCCGCATTCGAGGCCGAGCCGATCGTGCTGCCGGCCTGGGACCCGATGGGCTCGCTCGCACGCTGACTAACACCCACGCATCCCAAGCCACCTCTGGCGCCGCCGAACCAACGCGCCGGAGGTGCAAAAGCGCGGGGTGGGAGAGTGAAGGTCACCTCAAGAGAACCGTTGCGCCACTGCCGATGGCCGGCGCCCGCGGACGTGGCGGATGCTTCAGCTCACCTCAAAAGAGCGTCGAGGTAGTCGGGCAGGTGGGCGTCGGCGATGGCGCCTTGATGGGTGCCCAGCAGCCACCGTTTGATCAGTGAGGCGACCCGGTGGACGGCGGCAGGAGTTCGCCGGGATCTTCTCCACGGGCCCGGGCGGCCCGCTGGCTGCGCGGCTCGTGGGTGTATCCAAGCTTCTCCAGCCCGCCGTCCACCGCCCAGCCGTCGCTGACAACCCTTGCGCCGGTGGCGACCTGGTCGGTCAGGAACGCGTGCCGACAGGCCGCGGAGGCGTCGGGCACCGGCGCAATCCGGCACCGAGGTACGCCCGCCACACCCGCGCACATGAACCGACCATCGCCCAGGCGCCAGCCACCCCCTGGCTACAGTCCGGACACAAGAAAGCCGCAGGCCAGCGCAGCCGCCGCAGATATCGAGGCAGTTGGCATCGGGTCCGGAATAGGCCAGGACCTCGCCAGTGGACCTCGGGTAGTGCACGCCAGCACGAGGAGCGTCCATCGCCCCAGGCACTCCGGTTAGATGGATAGGCCAGACCGCCGTACCTCTATGTCAGCATGACCTTGACGGACTCCCGCGCCGACATCGCGGCGTATCCCTTGGCGACCTGCGCGAGTGGCAGCGTCGTGTCGAAGACCGGGCTGGCGTCGAGGGTCCCCGCAGTGACGCGCGCAATCAGGTCCGGCAGGTATCGGCGTACCGGTGCGATGCCGAGGTTGATGCTCAGGTGGTGGATGAACGGCTCGAACAGCGGCAGCTGCGGCATGGTGTGTGGCACGCCGACCGCGCCGATGGCGCCGCCCTCGCGCGCCATGCCCATCGCCATCGCCCACGACTCCGGCGTGCCCACCGCCTCGACCACGTGGCGCACGCCGAGGCCGCCGGTGAGCTCGCGGACGGCCGCGATTCCCTCCTCGCCGCGGGCCTCCACGATGTCCGTTGCCCCGAAGCCCTTGCCGATCGCCTGACGGTCCGCGTGTCGGCTCATGAGGATGACCCGTTCCGCTCCGAGGACCGTCACCGCGCCGAGCACGGCACACAGGCCGACGGCGCCGTCACCGATGACGGCCACCGTCGAGCCCTCCCCCGTGCCCGCGAGGACGGCCCCGTGCAAGCCCGTCGCCGCGACGTCGCTGGTCGCGAGCAGTGCGGGCAGCAGCTCCTCGCCGGAGGCATCGAGCCCACCGGGCACGGCGACCAGCGTGCCGTCTGCTTGGGGCACCCGGACGGCCTCACCTTGCCCGCCGTCGGTCCCGGGTGCGCCGAACGTCCCGCCGTTGGCGCACGAGGTCTGCAGCCCGTCGAGGCAGGCGGGGCAGGTGTTGTCCGACCACTGGAACGGCGCGACGACGAGGTCTCCTACCCGGAAGCTCGTCACGTCGGCGCCGACCGCCTCGACGATGCCAAGGAACTCGTGGCCGAGCCGCGATCGCGCGGCGCGTGTGATAACGCCTCGGTAGGACCCCAGGTCCGAGCCGCAGATGCACGACCGCAGCACCCGTACGACGGCATCGGTCGGTTCGGCCAGAAAGGCGTCTGGGACCTCGTCGACGATCACGTCACCTGCCGACAGGTACAGAGCAGCGCGCATCAGGTCCCACCTTTTCTTGTAGAAGCGGTCAGTTGCCGTATCCAGCGGTCGTAGGGGTCAGGCTGCAGGTTCCCGGGTTGGCACGGCGAGGATCTCCTCCACGTGCGCCGCCGCTGCCAGCAGCATCGCGTCGGCGCCGCGGGGGGCGGACAACTGGACACCGATGGGCAGCCCCTCCGCACTCCACCCGCACGGGAGAACGAGTGCCGGCGCACCGGTGAGGTTGTAGACCCGGGTGAACAGGCCCTCGGCCTCACCCTCTGGCGTGTCCACCGGCGGGGTGGTCAGTGGGGCGACGAACGGTGCTGCCGGAGTCAGCAGAATGTCCACCCCGTGGTATGCCGCAGCGGCCCGCGGCAGCAGCTCGTCGCGCCGTGCGCAAGCTGCCCGGTAGGTTCCCTCGGTGGTGCCCGCGGCTGACTGAAGTAGCCGTAATGTTTCGGGTCCGTAGTGCTGCGGCTCCGCGGTGACACGCCTCCCGTGCACGTCCCACGCCTCCCACAGCATGATGTCGTCGAAGGTTTCGTCTAGCTCGGCAAAGACCATGCCGTCGACCTCGACGACCGCGCAGCCCGCCTGGCGGAGCGCGTCTACGCTTCGTTGCAGTGCCTCTGCCACCTGCGGGTCGAGGGCGGCGGAGGTGAGCTGGTCGGTGACGATGCCGACCCGTAGCGACGCGGGCACCGGCTGGATCTCGCTGGCGGTGAGCGCCGCGAACACCTGCGCCGTGGTCGCGACGTCCCGGCCGAGGAGGCCGACGTGGTCCAGTGAGGGTGCCAGCGGTTGGACACCGGTGAGGTCGAGGGCGCCGAAACTCGGCTTGAATCCGACGGTCGCGCAGTAGTGCGCCGGGATGCGGATGGAGCCACCGGTGTCGGTGCCCAATGCCACCGCGCAAGCGCCGACCCCGACCAGGGCGGCCGAGCCTCCGCTGGAACCGCCCGCCGTGCGTTTGGGATCGTAGGGGTTCATGGCCTCGCGCACGTCCGGGTGGGTCGCACCGGCGGCGTACTCGAGCATTGACGTGGCCGCAAATACGTCCGCCCCGGCCGCGCGCAGCGCAGCGATGAGCGGGGCGTCGGCCGTGGCCGGTTCGGACTGCATCGACTCGGGGTTGCCGTTACCCCGTGGGTGCCCGGCGATGTCGATGAGGTCCTTGACCGCGATCTGCACGCCGTGCAGAAGTCCGTCGGGCGCGCGCAAGGGTGCATGGAACAACTCGACTACGGCATTCAGCGGGCGACCGAGTCGTTCGGATCGTTCGTAGGCTGCGAGAAGTTCAAGGTTGGCCACCGCGCAGGTGCGCTCTCCGCGCTCGATAGCGTGGATCAACTCGCCTACGTAGGTCGTGAGCGGACCGTCGAGGTCGTGGAGCAGGTCGTCGACCTCGGTCTTGCGCTTACGCACCATGAGGTCGCGATAGATGCCGCTGTGTGACTTGGCGCTGGTGCGGTTGAACGTCACCAGCCGGGCCAGTGACCCCTCGAGGTCGCCCGGTTCGAACCCGTCGAAACCCTCGGGTTTTACTGGCGCTTGGGCGAGTACCTCTCGGGCGATGCCGAGCATCAGCGGCCGCCATGCTGGATCCTCGAGCGAGTCGGCGATCGACAGGTCGGAGACGGCGCCAGCGTAGAGCATCGCTCCGTAGGCTTCTTTGCCCCACAGAAAACCCATGATGTTTTCCGTCGCCACGGCGTAGGGGAGCGTGTCTGCGAGCTCCTGAACCCGGGCGCTGATCGGGCCACCGTTCGGCTCCCCGATGCGGAACGTGCCGACGTTTCCCTGCATGATGCGCCCTGGGGCGAGCACGTCGGCACCGAAGTTCACGAAGCTCACGATCAGCCGGTCACGGCCAATGACCTTCGCGAGTGTGTCGGCGGTGAGGCCGTTCTGGAAGCTCACCACGTAGCCATCCGGGGCGAGCCGGTCGCGCAGCAACTCTGCCGCCTGGGCGGTGTGGTGGCTCTTCACAGCGATTGCGGCGCACTCGATGCTGTCCGGCAGCCCGTCCGGGGTAACGGCTCGTGCAGGCACCGTGAAGTTTTCGACCGGACCCTCGATGGTCAGGCCGCCCATATTGATGGCGTCAACGTGCGCAGGGTCCGCGTCGCAGAGCAGCACGTCGTGGCCGGCGCGGATCAGGTGGGCCCCGATCGTGCCACCGATGGCGCCAGCCCCGATGATGGTCAAACGCATGCGAGGTCTCCTTGGAAGAGTGCGATGCCCGGCGGCGAGGCGCAGACGTCTCGGTACCGGCTGTGGCGGGGCCACGCGGGCGCCGAAGTCTCTTGCGTTTGACGAAATCGGACCCCGGTTCGCGCCGTATGGCGGAGACTATCCCATCGTCATCAAGTGCGCTACCCAAGGACCCCGAGACGGATCGCTTGCATGCGAAATCGGGCGGCGACTTTACGTTTGCAAACTAGCTCGACTACGTAGTTCGGCATTCGAGGACCCCTGACCGGCATCGACTGAGCCACAAAGAGGCATCACGGTAGCTCGTATGTACGCGCGAAGGGACCGATGACCTTACGTTTGCCAAACTGTTACGCAAGAAACTTTCCGAAACGCTGGACAGGAACGACTTGAGTCGGTTTTACTTGCCCGGTCGCGCATCCGTTCGACGCACTCACGTACTGCACCCGCTGGCAGCCTTTGCGGCCACTTACACGAAGGAGCCGGCATGCGCGATCGCGATACCGACGTACCAGAATCGTCCGGCGCCGAGATGCTGGAACATCTGCGGATCCCTGTCATCAGCCGGCGCCGTGCGCTCCAACTGGCGGCTCTCGGTCTGGGCGCCATCGGCGCCCCGACGTTGTTGGCCGCCTGTGGTGGGTCGACCGCGGCGACCGCGACCGGGGGTGGGAGCTCGGCCGGCAAGAAGGGCGGCGCCCTGGTCATCGTCCGCGACCGTGACTCGGTCGACATGGACAAGACCATGGTTTTCTCTAACGGGTCGCTGTGGGTCTACCAGCAGATGTACGAGTGCCTGCTCGCGATGACCGACGACGGGCAAGGCGTGAAGCCGTGGCTCGCCGAGAGTTACGAGATGGCCGCGGACAACATGTCCTGCACGTTCAAACTCAAGGCTGGCGTGAAGTTCAGCAACGGCCAACCGATGACGTCGGCCGATGTGAAGTTCTCCATCGATGAGTCGAGCAAGACCAAGGGCGGTTGGGAGTTCATCAACACCGCCATCAAGGAGGTCACGACGCCAGACGATCTCACCGTCGTGGTCAAGACCAAGTACCCGTGGGCCCCGCTGCTTGCCGACCTGAGCTGCCCGAACAACGGCATCATTCCCAAGGACTACGGCGGCAAGACCGCGAAGGACTTCTACGCTGCTCCCATCGCCACCGGCCCGTTCATGTGGGACACGTGGGAGAAGGGGAACTTCATCAGGCTGAAGAAGAACCCCACCTACTGGCAGCCGGGAAAGCCGTCACTCGACACCGTGACGTGGAAGGTTGTGACGGACGAAAACGCCCGTGCCATCCAGTTGCAGGGGGGGCAGGCGCACATCAACGAGGCTCCTCCGTTCTCGAGCCTGGAGCAGCTCAAGGCGACGCCGAACATCAAGGTGGAGCTGTTCCCGTCGACGCGGACCGACTACATCATGATGAACCAGACGAAGACGCCCTTCCAGGACGTCCACGTGCGCCGGGCGATCTCGTACGCGATCAACCGAGAAGCCTTGGTGAAGAACGTCCTGTTCGGCAACGGGACGCCCGCCAACTCCTTCCTCATGCCGACCGTGCCCTTCTACGACAAGAACTGCCCCGGGATTCAGTACGACATGGACAAGGCACGGGCCGAGCTCAAGCAGTCGAGCGTCCCGAACGGCTTCACGACCACGTGGCTCGGGCTTTCCGGGGACTCGGTCGACTCGGCGATCTCCCAGATCATGCAGGCCTCCCTGAAGGATCTCGGCATCACATTGAAGATCCAGAACGTCGACGGCAGTGCCCAACACGACATGACCGGGAAGTTGCAGTACGAGATCGCGCACTCGTACTGGACCATGGACCTCGCGGACCCGGACGAGCTCGTGCAGTACGCGCTCGACCCCGACTCGGGTGGCCGCTCGTTCAACACCGGGATGAAGAACGTAGAACTCATCGACCTCACGCGTCGGGCGGCGCGCGAGTTCGACAAGGCCAAACGGCAGGCTCTCTACACTCAGATCCAGCAGAAGGCCGCTGAGACCGCGTTCTTGGGGTTCTTGTTCTACACGCCGTTCCCCTACGCCACGCGCAGCAGTGTCAATGGTTTCCAGGTGCTGCCGACCGGCTTCTATCACATGGAGAACGTGTCCCTGTCCGCGTGAGCCCGGCCCTGCGGCGGATGGAGTCGAATTTCCGATGAAGTACCCGGTCTACGTCGCGAAGAGGCTGGTATCCCTGATACCAGTCCTCTTCGGGATCTCGCTCATCGTGTTCTTCCTCATCCGGCTTATCCCGGGTGACCCGGCGGCAACGCTGCTGGGCTCGCACGCGACGGTGCAGTCGGTGGCCGCGCTGCGTTCCCAGCTTGGCCTCGACCTCCCAGTGTGGCAGCAGTATCTGATCTTCCTCGGTCACCTGCTGCATGGCAGCCTCGGGTTCTCGTTCGTTTACAACAGTCCGGTGACCGGTCTCATCGCCACGAGTCTGCCCGTCACGCTGTGGGTCCTCGCCTCGGCGGCCTTCTTCACCCTCCTCATAGCCGTGGCGCGGGCCGGGTGGGGCCGCCCCCCGACGCAACGGGGTGGCCGACAACATTATCCGGGCGGTGCCGGTCATCGGCCTTGGGCTGCCCTCGTTCTGGCTCGGGATTATGCTGATCCTCTTCTTCGGACTCAAATTGCACTGGTTCCCGGTGGCCGGCTTCGGCGACACGATCCCGGAGCACGTCTGGAGCATGGTGCTGCCGGGCGTCACCGTGGCGCTGACACTGGCACCCATCCTTATCCGTAGCCTCCGGGCCAGCATGGTGGAGGTCCTCGGCAGCGAGTACATCGTCACAGCCAGCGCGAAGGGAATCAGCCGGACACGGGTGGTGCTCGGGCACGGCCTGCGCAACGCGGCGTCATCCTCCATCACCGTGCTCGGCGTGAACCTCGCCTACCTCACCGGGTCGACCCTGGTCGTCGAGCGGGTGTTCTCGCTGCCTGGGATCGGGCAGCAGATGATCAACTCGATCCTGGGCCGCGACTTCCCGACGGTGCAGGGCATCACCCTCGTCTTCGCCATCATGGTCGTGATCGTCAACCTGCTGACCGACCTGGCGCACGCGGCGCTGGACCCGCGGGTGAAACTCGCATGAGCGCTCCCACGGTCGCCTTCGACCCGCTCGAACCGCCCGAGCCGGATGTCCTCGCGCCACGCCGGCGATTGCGCCGACGGCAGCGCAACACCCCGTTGGTCGCCGGGCTCACGCTGTTCGGGCTCATCGTGCTCGTGGCGCTCTGCGCACCGCTACTTACGAGCCACGACCCGATCCAGCAGAGCCTGAACGACGCGTTCCTGGCTCCCGGCTCCGCTGGCCACCCCCTGGGGACCGACGCCCTCGGACGAGACGTCTGGGCGCGCTTGCTCTACGGAGCGCGGGTGGACTTGCGCGTAGCCGTCCTCGCCGTTGTGTCCCCGTTCATCATTGGCAGCCTCATCGGCCTGGTCGCCGGCTGGTTCGGCGGCTGGATCGACACCATCATCGGCCGCGTCATCGACGTGGTGATCGCGTTCCCGTTCCTCGTGCTGATCATCGCATTGGTGTTCACGATGGGCCCGGGCACGACGAGCATCTACGTTGCGATCACCGTGGTGGGCTGGGTCGCCTACGCACGGATCGTCCGGGCGCAGGTGCTCGTTGCCAAGGAGCAGGAGTACGCTATGGCGGCGCGCGTCAGCGGGCTGCCGACGTGGCGGATCCTGCTACGGCACCTGCTGCCGAACGTGGTGCTTCAGGCCATTGTTTTCTCAATGAGCGACATCGTGCTCACGCTGCTGGCCATCGTCACGCTCGGATTCCTGGGGCTTGGCGTGCCGCCGCCTACCCCGGACTGGGGCACCATGATCCAGGAGGGCCAGCAGTTCATCCTCAGCAAGTGGTACATGTCAACGATTCCGGGACTGGCCGTCGTGCTGACCGGTCTGTCGCTCGCGCTGATCGCGGACGGCATCGTGGAAAAGGCGAACCGCCGATGACGCCCCTGCTCGAGGTCCACGACCTCCACGTCGACATCTCGCTGTCGCACGCGCGGCTGCACGCGGTGCGTGGGGTCTCCCTGGTCGTGGGGACCGGTGAAGCCGTCGGTCTCGTCGGTGAGTCCGGTTCCGGCAAGAGCCTCGCGTTGCGTGCCCTGCTCGGGATGCTGCCGGTCCCGGTCCGGTTCGCCGGCGGGACCGTGCTGCTGGACGGCGAGGACGTTACCGGGCTGCCGGCGAAGCAGCGCCACCGTAAGCTGACCGACGCGATGAGCATGATCTTCCAAGACTCCCTCACCGCGCTTAACCCGGTGATGCGCGTGGGTGACCAGATCGCCGAAGCCCCGCTGCGCAAGCTCGGCAAGTCGCGAAGCGAGGCGAACGCGATCGCGGTCGACCTGATGGGCAAGGTCGGGATCCCGGACCCAGAGCGACGCTTCCGGTCATATCCGCATGAGCTGTCTGGCGGTATGAGGCAGCGCATCTGCATCGCGATCGCCCTGTCCACGAAGCCGCGGCTAATCCTGGCTGACGAGCCGACGACTGCACTGGACGTGACTATCCAGGCCCAGGTGCTCGGCGTGCTGCGGCGGCTGAAGGAGGAGGAGCACGTCGCCATGCTTCTCGTCAGCCATGACCTCGCCGTGGTGAGCCAGGCATGCTCCCGTCTCTACGTCATGTACGCAGGGAAGGTGGTGGAGTCGGGTCGGCTGATGGATCTCGTCAGCGTGCCGAAGCATCCGTACACGTTTTCGTTGCTGCGGTCGGTCCCCGATCCAGACCATCGGGTGGACCGGTTGCTGACGATCGACGGGCAGCCCCCTGACCTGAGCGAGTCGCTGACCGGGTGCTCGTTCGCTCCGCGCTGCCCGTTCGCGACCGACAGGTGCCGCGGTGAGGATCCCGAGCTCGAGCACGTGGAGGGCGCTGTGGGTGCACCCCGGCAGAGCGCGTGCTGGCATTTCGACAGCGCGGACCGGTGGGCCGAAGCGGTGCAGGCCGAGATGGCGAGGCAGCGCTGATGAGTGCAGCAGCGGCGGATGCCGGGCGGACAGGCACCGGAGAGATCCTCGCCGTCGAAGGCCTTGTCCAGCACTTCTCCGACCGGGTCGGCATCACGGACCGGTTGTTCGGCGCCAAACCGAGAGTGACCCGCGCTGTCGACGGCGTGGACCTGGTGCTGCATCGGGGTGAGACGCTAGGTCTTGTTGGCGAGTCGGGCTGCGGCAAGTCCACCCTCGCCCGGTGCATCGTGGGGCTCTACCGACCCACCGCGGGGGTGATCCGTTACGACGGCGTGCCACTCAAGGGCCAGCCCACGCTTGCGCAACGGCGCATGCTGCAGATGGTGTTCCAAGATCCGTACAGCTCGCTGAACCCGCGCATGACCGTTCGGCAGACGCTGACCGAGCTGCTCAAGTTCCACAAGCTCGTGCCCAGGAGCAAGATCGGCGAGCGCAATCGTGAGTTGATGAACCTCGTCGGGTTGCCGGAGCGCGCGCTCGACCAGACGCCGAGGCAGTTCTCGGGTGGTCAGTGCCAGCGCGTTGGAATCGCCCGCGCGCTGGCGCTCGAGCCGAAGGTACTCATCGCCGATGAGCCTGTGTCGGCCCTCGACGTCTCGGTGCAGGCCACTATCATCAACCTGCTCACCGACCTCAAGGAGACGCTGGGACTCTCCATGGTCTTCGTGTCACACAACATGGCCGTGGTACGGCAGATCGGTGACCGCACAGCTGTCATGTACCAGGGCCGCATCGTGGAGACGGGTGACACCGCCCGCGTGTTTGACCATCCTGTCGACCCCTACACCAAACTGCTCATCGGCTCGGTCCCGCGGCTCATCAGGTCCGCGGCTTCGGACAGTGGCGAGCACGTGTCTTCATCGGGAGGAAGCGCATGACGAAACGCACGTCGCCAGTGGTCATCATCGGCAGCGAGCGCAGTGAGGTCGGGCTGCCCGCTGCCATGGCTATCTTGCGCGACGGCGGCACCGCCGTAGATGCCGTTGAAGCCGCCCTGCGGCGTTGCGAGGACAACCTAGCTGACCACTACGTGGGGACCGGTGGGCTGCCCAACGCCCGCGGTGACGTGGAGTTGGACGCTTCACTGATGATCGGTTCGAGCCGGGCCTTCGGAGCGGTCGGTGCGGTGAAGGGCTTCCCCAACCCGATCTCGATCGCCCGAGCCGTGCTGGAGAAGCTTCCGCAACACTGTCTGCTGGTCGGCGCCGGTGCTGAGCTGTTCGCAGAGGAGAACGGCTTTGTTCGGGCGGACCTGCTGACCGAGGACTCCAAAGCGCTGTTCCGGTCGGCGTTGCACCCCTCGACGGACTCCGTCGAAGGTGAGCGGACTGCGGCGCAAGTCGGTGACGAACGGTACCGCCAGGCTGCCATGGACTTGGTCAACACCTTCGCGCCGCACGACGGCCCCTGGGGAACCATCAACATCCTCGCGCTGGATTCCACGGGCGAACTCGTCGTCGGTGTGTCGACCAGCGGCTACCCGTGGAAGTATCCGGGCCGGGTGGGAGACTCCGCGTTGCCTGGCGCGGGCAACTATTGCGACGTTCGTTTCGGCGCGGCCGCCTGCACCGGCCGCGGCGAGATGAGCATGCGGGTCGTCGGAGCCCGGGGGATCGTGGCCGACCTGGCGCGCGGTCTCGACCCAGACCAGGCGTGCCGAGCGATGCTGGCGGACGCCGCGACGCTGGAGGACTCGTTCGCCGCCGAGCTGCGTGCGCTCGCGCTCACCCCGGACGGCCGTCATGGCGGCGCGGCCGGGCAGCGGGGTTCTGTCTATGCCGTGATGACCCCGTCCAGTACCGAACCCGAGCTGCACCCGAGGAGTGTTCTGTGAAGATCTTCATCTCTTCCGACATGGAGGGCACTGCAGGGGTCGTGGACTGGGACCAGTGCATCGCAGGCGGAGCGCGGTATGACTATTACACGGGTCTGCTCACGCACGAGATCAACGCGGCCATCGAAGGCGCCATGCAGGCCGGCGCCACCGAGTTCCTCGTCAACGATGCGCACTCGAAGATGAGCAACCTGCTCCCGGACGCGCTGGCCGGCTCGGCAGGGTATCTCTCGGGCCGGTTCAAGCCGATGTACATGATGCAGGGGCTCGACGAGTCCTTCGACGCGATCTTTTTGGTGTCCTACCACGGCTCCATGGGCAGCAACGGTTCGGTGCTTTCGCACACCTACTTCCCGCAGGGCTTCGCCGAGGTGTCCATCAACGGCGTCGTGGCGGGTGAGGCCGGCATCAACGCCCTCGTTGCGAAGGCGTACGGCGTGCCAATCGTGTTGGTCACCGGCGATGCCACCACGGCGGAGGAGACCGAGCGGTTCTGCCCGGGTATCCTTGCGGCCGTCGTCAAGAAGTCGGTCAGCCGGTTCTCCGCGGAGTCGCTGCACCCGCAGGTGGCGTGTGACTTGATCCGCGAGCAGGCTCGGCTCGCGGTCGAGGGGCTGCAGTATGCGCGCGAGACAACTATCTCGGTGCCGGCGACGCTCGGGATCAGGTTCCGCAGTAGTGACTATGCCGAGCTGGCGAGCCGGATCGCTGGCGTCGTCCGTACGGGCGACCTAGCGGCGACGATCACCGATGAGGACCCGTTGCGACTCTACAGAACGTTCGTGACGATCGTGCTGCTTTGCCGCGGCCTTGTCGAGTAGCGCCGTGAGGATCCTTGAGGTACTCACCGAGCAGGTCCGGACCGGCTTCTTCGCTGACGACCAGGCCGCCATCCGCGCCGGCGCCCAGCACGACGGCTTCTCCTACCTAGGACAGCCGGTGACCCCCGGGTTCCGGGCGGTACGTCAGCCTGGCGAGGCTGTGTCGGTGATGCTGCTCTGCGTCGACGGTTCGCTGGCTTACGGCGACTGCGCAGCGGTGCAGTACAGCGGCGCCGGTGGGCGCGACCCGGTGTTCTCGGCGGCGCAAGCCCAAGACGATATTGCGCGCTACGTCGCCCCGCTCCTGGTTGGTCGCGAGCTGACCTCCTTCCGAGACGTCGCCGGCGAGGTCGACAGCATCCGGACGGGCGACGGTACGCAGTTGCACACGGCGATCCGCTACGGCGTCACGCAGGCCATCCTTGATGCGGTCGCCCAGAGCCGGCGACTGACGATGGCCGAGGTGGTCCGCGACGAGTACGAGACCGGCGTCGAGCTGGTGCCGGTGCCGATGTTCGCCCAGACCGGCGACGACCGTTACCTCGCCGCCGAGAAGATGATCCTCAAACAGACGCAGGTGCTGCCGCACGGGCTGATCAACCACGTTGACACAAAGCTCGGCAAGAACGGCGAGCTGCTCGAGGAGTACCTCCGGTGGCTTATCGCGCGCATCAGCGAGTTGAGCGTCGACCCGGGCTACCAGCCGCGGCTGCACTTTGACACCTACGGCACCATCGGCATCGCCTTCGACGGAGACATCGCGCGGGTGGCGTCCTATCTCGCCCGGCTGGCTGAGCTCGCATCGCCCTTGCAGCTGGTCATCGAACACCCGATCGACGCGGGGAGCCGGGACGCCCAGATCGCGACCTACGTCCGCCTGCGGGCCGAGCTCGCACGCCTTGGCGCGCCAGTGCAGATCGTGGTGGACGAGTGGTGCAACACCCTCGAGGACATCCGGCTCTTCGTCGAGGCCGGTGCGGCCGACATGATCCACGTCAAGACGCCGGACCTGGGCGGCATCAACAACACTATCGAGGCGCTCCTGCTGGTGCGCCAGCACGGACTTGCGGCGTACTGCGGCGGGACCTGCAACGAGACCGACCGGTCCGCGCAGGTCAGCGCACATGTGGCCATGGCGTGCGGGGCTGCGCAGGTCCTCGCGAAACCCGGCATGGGCGTGGACGAGGGACTCATGATCGTGGGCAACGAGATGGTGCGGACCGCGGCGATCGCCCGCGCCCGGCTAAGCGTTGCGGGTGGTTTCCCGTGAGGCCGTTGCAGGACGTCCGCATCCTCGCCATCGAGCAGTACGGCGCGGGACCATTCGGCAGCGTCCAGCTCGCCGACCTCGGCGCCGAGGTCATCAAGATCGAGGACCCGACCTCGGGTGGCGACATCGGGCGCTACGTGGTGCCCGAGCAGCACGGTGAAGACAGCCTGTTTTTCGAGACGTTCAACCGGAACAAACGCAGCCTGAGCCTAGACATCTCCTCGCCCGGCGGTCGAGCCGTCTTCGAGGACCTCGTGGCGGTCAGCGACATCGTGCACTCGAACCTGCGCGGCGACGTCCCCGCCAAGTTGCGGATCCGCTACGACGACCTGAAGCACCGGAACCCAGCCATCGTGTGCAGTTCTCTCAGCGGGTTCGGCATGACCGGTCCCCGCAGCGCCGAACCGGGCTACGACTACATCCTGCAGGGCATGGCCGGCTGGATGGACATCACCGGAGAGCCGGACGGGCCGCCGACAAAGTCGGGCCTGTCGTTGGTGGACTACTCCGGTGGGCTGGTCGCCGCCGTGTCCATGCTTGCCGCTCTCCATGCTGCGCGTCGGGACGGGACCGGGTGTGACTGCGACGTCAGCCTCTACGACACGGCGATCGGCATGCTCACCTACCCGGCGGCGTGGCTGCTCAACGGGGACTTCACCCCGCGGCGTACCCACCACTCCGCGCATCCCTCTCTGGTGCCGTTCCAGGCGTTCCCGACCGCGGACCGGTGGTTGGTCGTGGCCTGCCCCAAGGAGAAGTTCTGGCGGGGACTGGCAAACGCGATCGGGCGGCCCGAATGGGTGGAGGACAGACGCTTCGTCGACTTTGCCGCCCGCCGCAAGAACGGCGGGGAACTGGTTGAGAAGCTGTCTGTGATCTTCCAGACCGCCGGCTGCGCTCACTGGCTGTCAGTCCTCGGCGCCGCGGGAGTGCCGTGCGGTCCGGTGAACTCCATCGACGAGGCGCTGTCCGACGCGCAGATCGATGTGCGCGGCATGATTGTGGAGACCGAGCATCCGCACTTCGGCACGGTACGGCAGGTGGCGAGCCCTGTACGCGTGGGTTCCGAGCGGCCGGTGTACCGGCGCGCCCCCCGGCGCAATGAGGACGCCGACTACGTGCTCGGGGAGATCCTCGGCTACGGCACCGACCTAGTCTCACAACTGGCGGGAGAGGGTGCCTTCGGCGCCGTTCCAGACCAAGACGAGTGTCTGGTATGACGGTCCGCGCCGGCTGGGTGGGGCGGTTCTTCGAGGACTTCGAGATCGGCGACGTCTATGAGCACGGCCTTGGTCGCACTGTGACGCAGGCCGACAACATCTGGATTACGTTGCTGACGCAAAACACAGCGAGAGTGCACTTCGACGCGCACTATGCGGCGCAGACGGAGTTCGGCCGGCCGCTGGTGAACTCGGCCTTCACCGTCGCCCTCGTCACGGGCCAGTCGGTCAGCGACGTGTCGTACAACGTGATGGCGAACCTCGGGTGGGACGAGGTCCGGCTCCCCAATCCGTTGTTCGAGGCTGACACGGTCTACTCGTGGTCGGAGGTTGTTGCGAAGCGGGAGTCCCGGTCCCGACCGGAAGTTGGGATCGTGACTGTTCGTACGACCGGAACCAATCAGGACGGGGTGCCGGTGATTACCTTTAGCCGCACCGTGATGGTCTACCGAAGGGGGATGGGCCCCACGCCCGGTCCCGGGGGCGCGCGGCCATCCTGAGTCGATTTCAGCGCGCCTCCGCGGAGCGGCGCGGTCGGGTCAGACTGTCCGCCCGACGTCTCCGGCGCTGATCTCCCGGGACAACAGTTAGCCCACGACATTCTTCGGCTCCATCTCGGCGATGGCCAGCGACGTCTCAGTTCGCTGGACACCCTCGATCCGCCAAATTCGGTCCATCAGCAGTTCACGGAGGTGACCATCGTCCCGGACCCGGAGGCGGGCTAGCAGGTCTGATGCGCCGGTGACAATCATGAGCTCCTCCAGCTCCGGAAGGCGCCGGAGCTCCTCAACCATCAGACCCTGCTGGAAACCCGGCACGGCCGTGATCGTCAGGTAGACCGT
>JABBOX010000209.1 GCA_012927555.1 Phycicoccus sp.
CTGACGTTCGAGGCAAGACCGTGAGCCGCTGGTTGGTTGTGGGCGCCGCCGGGATGCTCGGGCAGGATCTGGTCGGCGCCGTGGGCAAGAGCCCGGGCGCGCGCGAGGTGACCGCGGTCGACCGCGACGAGATCGACATCCGCGATCCGGATGCTTGCATGGCGATGGTGGACGGCCACGACATCGTGGTCAACGTCGCCGCCTGGACCGCGGTCGATGAGGCCGAGACCCACGAGGCCGGAGCCTTTGCGGTCAACGCGGTCGGAGCGGCGAACCTGGCCCGCGCCTGCGCGGCGACCGGTACACGAATGGTGCAGGTGTCCACCGACTACGTCTTCGCTGGTGACGCCACCACTCCGTACGCCGAGGACGCACCGCTGGCGCCGCGGTCGGCCTACGGGCGGACCAAGGCGGCAGGGGAGTGGGCAGTGAGGACGCATCTGCCTTCGGCCTCGTGGGTGGTGCGAACCGCGTGGCTGTATGGCGCCCACGGGCCGAACTTCGTCAAGACCATGGCGCAGTTGGCCGCTGAGAGGGACACGATCTCAGTGGTGGACGACCAGCGTGGACAGCCGACCTGGACCGTCGACCTGGCGCACGCGATCGTGCGACTGGTCGAGGCCGAGGCGCCGTTCGGGATCTATCACGGCACGTCGGGGGGGGAGACGACCTGGTTCGACTTCGCCCAGGCGATCTTCACCGAGCTGGGTCTGGACCCCGCGCGGGTGAGTCCCACGACCACCGACACCTTCCCGCGACCGGCTCCGCGACCGGCATACAGCGTGCTCGGGCATGAGGCCTGGGCGCACGCCGGGCTCCCCGCTTTACGGGACTGGCGCCTGGCTTTGACTGAGGCGCTGCCAAGCGTCGTCCACCGCCCCTGACTATTGTCGGAGCATGCTCGCCGCCTACGCAGTCAGTCAGTCGTCCACGGATCCGATGTCAGGGCTGGTGATTGACCAGCGCCCTGATCCAGTCGCCCGGCCGGGGTGGTCCGTGGTCAAGCTGCGGGCTGCCGGTCTGAACCACCATGACGTGTGGTCTCTGCTCGGTGTCGGACTGCCCGCCGAAAGACTGCCGATCATCCTCGGCTGCGACGGCGCGGGCGTGGATGACGCAGGCAACGAGGTCATCATCCACGCGGTCGTGCCGTCCGACGGCTGGACCGGTGACGAGACCCTCGACCCCGCGCGCACCCTGCTCTCCGAGCTGTATGACGGCACGCTGGCTGAGTACGTCGCAGTGCCCACGCGCAACCTGGTCCCCAAACCCGCCGGGCTCTCTTTCGAACAGGCCGCCTGCCTGTCCACCGCCTGGCTGACCGCCTACCGGATGTTGTTCGTCAACGCCGGACTCACCCCTGGGGCCACCGTGCTGGTGCAGGGTGCCGGCGGCGGTGTCGCCACGGCGTTGATCCAGCTGGGCTCGGCGGCCGGCTATCGCGTCTGGGCGACGTCACGGGACGAGGCCAAACGGGCCAAGGCCCTCGAAATCGGTGCCGACAAAGCGTTCTCGTCCGGTGAGCGACTGCCTGAGCGCGTGGATGCGGTGCTGGAGACCGTCGGTGCGGCGACCTGGTCCCACTCGATCAACTCGCTCAAGCCCGGGGGCACTGTCGTCATATCCGGCGCCACCTCTGGTGACGCGCCGGTCAAGGCCGAGCTGACCAAGATCTTCTTCAAGCAGCTACGTGTTGTCGGGTCCACGATGGGGACCCGGACCGAGCTCGAGCGATTGGCGAACTTCATTGTCAACCAAGGGATCTCGCCGATCATTGACTCGACGATGCCGCTGGCCGACGCGCGTCAGGGCTTTGAGAAGATGGCCGCAGGGGACGTCTTCGGCAAGATCGTTTTTCGCATGTGAAGGTTCGGTCCGTGGACAATCGGGCATGATGTGATGGTGGCCTGGCGCACCAAGACCCCACCGGACGGAATCCCCCCGCCCTCGTTCTCAGCGCGTGACGTTGACCCCCGCTGGTCGGAGCTGCTGGTGAAGGTCGCAGGCAGCTCGGGCGCCGTTGACCCCACGAGCAGCCTTGCGCTGCCGAACCTTCCGTCGCCGTTCGAGGCGGATGCGCTGATGTATCTGGGTCGTCTCCATGCGGCCGACCTGCCGGCGTTGGCTGCGGAGTGGAGCGACGGTGGTGAGGTCCCGGCGTTGGTCGAGCTCGCCGGGCTTGCCAAGACGGGCACGTGGGCGATCCTTCGGTTGTGGGAACGGGCCAAGGCGGAGCTGTCCATCGAGCCCTCGATGTCGAACGGGCAGGCGCTCGAGGTGGCAATGCGATACGAGTTGCGTCAGTGGCGTAGCGGATGGCGCTCGATCAACGAGACTGCTGAGCGAGTCCTCGGCCTGGGGCGGCTGGGCGGTGGCCCGGGCCGTCTGCCTGAGTATCTGGAGCTCAAGGCCGCCGCACAGCTCGCCCTGGAGGCTGAGTTCGATGACACTGCGACCGGTGTCGAATCGGCCTTGAATGCGTTGGCCGCCCGGCTTTCGTTCTGACGCGGGCAAGCCTCACATCGGCTCGCCTCACATCAGCCGAGGGCAGTAGGGCACCTTTCGGAGGTGTTCGTACCTGATCTGGGCCAGATCGCTCCGGGTCGACTTCTTGGACGAGGTCCGGTTCCGCCTAGGGATTATGGAGAACATTTCTGATCCTTCTTGCTGCTTCCGAGAGGATGTCAAGAACTTCTTGTCGGGCACCGTCGTCAGCACTGATGCGGCGTGCCGCATCCCGCGCCTCGTAACGGAACGCGTTGATCGCGGCTTCGATGTCGCGGGCGGTGGTTGAGCCAGTGCGTTCCCTGGAGGTGCGGGGCCACTGCTGTTCGTATGACGTGCCGGCCGGTGTCGCGGTGGCGCGGGCTTCCTTGGCCGCCGCCCTGAGCTCCTCACGGAGGTTGGCGGTGCTGCCGTGGACCCGCTGGCGTACCTCCTGGGCGAGCTCTCGCACCGAGTGGTCGAGATCCTGCTGGAGGTCGGCGAGGTCGAACTCCCTTGCGGCGACTTCACGTCGGCCCGCATCGGTGATCCGGTAGGTCCCCTTGCGGCCGTCCTCTATGCGCTCAACCAGTCGCTCTTCCTCCAGCTTGGCCAGTCGTGGATAGACGGTCCCGGCGCTGGGGGAGTAGAGCCCGTTGAAACGTTCCTCGAGCGACTGGATGATCTCGTAGCCATGGCGGGGGCCCTCGTTCAGCAGAGCGAGCAGATAGAGGCGCATCTGGCCATGGGCGAAGACGGCCATGATCAGCCTGCGTTCTCGGTATCGGGTGCCGTGTCCTGAATGTTGGGTGCGGTGTCCTGAACCCCGGCGGCGCGGAGCACGACCACGTTGCCGGACAGCGAGTTCGCTTTGATGACAAGGGATTTGTCTCCGTCGCTCAGCTGGCCGCCGCCTTGGTGGGGCCCGTAGCCGTGCATCGACTGCCCGTCGATGACGACGTGCCCTGAGACAGTGTGCGCGGCGACGTCGTAGCCACCACCCTGGGGAATCCGGACGGTGACGTCCCCCGAGACAGAGGTGGACTGGATCTGCGCTCGGCCATCGGTCAGGTCGAGAGTGATGTCTCCGCTGACGGTCATGAGGTTGATGTGGCCCAGGCGGCTCGCCTGCACGGTCAGGGCTCCGGAGACCGTATTGCCCTTGAAGTCACCGGCGAGGGAGTGGCACTCGATCTCACCACTGACGGTGTTGGCGTTGACGTCGCCGACGATGTCGTCGAGGGTCAGGGAGCCAGAGACCGTGTTGGCCTTGACCGTGGCGCGGACGCCATTGATCAATGCCTCGGCGCTGACCGTGCTCGCGTTGATGTGCGTTGTGGTGGGCACCGAGATGCTCACCCTGGCCCGCCGATTGCCCTTGTCCGTGCCGATGAGCTTCACGCTGTCCCAGAGGCTGCCGTCCTGGTCCTTGACGTGGGTGATCTTGAGGGTCGAGCCGTCCCAGGTCACCAGGAGAGGCTTTCCCTTGACCTCGTGAACCTCGATTCGAGCCGTCGGGGAGTCGTCGTGGGTGACGATGTCCACCCGGCCGGCGACCAGGCCGAGCTTGAGCTTGCGGACGGTCTCGAACTCGTCGCCGATGTCGAGCACCTTGGGTCCGTCGATCTGCCATTCCTGTGCCATGTGGCCTTCCTCGTATCGTGGGCGATGACGAACATTCGCCATTCGCGTTATATCGCGTTCCAACAACTCACGATATAACGCGATGTATCGCGAGTGCAAGACCCTGCCATCACGAAAAGAGGCCGGTGCAGGAGCAAACCCCGGCACCGGCCCTTTCGGCCCTGGGTCAGGGCTTGAAGTACCCGGCGAGGTCGGCGATGACGTCGACGCTGCCCGTGTTGTTGTCGAAAGTGACAGTGTTGTTGGGGCCGACCCCCACAATGACCACGTTGGGGACCGTCTGGGCGGTGAGGAAGTTCAGGCTGGAAACCCAGTTCTGTTGCCCAGCCGGGTAGACGATGAGGTAGCCGGGAGCCGTCGGGTTGGTGGCCGTCACTGTGAGCGCGACGGCGGTGACGCCGTCGGGTAGGTCCGGAATCGCTATGGTGACCCCCCAGCCGAGCGAGACCTTGGCCTTCGGCGCACCCAGTCCGCTGCGGGTGTCAAGAACACGCGTGGGACTCAGCGCGGTGAAACGCGAACCCTTGGTGGGGACAAATACGCCTGCGATGTCGGCCAAGATGTCCACTGTGCCGGCACTGTTGTAGAACGAGATCTTTCCGCCGGTTCCGACCGGGACGATAACCATGTTCGCGCGGGTCAGGCCCCTGACGAAGTTCAGATTCGACGCCGTCGGCCTTGCTTTGCCGGCCGGGTACACGGTCAGATAGCCGGCCGCCGTCGGGTTGGTAACGGTGACGTTGACCGCCACAGCGGTCGTCCCCACCGGGAGCCCGGGCACCACGAGCGTCACCGTCCCAGGGCCCTTTGCGGCCTTGAACCCGCCCAAACCGACTCGGGTATCCATGATCCGGTCCAGAGCGCGACCGATGAACAGGGCTCCGAGGGTAGGCGTGTAGTACCCGGCGAGGTCGGCGATGACATCAACGGTGCCTGCCGAGTTGTAGAAGGTGACCTTGCCTCCAGGTCCGACCGAGACCACGACGAGGTTCGCGACCGTCTGGCCCCTGACGAAGTTGACGTTCGAGGCGGTGGGCTGGGCCGCTCCGGTGGGGTAGACGGTCAAGTATCCGGCAGCGGTTGGATTCGTGACGGTGAGGTTCAGGGTCACTGCGGTGGTGCCGACGGGTAGCCCGGGGATGGTCAGGGTGACCCGTCCTCGGGGTGCGACCTTGGTCCTTGGGGCGCCGATGCCGGTGCGGGTGTCCATGACGCGCTTGGGGGTGACCGCCGTATAACGCGTCGGTGCGGTCACGATCCAGGTCCGGCTGGTGGCCCCGGAACGCCCGGAGGGCTCTGTGGCAAGGACGCGGACCGTATGCCGCCCGGGGGCGAGGCTGGGAGTGGTCCAGCTCGTGGTGCAGCCGGCGAGTGGCCGGGCGTCCACGGCGCACTGGAAGGTCGTCCCGGGGGCCATTCGGCCTGCCTGGATCGTGAACTTCGCTACCGGCCCGGTAGTGGCCGGTGATGGTGCCAGGGTCGGGCGATATGAGTGCCCGCTCGCGCGGGAGAGATCGCGGGTCTGCGTGTTGGGGCCCGGTTCGAGCACTACGTTGCCCGACGTCAGCGGCCAGCGCGCGAACTGGTAGATCGCCGAGGTCAGAAGCTCGCGGCCGTCGGGCGAGAACTCCACGTGGCTGGCACCTATGTACGGCTTCTGGGTGCGCACCCGGCCCGACAGGGACCGGCTGTTCGGGTCGAGGGTGTAGATGTCGAAGAACTCGTTCCCGAGGTTGGAGTCCGTCCAGGTCGCGACCAGCCGCTGAGCGTCCGCAGAAAGGCCGATCCTCATAGCCGGAGCCGTCGTGGTCGTCATCGTGCCGGTCCGGGTGTCGACGAAAGTGACGACACCTCCATTCGGGGTGTTGCTGATCCCTGCCAGGTTGCGGCTGTCCGGCATCCAGTGGAAGTCCGAGAAATTCGTCAGGTTGAGGGCGCGAACGCTGCCACCGGCCGCTGAACCGACCATGAGATAGCCCTCGCTGTTGTCAAAGTGGTACTCACGCCAGGCCAGAGTCGACCCGTCGGGCGACCAAACCACGTCACCAATCGCGTTGGCGGCGGCGTAGATCGAGGTGCTGGCCACGGTTCGGCCCAGAGCCGGTCGTCGCCGCAGCTCATAGGGCAGGGCGGTCGTGCCAGCCCCGATTGACGCCATAACTATCTCGGAGCCGTCAGGAGACTGGGCCCAGGGGCCGCTGTCGGTCGAAGGCAGGAAGAAACCGGGTATGGGGACGTCCGGGTTCATGCTGCCACGGAGGCTGATCGGCTGCCGGCCGTTGTATCCGCTGATTCCGTCGATGACAAGGCTCTGTCGCACCCCGGTCGTCGAAGCCACGGCCGAGGCCTCGCTGGAGTAGGTCGTCGTCTGGCCCGGCGCAACCTTGGCCTGCGTGATGGCGATGCGATAGCCGACCACGGACCCGGGAGCCACACCCGAGCTGTCGGCGTAGGTGCGATTGTCCAGACTGACGCTCGTGATGGTCGGCAGGGTCGACCAGTTCAGGCCGGCGTCGGTTGTCTTCTCGATGGTTGCCGATTCGCTCATCGACCCCCCGAAGTTCGTCGGGAGCCCCCACGTCAGAACGGTCCCGAACACGCTGCTGCTGACCTGGACGTCGGTGGGAGGCGTCGGCTGGCCCACACCGAGCCCGGTAAGGCTCACGTCATACAGGCCCGGCCCTTGAGGGGAGGGAACGCTCATGACGGCCCGTCGCGGGTCGCCTGCCGTGGGAGCGAACGTGACGTCCAACGTGCAGGCTGCCGCAGGCGCGAGCTCAGAACCGTTGTTGCAGGTCGAGGACACCGCTGCGGACCAGTCGGTCGCCGTCGAACCACTGAATGACGGCGGCCAGACTGCTGCCGCCTCGTTGCCGAGGTTGGTGACTGTCACTTCGGTGATGCCGGACTTGCCAACCTCGACCGGAGCGGTGTTCACGATCTGCGAGGCGATGTTGAGGGCGGTGTAGGGGACGGTGGAGTGCCACCTCAGCACGCCGCGAATCGACTTGCCGGAGGGACAGATGGCGTCAAAGGAGCCGCTGAAGCTGGCCAGGCCGGAGGCGTCGCGGGAGAACTCGGCAACGGTGATCGTGCCTGAGGACGCGACGCAGCCATCGCTGCTGACGTAGACGTCAACCCTGCCGGCTGCGTCGTTCGTCCCGACGACAAGAGTCTCCGAGTGCGAGATCGTGACACTGGCGATGGACCCGGCCGGCGGGTGAGCCGTCATGAACAGCCGTTCCGGGACGGAGAAGTCCGGCACGAGAATGCTCGCTGAGACGCTGTCCCCGCGAGCCGTGTCGGAAGCGACAGTGCCCCCCTGCATGCTGGGGTCCATCGCGATCGCCAGCGCGTCGGTGATGGGAGACACTGCCGCGGCAGACGGTGCGGCAATAGCCGATGGTGCTGCGGCAACCGAGGGCGCCGCGGCGGACATGGCCATGCCGCCGACCATGATCGCCGCCAGGGCTGTGGCACCACGGCGGGACAGTTGTGAACTCACGGAAAGTCCTTGGGAAAGAGGTGCTCGCAACATCCCCCCTGGAGGCCCCAGGCATCGCGTCGGATCAACAGTGAGTGTGCCACACCAAACGGTTGGTCATGCCAGCGCGGAAGCAGGCTGAATCAGGAGGCGTTCGAGGCTGTCCGGTTCAGCTCACGGGCGGCTCAGCGCCCGAGGTCCAACCATTGATCCCAGCCGCCGTGAAGCACCAGCCAGGCGATCAGCCCATATCCGGCCTGCCCGGGGTAGACACCCCCGGCTGCGCCCAGATCTGAATGCCACTGCTCATGGCTGATCAAGGGTCGGTAGCAGTCGACGTAGGGGACACCGCGCCGAGCACACACGTCCGCCTGCGCCTCGACCACGACCTCCAGCCGGGCGTTCAGATCGGTGTCCAGGGTCGGCGTCGGCCCGACCGCGAACGCGGCGACCCCGCTCGCGGCGGCGTCGTCGAGGATGTTGGCGAGGTTCAGCCGGACCCGAGCGGTCGACATACCGCTGACCGCGTCGTTGTGGCCAACCGCCACGACGAGGCGCTTCTCGGAATGGCCCTTCCACCGCGGCGGGCACTCGACGCGCCAGCGCGCGAGCACGTCCGCGGAGGTCTCGTCGCGCACCCCCAGCTGGTATGCCGTGATGTCCACGTCGGCATGTGCGGTCCGGCCCACGACGCGCGAGACCCAGCCAAGGCCCTTGGGGTCGCCATACCCCGCGACGTAGGCATCACCGATGAACACCAGCGCGATGTCCCGCGGCCCTTCGTTGACGTGGAACTCTGCGCTCGGGTTGAACTCGGTGGGGACGTCCTCGGTCGAAGCGGCAGCGTGGTCACTGGAGTGGTCATTGGGGAAGTGGTCGACAAAGGTCACGCGAGTTCAGTCCTCATCGTCGTCAAGTCGGGCGAGCCAGGTGGCCAAGCGCTCGATGGGGGTCTCGAGCTCGGGGTGGAGGTCGACGAAGGTGCGGAGGTGCTCGGCCAGCCATTCGAGGCTGACCTGTTCCTCACCCCTGCGTGCTGCCAGCTCCTCGATACCGCGATCCGTGAAGTACACGTCGTGAGGTTATCGCGAGAGTCGGCCGGGGTTCGCGTACGCCGCACGCTTGGGCCGCGCTATCCCCATATGCCGGGCAGCTGGGTGCGTTTGCCGCGTTTGGCCGGAAGAAGTCCTCGGTATGCCGGGTGGCGGGGTGCGTTTGCCGCGTTTGGCCGGAAGACGTCTCTGCGCCCAGGAGTATGGCGGCCGGCTGGGTCGGTGGGTGGATCAGGGTGCCCTGTGGACAAGTTGGGGTCCAGGTCCGCCGTACCCGGCACGCTCTTGCCATGCAGGCCGACGACCGAACGCCCTTTGACGACGTAGAGACCTTCGAGAACAGAACGCCCTTTGACGCAAGCGTGCCGTTCACGCGGGCCGAGGCGCGGGCCGCCGGGGTCTCTGCCAAAGCCTTGATGGGCGATCGCTACCAACGCCTCTTCTTCGACCTCTATGTGGCAGCTGCGGTCGTCGTCACGCCTTTGGTCAGGGCAAAGGCCGCGCTGAAGGTCTGCCCAGCGGGCTCGCAGGTCAGCCACTTCACCGCGGCTGAGCTGTGGGGTGCTGTCGTGCCGTATCAGCCGTTGACCCACCTCAGCAGCCCACAGCCGGGAGTGCGTAGCGAGCGTCGCGGCATGCACAGCCATCGGCTCAGCGCCTACTCGCGCGCGGTGAGGTTCCGAGGTATCCGTGTCTCGAGCCCCGAACAGACGTTCATCGATCTGGCTTGTGTGCTGCCCCTGGTGGATCTCGTCGTGCTCGGCGACTCCCTGGTCAAAGCCAATCGCACAACGGTCCACCGCCTGGTTGAGGCCGTTGGTGCCTGGCGTGGTTGGGGGTCGCGGCCGGCTCTACGGGCGGTCGGCTACGTGCGCAAAGGAGTCGACTCGCCCATGGAGACGCGGCTGCGGATGCTGATGGTCTTGGCCGGGCTGCCCGAGCCGGTGGTCAACCACATCCAGTACGACGCGATGGGAGGGTGGGCCAGGAGATTCGATCTGTCGTATCCCGATCTGTTGCTCGTCATCGAGTACGACGGTCGACAGCACGCCGAGAACGACAAACAGTGGGACCACGATATTGACCGCCGCGAAGGGCTGGACGTCGACGGCTGGCGACTCATCGTCATACGGTCGAAGGGAATCTACGTGGAACCTCACCGAACTCTCGAACGGATCTCCGACGCGATGAGGGCGCAAGGGTCCCGAGATGTGCCGAGGCGGTTTCGGGGTGAGTGGAGAGCTCACTTCCCGGGCCGCGCGGTCTGACCATCTGCCGCCTTTGGCCGGAAGAAGTCCCCGGTATGCCGGGTGGCTGGGTGCGTTTGCCGCGTTTGGCCGGAAGAAGTCCCCGCGTTGGCGCTTGGCTTGGCTTGAGGTGTTGCTGCTAGCGGTCGAAGGCCTTGGCGATCAGCTCGGCCTGCTGCAGCGCGTGCTTCTTGCTCGAGCCGGTCGCCGGTGAGGCCGACGGGGCGCGGGACGCCACCCGTAGCGCGCGCGTCTCGCCCAGCTCAGCCAGTGCCTGGGGCAGGTTCATCGCCATGAACGGCCAAGCGCCCTGGTTGGCCGGCTCGTCCTGGACCCACATGATCTCGGCCGCAGGGTAGAGCGAGAGCGCGCGGGCGATCTCGTTGGCCGGCACCGGGGCGAGCTGTTCGACCCGAAGGATGGCCGTCGTGCCTTCGGTGCCGTCGGTACGCTTGGCGCGTTCGGCCCCGAGGTCGTGGATGACCTTGCCGGACGCCAGAAGCACCCGGGTCACACCCTGCGCGTCAAGGTTTTTGGTGTCGGGAAGCACCGGCTCGAACGTTCCCGAGATGAAGTCCTGGACCGACGAGGCAGCGGCCTTGAGGCGCAGCATCGACTTGGGCGTGAACACGATCAGCGGGCGGCGCGGCCAGTCATAGGCCTGACGACGCAACAGGTGGAAGTACGACGCAGGCGTCGAGGGATAGGCCACCGTCATGTTGTCCTCGGCGCACAGCTGCAGGAAGCGCTCGATGCGGGCCGAGGAGTGGTCCGGGCCCTGTCCCTCAAAGCCATGGGGGAGCAGCAGCACGACGGACGAGCGTTGGCCCCACTTCTGCTCCGAGGAGGAGATGAACTCGTCGATGATGGTCTGCGCGCCGTTGAGGAAGTCGCCGAACTGCGCCTCCCACAGGACCAGGGCGTCGGGCCGTTCGACGGAGTAGCCGTACTCGAATCCCATCGCCGCGAACTCGGACAGCATCGAGTCGTAGATCCAGAACCGGGCCTGGCCCTCGCCGAGGTACAGCAGCGGGGTCCACTCCTGCGCCGTCACCTTGTCGATGAGGACCGCGTGGCGTTGCACGAAGGTGCCTCGACGCGAGTCCTGACCCGACAGACGGACAGGCACGCCCTCCTTGAGCAGCGAGCCGAAGGCGAGCAGTTCGCCCATGGCCCAGTCGATCCCGCCCTCGCGGGTCATCGCGGCACGCCTCTCCATGAGCTGCGCCAGCTTGGGGTGGAGGGTGAAGCTCGCGGGGCTGCTCACGAAGGCGTTGCCGATGTGCAGCATGTCCTCGGCCGTGATCGCGGTGCCGGTGGCCGGATGCGGTGCCTGCTCGTCGGCCTCCTGCGCGGCGGGGCGTTCGAGCCCGCCGTGGCCCTCGGTGTCCGTGCCGGGCACTTCGCCGGCATGGGCGCCGTATGCCGTGTCGTGCGTGCTCGAGGTGGCTTCCTTGGTCTCGACGAACACTCGCTCGAGCTGCTGCTGGTAGTCGCGCAGCGCTGCCTCGGCCTCCTCGATGGAGATGTCGCCTCGACCGATCAGGGACTCGGTGTAGAGCTTGCGGACCGAGCGCTTGGCCTCGATCAGCTTGTACATCAATGGCTGGGTCATGGAGGGGTCGTCGCCCTCGTTGTGGCCGCGTCGGCGGTAGCAGACCATGTCGATGACGACATCCTTCTTGAATTCCTGTCGGAAGTCGTAGGCCAGCTCGGCAACGCGTACGCATGCCTCGGGGTCGTCACCGTTGACGTGGAAGATCGGCGCCTGGATCGTCCGCGCCACGTCGGTGGAATAGAAGGAGGAGCGCGACGAGGACGGCGCTGTGGTGAAGCCGACCTGGTTGTTGATGACGACATGGATCGTGCCGCCCGTGCGATAGCCGCGCAGCTGCGAGAGGTTGAGCGTCTCGGCCACGACACCCTGACCCGCGAACGCGGCGTCGCCGTGAAGCAGGACCGGCAGGACGGTGAACGCTGTGCCAGCCAGATCGAGCCGGTCCTGCTTGGCGCGCACGATGCCCTCGAGGACGGGGTTGACCGCCT
Organism: Phycicoccus sp.; assembly: GCA_012927555.1. Classification (GTDB taxonomy): domain Bacteria; phylum Actinomycetota; class Actinomycetes; order Actinomycetales; family Dermatophilaceae; genus UBA4719. Next base: position 11,958 of record JABBOX010000209.1, read on the forward strand.
CGAGGTGCGAGGGGTTGGCGGCGAGATAGACCTTGGTCCTGGCACCGTCCTCGGAGACAAACTCGCCCTCGGTGCCGAGGTGGTACTTCACGTCGCCAGAGCCCTGGACCGACTTGGGGTCCTGGGTGCCCTCGAACTCGCGGAAGATCTGGCCATAGGACTTGCCGGCGATGTTGGCGAGCACGTTGAGCCGACCACGGTGCGGCATACCGATGCAGACCTCGTCCATGCTCTCGGCGGCGGCTCGGCACAGGATCCGGTCCAGCAGCGCGATCACCGACTCGCCGCCCTCGAGGCTGAATCGCTTCTGCCCGACGTACTTGGTCTGCAGGAACGTCTCGAATGCCTCGGCCGCATTGAGCCGCCGCAGGATGTGCAGCTGCTCGTCGGCTGACGTCTTGGCGTAGGTCACCTCGATCCTGTCCTGGATCCATTGGCGCTGGTCCGGGTCCTGGATGTGCATGTACTCGACACCGACGGTGCGGCAGTAGGAGTCGCGCAGGATGCCAAGAATGGTGCGCAGGCTGAGCATCGGGGCCCCGCCGAACCCACCGGTGGCGAAGTCGCGATCGAGGTCCCACAGCGTCAGATCGTGAGTGGTGAGGTCGAGGTCGGGGTGACGGCGCTGGCGGTACTCCAGCGGGTCGGTGTCGGCCATGAGGTGGCCGCGCACGCGGTAGGCGTGGATGAGCTCCACCACGTGAGCCGTCTTGTTGACGTCGTCGGCGTGGCTGGCCGAGATGTCCTGGACCCAGCGGACCGGCTCGTAGGGGATGCGGAGCGCCTCGAAGATCTCGTCATAGAAGCCGCTCTCGCCCAAGAGCAACCCGTGCAGGATCTTCAGGAACTCGCCCGACTGCGCGCCCTGAATGATGCGGTGGTCATAGGTCGAGGTGATCGTGATGATCTTGCTGACGGCGTTGCGGTTCAACGTCTCCTGGCTCGCGCCCTGCCACTCGGCCGGGTACTCCAGCGCGCCGACGCCGATGATGGCGCCCTGCCCGGACATCAGTCGCGGAACCGAGTGGACCGTTCCGATCGTGCCGGGGTTGGTCAGGCTGAGCGTGGTGCCCTGGAAGTCCTCGACGGTGAGCTTGCTGTTGCGCGCCTTGCGGACGATGTCCTCGTATGCCGTCCAGAAGTGCGTGAAGTCCATGGCCTCGGTCGACTTGATGCTGGGCACCAGGAGTGCGCGGGTGCCGTCGGGCTTGACGATGTCGATGGCCAGGCCGAGATTGACGTGGGCCGGCGTGATCAGGACCGGCTTGCCGTCACGCTCTCCGAAGCCGCTGTTCATCTGTGGCATCAGGGCCACGGCCTTGACGATCGCGTAACCGATCAGGTGGGTGAAGCTGACCTTGCCGCCACGGCTGCGGGCGAGGTGGTTGTTGATGACCACCCGGTTGTCGATGAGGAGCTTGGCCGGGATCGTGCGCACGCTCGTCGCGGTCGGCACCGTCAGGCTCTCCGCCATGTTGACCACGGTGCGGGCGGCGGCCCCGCGCAGTGGCGTGATCGTGTCCTCGCTGACCGGGCCCGTGGGCGTGATCGCTGGGACATCGCGCGGCATGCGCGGCTCGATCGACGGCGCTGAAGTTGAAGGTGTTGTTGACGGCGACGCTGACGCTGGCGGTGAAGGTGAAGGTGAAGGTGACGCTGACGGCGACGGCGACGGCGACGGCGACGGCGAGGGTGACGCTGACGGGGGAGTCGAGGGCGACCCTGACGGGGGAGTCGAGGGCGAAGGCGGGCTCGGGGCCGGGATCGAGGTGGGGCCTGTGGGCTCCCTGGTGCCGATCCCGAGGTCCCTCGGCTGGTAGTCGGCGAAGAACTCCCACCACGCCTCGTCCACCGAGCTCTTGTCCTTGAGGAACTGGGCGTAGAGCTCGTCGACGAGCCACTCGTTCGGTCCGAATACCGCCATGGGGTCGTTCGGGATGGGTTGAGTGGGCACGGCGAATACGCCTCTTTCGTAGCGTCGACGATGTCAGGACACAAGCGTGGTCCCTAGCCTATTGCGGGTTCGGGACCACGTCTGAGCTCGCCGCTATCTGGACGCCAAGCGGACCTATCGGTACGCGACCGGTCTCAGGTCACGTCGCGGCGGACGGTCAGGATGGAGCCGATGCCGGCCAGTGCTGCGGCATAGGCCACCAGAACCAGCGCGCCCGCCCACCATGACAGCGGCTGGACGGTCGGGCTGGTGTTGATCTGTCCGACCATCGCCGACGTCGCCTGGCTGGGCATGTAGGGGACGATCTCCTTGCCCCAGCTGACCAGGCCCAACAAGAATCCGGCCAAGGGTTCCACGATCCAGGCGGCGCCGACGGCGATCAGGATCGCGGCGACCTGGTTGGGGATCAGGATGCCGGCGCCCAGCCCGAGCAGCGACCACAGACCGAGAACCAGCAGGCTCAGGGCGAGGGCACGTGCGATCGGCCCAACCTCCGGGAACGGCGAGAAGCCCTTCATGGCGATGGTCGCACCGCCAACGCCGACGGAGCCGACGAGGAACACCACTCCGTAGAAGACGCCGATGCCCAATAGCGAGGTCACCTTGGCGACCATGACATGGACTCGTTTCGGCGTGGACAGGAAGGTGCTCGTGATCGTCTTGTGGCGATACTCCGAGCCGATCGACATGACACCGACGACCAGGGTGAGCAGGTAGGCGAGGCTCAGCCCGGCCGTATAGACGGTCGAGACCATGGTGGTGTTGCTCAGATCCGGCAATGCGATTGTGCCGCCCCCGCCGGGGCCCCCTTGCTGCTTCGAACCGGCAACCACCAGGGCGAACAGAACCGCGAACAGGGCGCCGGCCAGAAAGACTCCGATCGCCATGCCCCACCACATACGGGTGCTGAAGAACTTGCGGAACTCTGCCTTGACTGCGCCAGCCATCACGGCGTTGCTCCTTCGTATGGGGCGGCCGGGCCGGTCGCTGGGTTGTGTTCCCCGGGTATGGCGCCGCTCCCGGCACTGCCTGCGAGGTTGCGGTTGCGGTTCTCCGGGCTCTCGGTCAGCTCGAAGAACAGAGCCTCCAGATCGGTCTGGTTCGGTCGAAGCTCGTAGATCGGAAGTCCGGCAGCCAGGGCGATGTCGCCCACCCTGGCCATGTCGTCGCCGATCGCCTCAAGCATCGTCGCATCCGTGGCTTGGGCACTGATGCCCGCGGCGATCAGTGCGCTGACCAGCGCGGGGGCGCTGCTGGTGCGAACGATGGAGCGCTTCTCGCCGTGCAGATCCGCGACCGAGCCCTGTTGGATGAGTCGTCCGTTGGCGATGATGACGACGTCGTCGACGGTCTGCTCGACCTCGGAGAGCATGTGGCTCGAGATCAGGATCGTCTTGCCCTGGCTGCTCAGGTGGCGCAAGAACATCCGCAGCCACCGAATGCCTTCAGGGTCAAGGCCATTCGCCGGCTCGTCGAGCAGGAGCACTTGCGGGTCGCCGAGCATCGCAGCCGCCAGGGCCAGACGCTGGCGCATGCCCATGGAGTAGCCGCCAGCACGTTGACGCGCCGCGGCCGGGATGCCGACGAGCTCGAGCATCTCGTCGACCCGCTTGGTGTCCACGCCCGTCGTGTCCGCCAGGACCCGCAGGTGGTTGCGTCCCGACCGGCCCGGGTGGAAGTTGGTGGCTTCGAGCGCCGATCCGACGACACGCTGGGGGTTGCTGATCTCGCTGTAGCGCTCGCCTCCGATCGTTGCGGTGCCGTGGGTTGGTCGGACCAGTCCCAACAACATGCGCAACGTGGTGGTCTTGCCGGCTCCGTTCGGTCCCAGGAAGCCGGTGATCCGGCCGGGCTCGACCGAAAAGCTGAGGTCGTCGACGGCTGTGAGGCTCCCGAACTTCTTGGTCAGGTTGCGCACTTCGATCCGTGTCCCATGCTTCGCGGGATCAGTCATGGGGCACCGCAAGCGTTTTCATGGTCACACCCAATCACCTACACGTCGTAAGGGCATACGGAAGGTCTGCAAGTCTCAGCGATCTCTCAGCCTTTAGGATGGAGGCACTATGACGGAGTGGTTGCTGGTCCTTGCCGGCGTCGGGTTGACGATCGGGACCGCCGTCTTCGTGGCCGCGGAGTTTGCGTTCGTCGCTTTGGACAAGACGACCGTCCAGAAGGCCATCGCGCAGGGGGACGTAGCTGCCAAACCGGTTCTGACATCCCTGAGCCAGCTCTCGACCCAGCTGTCCGCCTCCCAGGTCGGGATCACCCTGACCACTCTGCTCCTCGGCTATCTGGCCCAGCCCTCGGTCGGCAAGCTGTTGCGCTCGCCCATCAGCGCAGTGGGCGTCCCGGCATCGGCGGTCGAGCCGTCCGCCATGGCCCTCGCCCTGGTCCTCGCAACGCTCTTCTCGATGGCGTTCGGTGAGCTGCTGCCGCAGTTCCTCGGCATCTCGGCGCCACTTCGGACAGCCAAGGTCGTCGCGCTGCCCGTGCGGGTCTTCTCCGTGGCCACCAAACCACTCATCATCGTGCTCAACGGCTCGGCGAACCTGGTGCTCAAGGTCTTTGGGATCACCCCGCAGGAAGAGCTGTCAGGAGCGCGGACCCCTCAGGAGCTGGCGTCGCTGATCCGCCGCTCGGCCGCAGTGGGCACGCTCGACCAAGGCACCGCACGGCTGGTCACCCGTTCACTGCACTTCGGTGATCGCACCGCCGCCGACGTCATGACGCCTCGCGTTCACGGCATAGCGATCGAGCGGACCGCCTCCGCCGAAGATGTTGTGAGGCTGGCTCGCGAGACTGGCCACTCGCGGTTCCCTGTCATCGGCGAGGACTGGGACGACGTTGACGGTCTGGTCCACGTCAAGCGCGCCATCGCCGTTCCTCACGAACGTCGCGAGGACGTGCCGGTGTCCGCTCTGATGGTCGACGCCCTCGTCGTGCCCGAGTCGATCCGGCTTGACCCGCTGCTGCTGATGTTGCGCGGCGCCGGTCACCAGATGGCGATCGTCGTGGACGAGTACGGCGGCACCTCGGGCGTCGTGACCCTCGAGGACGTCATCGAGGAGATCGTCGGCGAGGTCAGCGACGAGCACGATCGCGCCCGCACCACCGGACGGATCAGCACCGACGGCTCCTGGACGGTGCCCGGTCTCTGGAGACCCGACGAGGTGCGCGACCGGCTGGGCGCGCCCGTCCCGGACGGGCCGGCATACGAGACGATCGGCGGCTATGTGATGGCCTGTCTCGGGCGCGTGCCCGTCATCGGCGACGAGGTGCTGGTCACCGGGTGGTCGATGCGCGTCGACGCCATGGACGGCCGACGCGTCGACCGGCTGCGGTTCACCCCGCTCGAGGACGAGCCCGAGGGCGCCGCCGAGACAATGCCGACACCTCCGACGGTCGGCGGTGAGCCCGCGTGAGTCATTCCGTCGCCCTCTGGCTCTCACTCTTCCTGCTGCTGTCCAACGCGTTCTTTGTCGGCGCCGAGTTCTCCGTGATGACCGCCAGGCGCTCGCGACTCGAGCCGCTGGCCGCCGCCGGGAGCAGACGGGCCGAGGTCAGCCTCAAGGCGCTCGAACAGGTGGCGTCCTTGCTCGCCACCGCACAGCTGGGGATCACGATCAGCTCGGTCGGCCTGGGCGCTGTGGCCGAGGAGGCACTGCACGAGATGATCGCGCCCCCGCTCCGCGCTCTCGGCCTCTCGGACGCGTTCAGCCGTCCGATCTCGTTGGTGCTGGCATTGTTGATCGTGGTCTATCTGCACGTTGTCATCGGCGAGATGGTGCCCAAGAACCTCGCCATCGCCGGTCCGGAACGGGCAGCCCTGGTGCTGGCGCCCTCGCTGCTGTTCATCACCAGGGTGCTGCGCCCGGTGATTCGGCTCATGGAGGGCTTGGCGAAGGCAATGGTCCGGGCTCTGGGCATCGAGCCCAAGGACGAGCTGACGTCGGCCTTCACCGCCAAGGAGGTCCAGTTCATCGTCGCGGAGAGTCACCGCGAGGGTTTGATCGAGGCTGATCGACACGGTATGGCGCGGCGTGTGCTGGAGTTCAGCGACCGCGTTGCCGCCGACGTGGCGGTGCCGCTGCGCGAGCTGGTCACCCTTCCGCTGGGCGCCACTCCGGACGATGTCGAGCGGCTGGTGGCCAAACGAGGGTTCTCCCGTTTTGCCATCACCGATGCCGCCGGCGAGGTCGCCGGCTACCTCCACCTCAAGGACATCCTGTATGCCGATGACGCCCAGCACAGCGAGCCGGTGCCGATCAAACGGGTGCGGCGTCTGGCCACCGTGCAGTCCGATGATGAGGTCGAGGACGTGCTGGCAACCATGCAGCGCACCGGAGCCCACCTGGCCCGTGTCGTGGACCATGAGGGTGCGGTGACCGGCGTGGTGTTCCTCGAAGACGTGTTGGAGGAGCTGGTCGGCGAGGTCACGGACGCCAGTCAGCGCTGACCCGAACGACGACCGCGCGGCGGTTCTCGCCACGCAGGCACTGTCGCTAGTAGCATTTGGTGAGGCCAGATGTTGACGGGAGGTCCGGCGAATGGGCGAAGCCCGCAGCACCCAGAAGGATTCTCCGCACGAAGATTACCCGTACGAAACTGAGTCGCACAGCCCTGAGTTGCACAACGCTGAGTCGCACAACGCTGAGGCCGACACGCAGGCTCGACTCCACCGGGTCGAGCGCCAGTTCGCCGAGATCCAGCGGCTCGTCAATTTCGGGAGCTGGGAGTGGGACGTTGCCACTGATGTTGTGACATTGTCCGACGAGCTCTGCCGGATCTTCGGCGTCGAACCCAGCGAGCTCGAGCAGACGTACGAGGCCTTCATCCGCCGAATCCATCCCGACGACCGTGACGTGGTCGACGATGCAATGAAGCGGGCCAGCGCCGATCGAGCCTCCTTTGCGGTCGACCACCGTCTCGTGCGGTCCGATGGAGACATCCGGTGGCTCCATTCGCGCGGCAACATCTTCGCCGGCGAGCACGGCGAGCCGAATCTCTATGGCGTCGCCATCGACATCACCGATCGCAGGCGTTCCGAGCAGTTTCTCCGAGAGTTCATCGGCAACGCGGCGCACGCGCTTGGCACACCATCGGCCGTGATCGTCCAGGTCGCCCACGTGCTCGCGGACAGCAGCCTCGGGACGGCGGACCGTGAGGCAGCGATGGGTGCACTCGCACGCCAGTCCACGCGACTGCGCGAGCTTTCGACGAACCTCTTCGACCTGGTCGCCCTCGACAAGGACGCGCCGTCGGTCATGTTCGGACTATCGATGATGCTCAGACCCGTCCCTCTGGCGGACACGGTTCGCAAGGCAGCCGTCGCATCACCACCCGCGAAAGACGCCACGATCACTATCGACATCGCCGCCGACATCACCGTGCTGGCTGAGCCGATCGAGCTCGAACGCGTGTTTGTCCACCTGTTCGACAATGCCCAGATCTACGGCGGCCCGAACGTCTCCGTGACGGCGAACCGAATGGCTGACGAGGTGAGCGTGGACGTTCGCGACGACGGCCCCGGGCTCCCCAACGAATACCTTCCAGACCTCTTTGCGCCTTTCGCAAAGCGCCGCGTCGCCGGGCAAGGGTCTGGTCTCGGGCTTGCCGTCGTCCATCGGTTGATGGAGGCGTTCGGCGGCGCGATCTCCTACCGCAGTGGGGAGTCACACGGATCCGTGTTCACCCTTCGATTCTCGGCGGACTGATGGCGACCATCTTGATCGTCGAGGACGAGGAAGACCTCCGACTACTGCTCCGCCTGTCACTGGGCGGCGAGAGCTATTCCTTCCTTGAGGCCGCCACGGGCGCCGAGGCTGCCGTGCTCTGGTCCAGGGCCGACCTGATCCTCCTGGACCTGCGCCTTCCCGACATAGACGGTCTTGATCTGTTGCGTGAGCTTGGCAGCACCGCCGCTCCGGTCATCGCGTTGTCCGGCTATCCGGCCGACCAGTTTGGCCCCGACGCCATCGAAGCCGGTTGCGTGGCCTACCTGAAGAAACCGTTCACGGCCGCTGACCTGCTCGACACGGTCCGCGCCGCTCTGCCCGCCGGATCCTGATTGCTCGCTGATTGATTGTTCGCGCGCCGCTCGACGTCAATCGGTTCGCGGGTTGAGGCCGGTCAGCCGCTGAGCCAAGGGCAGGAGCTGCGAGATATCGGTCTTGAGCAGGAACGCGTCGATGGCCGGCTCGTCGGCAGCGAAGTGGCGGAGCTCGGCATGTGCTGTGAACAGGATGATCTTGGCGTCGGGGGCCGCCTCCTTGAGTCGCGGAGCGGCTTCCAAGCCCGTCATGGCTCCCGCCAGTCCGTGGTCGAGCACGATGATTCCCGGCTCGGTCGTCCGTGCCACCCCGAGTGCAACCTCGGCGCTGGCGGCCACGAGGGCAGCCGAGAAGCGGTCGTCTACGGAGAAGACGGTTTCGATAAGAAACTCGACATCCGGGTCATCCTCGACGACAACGAGAACCGTCATGGCAGTGCCACGTCTGCGGTGGGCAGGCGGACGACGAAGCACGAGCCGTTGGGGACGTTCGGCTCGTAGAACGTCTCGCCACCGTTGAGCTCGGCCAGGGCACGCGCGATCGACAGACCGAGGCCGGTGCCCTTCTGCGCAGCCGTCTTCGGGGTGGTGGCCCGGGCGAACTTGCCGAAGAGCCGCGGCACGAACTCAGGCGGCACGCCAAGCCCATGATCGGTAACCCGCACCTCGACCATGCCGTCGCGCCGTTCCGCTGTGATCTGCACGGGTGGCTCGCCGTACTTGAGGGCGTTCTGAACGTAGTTGTCCAGGATGCGCCCCAAGTGATCAGGGTCGGCCCAAACCACCAGATCCGGCGCACAGGACACCATCACGCTCCCGGTGTCCCCGCCGCTGAGATCGAGGCGTCGCAGGAGGGCTTCCTCCAAGCGGATCGCCTCGGGCCGCGCGTTCATGGAGCCGCCCTCGACGCTCGACAACGTCAGCAGGTCATCGACGAGCCTGGAGAGGTTCTGGGACTGACGGTCGATGGTGGCCACGAACTTGCGCCGGTTCTCATCGGTGAGTGTCTCCCAGCTCTCCTTGAGGAGGGCGGAAAAGCCAACGATTGACGCGAGTGGCGAGCGCAGGTCGTGCGCAGCGACCGCGACGAAACTCCGCATTGCCTCGTTGACCGCCTGCAGGTCAAGGTTGGCCTCCTCGACCTTGCGCCTTTCGGCGTCGAAGTCGTCCAGGATGTTGAGGATGGCGCTTTGTGTGTCTTCGAGCCGGATCCTGTCAGCGTCGATGTCCTCGAGGATGTTCATGAGAGCGCGCTGGCTGTCGGCCTCAGTGGGTCGCGCGTCCACGATCTCATCGGCGTTGTCGTGGGTGGCGTCGGTGGAGGTCGCCGCTTTGGCGTCGACCGAGCCCCGGCCCGGAGCCACCTGGGTCTCAGCGCTGGTCATCAGAGTCGCCTTCGTCCCTCTGGACGAGTCGTCTGAGGCTCTCGATCTCTTTCTTCAGCTCGATCATCTTCAGCTCGCGTCCGACGGTCAACCGCTGGAACCGCTCAAGCTCGGCCAGTCGGTCAAGCTCCTTGGACTGCCTCGCGAGCTCGGCCTGGGCCAGTCTCGTTTCCGTCACGTCACGGGCCGCTGCGAACACGCCGAGCACATCGCCTGCCTCGTCTCGGTAGACCGAGGCGTTGTAGAGAACCTCGGACAGCGTCCCGTCCGGGCGGCGCAGGGTCAGCGGGTAGTCGGTGACCGACCCCCGCTCGAACGCCAGACGGTAGCCTTCCTTGGCTTTGTCGGGCTCGGTGAAGTAGTCCGAGAAGTCAGTCCCGATGAGCTCCCCGCGCGGAACACCGGTGGCCTTGATCGTGGCCTCGTTGACGTCGGTGATCATCCCTTCGGGGCTGATCGTGACCAGGGGGTCCAGGGCAGCTTCCAAGAGGCTGCGGGTGTACTGCGCCCCAGCCTGCCTCTGTTTGGTGACGTCGCGGGCCGCGGCGTACACGCCCAGCACGTTCCCGCCGGAGTCGCGTTGGACGGCGGCATTGTACAGCACGTCCGTGAGTGACCCGTCACGGTGTCGCATGGTGAGCGGGTAGTCCACCGCCATGCCTTGCTCGAATACCAGCTGGTAGATCGCGTTGGCCTTCTCGGGCTCGGTGAAGCAGTCGGAGAACGCGGTCCCGATGAGCTCCTCGCGGGGGATGCCGGTGACTTTGACGGTGGCGTCGTTGGCGTCGGTGATCATCCCCTCCGGGCTGATCGCCACCAGTGAGTCCAGGCTGGACTCGATCATGGACCGGGCGGCCTCAAATGCCTGTTTCTGGCTGGTCACGTCCCGAGTGATCGTGGATGCGCCGACGACTGTGCCGTCGCGATCGAAGATCGGTGACACCGTCAACGAGACGGGGAACTCTGTTCCGTCCTTGCGGACGCGGATGGTCTCAAAGCCCATGACAGGCTGGCCGGTTCTGATCGTCGCCAGCATGCCGCTGGCCTCGTCGGCTCGATCCTTGGGACTCAGGAGGCTACGGGACATGCCGACGATCTCATCTTGCGTGTAGCCGAATGTGTTCTCGGCGGCTCGGTTGAATTCCGTAATGATGCCGTCGAGCGTGCTGCTGAAGATGGCTTCCCCACTGAACTCGACGATTGCCGACAACCGCTCGACCCGGAGTTGAGCTTCTTGTGCCCTCTTGCGTTCGGTCATATCTCGCACCGAGGCGATCACCAACAGGCCGTCCGCCGTGTTGAGGTGGGACAAGCTGATGTCCACCGGGATCTCGGTGCCGTCCCGGTGCCGACCGGTCAGCTCCAGACCGCTTCCCATCGACCTGGCCAGCGGGGCAGAAAGATAAGTATGACGGTGCGCCACGTGGCTCGTGCGGAGAGACTCCGGCACCAGAATCTCGAGGGGTTGACCAACGAGCTCGGTGCGGTCGTAGCCGAACAACAGCTCTGCCTGATGATTGACAAACCGAATTGCGCCGGACGGGTCGACGCCGATCAAAGCGTCAGGCACGGCCTCCAGCAAGCCCTCGAACGTTGTCTGCTCAGGCATCTGGCTCCCTTTCGAGCTGTGTGACAGATAACTCGAAACTGGCTTGAGATTCAAGATTCCGACAAATAATTCTACGCCGAAAGGTGTCGCTGGAGTCTGGTGACTTATTGATGGCGCCCCCGGCAGGATTCGAACCTGCGCTTCCGCCTCCGGAGAGCCCTCAGACGACGATCGGCAGTAGCTGGAAGTCGATGAAACCGCAGGTCAAACACGCTTCTCGTGATGGGGCGATGTTGGCTCGATCGGACCGCTTTCGGCTCTGGTGTTGCCAATCTGTTGCCACGAACGGCGATCGTCAGGACCGGGACTGGATGCTCCCTGACGAACCTGGCCAAAGCATCGAACGGCGCTGACCAGCTGTTCTGGGCCCGACTCGGACACGCCTGAGGCAACGTGTGTGCGGGCGCGGCTGAAGATGACGCCCTCGTTGTCGGCGTAGAAGATGTGGGTGCCGATCGTCTGCAGGGGTAGGTGGCTCGGGTAAGGATGCTCATCGATTGCGGCGGTCATCATTGCCATCGATGAGCATGACCTGCTCGTAGGGTTGGCCGTCGAGTTCGCTCAGCAGCGCGTCGGAGAACATCTCGGACTACCCTCACATGGATGACTGCCGTTGAGTATCAGTGGCATAGGGCGCTGACCTGCACAGATACCGACAGCGACCATTGGCTAGCGGTGAGCGTTTGTGGTTGTGCTGAGTACATTCTGAGTACATTTTGAGTACGTCGCCACAGGGCCAGAAGTCATGACTGCCCGGCCCGAATCGCCCAAAGTCCATGACACGGGCCATCTGGAGTCAGTGAATCGGCCGCCTTGCCTGCTTGGGCCACCCTGCCTGCGGTGCCCGCTCAGTGGAGGTCAGCCGCGGCTGGGTCCCCTAAACAGCTCGTCCGCGACCACCTGGTGACTATGCGCAATCTGGCTCAAAACCGGGAGCTGGCCGTGGCAAGGAAGCCATCGAGATCCGTGGCTTCCCGGGCGTGGCGTGTTGGGTCCAGCTCGTCGCGGAGCTCCGGCAGGGTCATCCACTGCACGGGCTTTCGCATGAGCGCAGGTTCTCCCAGCCGTAGGGCGAACCGCTTTTGAGAGGGCGTTCAGGCTATGCATGGGCAATGCATGATCACGCCTTAAGGTGTTGGAAACAAAGGGCTTTGGCGTTGGACAACGTTGACACTCATCGGTCGTTTACGGCTGGGATGTGTACCCAATGTGTACCCGCCACGGATCCTGTGTCGCTGCCTGTGTCGAGCAAGTCGATCGGTCGGGGTTGGGCGCGAGAATCGTTGCTTGACTCTTGTTTGCGTTGTTCCCAGGCCGCAACCGTGCGGGTCTTCCGCCGCTGTTGTTGTTGTCCCGGGTACCGCATTCTGTCGGCTGATCGTAAAGGTTTGGTAAAAGTCTGGGCGGTGTGGCCTGTGGTTGTTCTAGCGTTCGCGCAGTTGTTCCCAGCCGGTGGGGCGCAGAGCTCAGGGGTCTGTCACATGGTTGCTTCTGCTGAGGGGTCGTCGTTTCTCTCGTCCTGGTTTTCTGGTGGTCGGTTCCGGCCGGTGTTTCGTCTGACCGCGGGTGGTGTTTCCGCCGTTCTGGCGGTGACGCTGGCTGTGACCGCGGACGTGTCGCAGGCTGCCGCTGCACCGGTTGCAGCTGTGCCGGTGGCGGCGCCGAAGGCAGCCACGGTGGTCTCTCGGCCGGACCTGGTGTCGGCTCGGGTGACGGCTCGGGCTCAGGGGTCTCGGGTCGAGGCGGAGTCGGAGCGGACGGGGACGTCGTCGACGTGGGTGAACCCGGATGGGACGTTGACCACGGAGCAGCACGCGGGCCCGATCCGGTTCCGGGGCACTGACGGGTCTTGGCGTGATGTGGACCTGACGTTGGCCGAGCAGTCTGATGGGTCGGTGGCTCCGAAGGGCCACCCGGGCGGGTTGCGCTTGTCCGGCTCGTCGAAGACTTCCTCACTGGCGGCGCTCTCGGCCACGGAGAACGACGTGGTCTCCACCGACGAGGGCAGGGGCGGCACCCAGGGGGTGTCGCTGGCCTGGGGCGGCAAGCTGGGCAAGCCGGTCTTGGCGGGTAACCGGGCGACGTACGCCGAGGTCCAGCCGGGGGTCGACCTGGCGGTCGACGCGCTGCGGACCGGGTATGAGCAGTTCCTGATCATCAAGACCCCGGCGGCCTTGGCGGGTCTGTCCGGTGGTGGGGCGGATGTGTCGTGGTCGCTGCCGGTCAAGACCCGGGGGTTGACTGTCCGGGCCGAGGCGGACGGGTCGGTCTCGTTTGTCGACGCCAAGAACGTGGTGGCCTCCACGTTGGCGGCGCCGAAAGCATGGGACGCGGGCGTGGACCCCCGCTCCGGTGAGCACATCTCGACCGCGCCGGTGAAACTGACGGTTGCCCAGAAGAGCAAGGGCAAGGCGGTTATCACGCTCACCCCGGACCAGGGGTGGCTGGCCGACCCGGCCCGGGTGTTCCCGATCACGATCGACCCGACGTACGCCTCGGCGAACGTCACAACTAGCTTCGACACGTACGTGTCGAAACAGTATCCGACCGCGACGTACTCCACCGCGACCGAGCTGAGGGTCGGCACCTACAACGGCGGGGTCGATGCGGTCCGTTCGTTCCTGAGCTTCCCGCTGGCCTCGATCAAGGGCAAGCAGATCGTCACGGCGTCGCTGTCTTTGTATGAGTTCCATTCCTGGTCGTGCACGGCTCGGCCGTTCTACGTGTACAACGCCTACGCCGCCAGCAGCTCGACGAACTGGTCGAACCAGCCCGCGGCGCCGACCAGCTACGGGAGTCTGAACACGGCCAAGGGGTTCTCGTCCTCCTGTGCGGCCGGGCGGGTCAGCGTGCCGCTCACCAGCCTGGTCACCGCCTGGTCGGCAGCGACCGGCACCACCGGGTCTGTCCGGCTGCACGCCTCCGAGACCGACAACTACGGGTGGAAGAAGTTCTACTCCCTGGAGTCCACCCAGGACCCGTACATCACGTTCACCTACAACCGCAAACCCAACGCCGCGGTCGCCCCGACCCTCGGCGCGCCGGCGACCACCTACGGGTCCACGGTGTACACTTCGGACTCGACCCCGACCTTCTCCTCGCACGCGACCGACCCGGACGCGTCCACCGTGTCGATGACCATCGAGGTGCACACCTCGACCACCACCTCCTCGAGCACGCTGAAGGCGTCGTGTGTGACCGCGTTCGTTGCCTCGGGCGCGACCGGGCCCTGCACGCCGACCACTGCCTTGGCGGACAACACCACGTACTACGCCCGGACTGCGGTCAAGGACGACAGGGGTCTGTGGAACGGGACGTGGTCGGCCTGGACCACGTTCAAGAGCGCGATTGCGGCACCCGCCGCACCGACGGTCTTGTGCCCGGCCCCCTACAGCGACGGCTCCTGGCAGGACACCCCGCCCGCCTCCGCGGTGTCCTGCACGGTCACCGCGACCGGGTCAGGAAACACTTCACCGGTGTCGATCTGGTACGCGATCGACGGGGCCGTCACCTTCACCAAGGCGGCGATCACCGCTCCGACCTCGACAACGCCGCAGTCCATCGCCCTGAGCGTGCCCGCCACCCAGGGGGGTCACACGCTCAAGGCGTACACCCAGTCCCCCTCGGCGGTGAACTCGGCGACGGCCAGCTACGGTTTCGGGTACGGTGCGTCCTCGCTGACCGCCCCGACATCGAGCCCGCGGGTCACCACGACCGGCACGGTCAAGATCGCTGCCGCCGGCCCGCCGCGGGGCGCATCGACACTGCCGACGGCCACCGTGAAGTGGCGGGTCGCGTCCTCGGGCCAGGACGAGCTGAACGGATGGAACCCCGCGACCAGCGCCCCGGTGACCGTCACCGACAACGGCGCCGCGGGGGTGAGCGTGACCGGCACCTGGGAGACCCCCAAGGAGACCATTGACGCCTTCCTGGACGCCGACCCGGGCACGACTATTATCGAGGCGACCACGCTGAACCCGCGGATCCCGGTGCTGCTGGACGTCCAGGTCTGCCTGGCGTACAGCACCGGCACGCAGTGCACCTGGTCGCAGTCCAAGACATCGGTGATGCGGGTCCCGCACGCGTTCGGCAACGGCTTTCCGGTCAGCGACGCCGGGCCCGGGCAGGTGGCCCTGTTCACCGGCGAGTTCAACGCCACCTCTACCGACGCATCCGTGCCCGGCTACACCGGGAACATCTCCATCGCCCGCTCCCACGCCACGTACG
>JABBOX010000204.1 GCA_012927555.1 Phycicoccus sp.
GGTGAACGCGGTGAAGGCGATCTCGGCGACCTCGGCGTCGGCGACCCAGCGGTGCTCGTCTTCCTCGTAGATCGCGTGCGGGTACTTGATGCCAACCCAGGCGTCGTCGGGGATCTGGGTGATCGCCCTGGTCACGGCCGGGTCCATGCGCGCGGTGATCGAGAACCGGGCCCCACCGGTGCGCGCGGCAGCGATGACGTCGTGGTTGTAGTACGCACTATCGGCACGCACGGTGACCAGCCCGCTCGCCCCCGCCTTGCCCGCGGTGACCAAGGCGTCGGCGAGAAGGCGGGCGGCGCCCTTGGCGGAGTTCGTCGGGCCGCGTCGCAGCCGGGTCGCGGCGATCACCGGCGCCCAGACCGGTGTGGACACGATCGCGAGCAACGCGTTCAACCCCTTGACCTTGGAGTACCCGTAGCCCGCACCCTGCTTCTGGTAGCCGTAGGTGGCTTTGACCGCGAGAGTCGATGTCGAGGTAGGCGACCTGGTCGGCGCCGAGAAGCAGCGGCGCCCGCCCGGCGAGGTTCACCAGCACCCGGGAGGCGACCGCGTCGAGCTGGCGGACGTGGCCGAACGTGAACGAGCGCAGGAACGTCCCCAACGTCGAGGGAGCCCGACCCGCGGTGAACACCCGGCCCATGGCGCCGTGGCGCAGCAGGTCCATCGCGTCGATCGTGTCCGCGCCGGCGACCATCCCCGCCACCAACGCGGCGACCTTCACATCCGCGTTGGACCCGGCCCTGACTCTCACAGGTGGCGGGTCGTGGTGGAGTGAAGGTCCTGGTCCGGGGCTCGCGGGAGGTTGACTCGGGGCACTAGCGGTGCCCGGTAGTCTCGCGATGTGGCCCCGTATGTGCGCAAGGTGAAGACCTCTTCGGGGGCCACCGCGGTGCAGATCGTGGAGAAGCGGTCCGGGGTCCGCCGGATCGTGGAGCATCTGGGCTCGGCGCACGATGATCTGGAGCTCGCACTGCTACTCCAGGCCGCCCGGGACAGGCTCGCGGCCGGTCAGGACGAGCTCGATCTCGGACTGGCGCCGGCGCCGGTGGGCGGCGCCCCGGCGGCACGGGTCGTCTCGTCGTCCTCGCGGGTGCTGTGGCAGGTGCTGGTCGACGCGTACGGGCGTCTCGGGTTCGACGTGCTCGCCGACGAGGCGTTCCGGGCGCTGGTTCTGGCCCGGTTGGTCGAGCCGACCTCGAAGGCCGACACGGTGCGGGTCTTGGAGGAGATCGGCGCCCCGGCCCCGCACGTCAACACCTTGCACGCGGCCATGCGGCGGGCCCGGGACCGGGACTACCGCGGCCGGCTGGCCACTGCGTGCATGGCGCACTCGGCGGCGACCACGGGCACCGGGGCCCTGATCTTGTACGACGTGACGACGCTGCACTTCGAGGTCGGCGACGAGGACGACCTGCGCAAGGTCGGCATGAGCAAGGAGCACCGCGTGGACCCCCAGGTCCAGGTCGGGCTACTGGTAGACCCCGGCGGGTTCCCCCTCGAGTTGCACATGTTCGAGGGCAACAAGGCCGAGACCACCACCCTGATCCCCGTCCTGACCGCATTCCAGCAGCGGCACGCCATCACCGCGATGGTCGTGGTCGCCGACGCCGGGATGCTCTCGGCCACCAACCTCAACCAGCTGCAGGACGCAGGGTTCTCCTTCATCGTCGGCTCGCGACTGGTCAAGGCCCCGTACGACCTGGCCGACCACTTCACCCGGCACGGGAACTACTTCACCGACGGGCAGATCCTGGAGTCGGCCCGCGAGATGGGCACCGGGAAGAACACCCGCAGCCGCCGGGTGATCTACCAATGGAAGTTCACGCGGCAGAAGCACGACGACCGCACGATCAACCTGATGATCACCAAGGCCGAGAAGATCGCCGCCGGCACGACCGCGCTGCGCAAGGCCAGGTTCTTGAAGATCACCGGCGCGACCAAGGAACTCGACCAGGCCACCATCGACCGGGCCCGGCAACTGGCCGGCCTGAAGGGCTACGTCACCAACCTGACCGTCGAGCAGATGCCCGGGCAAGCCGCCATCGACGCCTACCACGACCTGTGGCAAGTCGAACGCTCGTTCGTCGATGACCAAGTCCGACCTGCGCGCCCGGCCCGTCTTTCACCACCAGCGCGAGGCCATCGAAGCCCACCTCACCATCGTGTTCGCCGCCCTCGCGGTCGCCCGCTACCTGCAGGACACCACCGGCGTCACGATCAAGAAGCTCGTGCAGACCCTGCGGCCCCTGCGCTCGGTCGTCATCGCGATCGGCAACCAGACCATCCCCGCCGACCCCACACCAGGACCCGACGCCCGCACCATCCTCGACCAGCTACCCGCAATCACACTGGGGCACTAGACCTGTGAGAGTCAGGCCGGCCGACCCCGGGACCCGCACGTGGGTCCGGGTCAGGTCATGCAACCCGGCCTGCTCCGCCAGGGCCATGACCGGGATCAGCCCGGCGCACGACACGAGGTTCGGGTCATCGAAACCCGCAGTGAGGTTATAGCAAGATCGCATCTACCGGATGTCCTTTTGCTTGGTCCGCTGGAGTCGTCAAGAAACCCCATCGTCCCAGGTCAGAAGGACATTCGTCTGTCACGACCCGCTCAAAACACCACAGTCATCGGTGGATCGAGGATGAGCCTCGGTTCGCCGGTGAATGAGCGGGTTGTGACGCGAATGTCCTCTTGACCTGGAATGGTGGGGCCTTTCGACGACTCCAACGGACCAGGCCAAGGGACATCCTGCCACAACCTCTCCGCGGGTCTCGATGACCCGAACCTCGTGTCGTGCGCGGGTCTGATCCAGAGCCTTAGAAGTTGACCGAAACCGCTGTCCATGACACCGGGGGAACAATCACACGGATAGTGTCACCCTCCATGGAGTACTCGAGTGCATTCATGTGTACTCGATGGGGTTCCTCGCGTGTGTTCGCGGCATAGAAGTCGGAGTCCGTAAGTGTCTGCACCGTCACCGAAGTCGCCTGTCCCACTGCAGCGTGGTCGAGCGTCACCGTGCAGCTCTCGGTCTGGGAGCGGTTGACGAAGAAGGTTGCGGAGGCGCGGGACTCCTTGTCCCACGTAGACACCGCGTCGACCTCTGGCACCTCCCCGAAGTCCCGAGTCTCGTACGTGGGCCCGCTCAGGACGGGGAGGAGGGTTACTCCACGTGCGAGGCGGGACACTAGAGCGAACGGGTAGAACGTCGTCTGCTTCCAGGCGGGCCCGCCGGGCTCTGTCATAATCGGGGCTATCACGTTAACGAGCTGCGCCATCGACGCGCTCGTGACTCGGTCGGCGTGCTTGAGTAGAGAGATCATGAGGTTGCCGAAGACGACGGCGTCAGCCAGGCTGTAGACGTCTTCGGAGAGGCGTGGCGCCCGTGGCCAGGTCGCGATATCGGTGATCTTGTCGACGTTCTCGAACCGACTGAGGTACCACACGTTCCACTCGTCGAACGAAATGTACATCGTCTTGGAGCTCTTTTTCACCGCCTTGACGAAGTCGGCTGTCGCCACGACGGTCTCAATGAACTTATCCATGTTGACAGCCGAAGCCAGGAAGCTGCCTAGGTCGCCGTCTCTCTCTTCGTAATAGGCATGACAGGAGATGTAGTCGACGGTGTCGTAGGTGTGCGTCAAGACGGTGCGCTCCCAGTCCCCGAAGGTCGGCATCGACGCACTCGAGGACCCGCAAGCGACGAGTTCGAGACCTGGATCGAGCTGCCGCATGGCCGCGGCCGTCATCGCGGCGAGCTTGCCGTAGTCGTCGGCGCTGCGGTGCCCAAGCTGCCACGGTCCATCCATCTCGTTGCCCAGGCACCACATCGTGATCCCGAAGGGTTCTGACCGTCCGTTCGTCCGCCGTTGTTCCGAGAGGGTGCTTCCTGAGTGCACGTTGCAGTACTCGAGGAGGTCCAGCGCAGCGAGGGGCCCTCGCGTTCCGAGATTGACCGCCATCATGAGCTCGCCGCCTACCTTGTCGAGCCACCCTGCGAACTCGTGAAGTCCTACCTCGTTGGTCTCGGTGGAGTGCCACGCGAGGTCGAGGCGGACGGGCCGGGCTTCGCGCGGGCCGACGCTGTCCTCCCAGCGAAACCCGGAGACAAAGTTGCCACCCGGGTACCGGATCGTGGTGACACCGAGCTCCTTGACCAGCTCGATGACGTCTTGACGGAAGCCGTCGGCGTCCGCGCTCGGGTGGGTCGGCTCGTAGATCCCGTTGTAGACGGATCGGCCAAGGTGCTCCACGAACGAGCCGAAGAGCCGCCGGTTGATCGGGGCGACGATCAGCCGCGGGTCCAGGACAAGGTGGGCGTCAGACATCGTCGATCCTCTCGGCCCAGGGGGCAACTACGCGTGCGGTGACGATGTCGTGGCTCCCTACGGCGTTGACGATTGAGGTGGCCTGGAGTAGCGCTCCCTGCTTCGTCCACGTGAGCGACTGGCTGTATCCGGAGTTCTCCAGATCGAGGTCGCGCGATGCGGGGATGGGCAGGGGTACCGACCGCCAAGCCGCAGCCCCGCCGTCCGCGTTGTAGAGCGCGACGTTGGAGGGCGTCCCGTCCGCCTCGATAGAGAGCCGCGCTGTCACCAGCAGCTGGACCCGACCGAGCGGGGACACGCGCCAGGCGATGTTCGGGCTACCGGAGAGCGTGGTGCCGGTCTCGCTCACCAGCTGCTGGCCGAGGTCGTCGACGTCGCCCCAGTGAAGCCCGTCGCTCGATGAGGCGATGTGGATGGGGACGGTCCTCGGTCCTACGACCTCGAATACGGCGCGGAATGTGCCGTCGGGAAGTTCTCCCGTGCTCACGAACATGCCAGGCCGCCGGTACAGGTCGGGCACGCCGAAGTCGATGACGGGTTCGGACCAGCCAATGAGGTCGGCGGTGGAGCGGTGGCAAAGGACCTGGAGCATCCCGTGACCCTTCAGGCGTTCGTCCGCGTAGGCGCAGACGAGGCGACCCTGGGCCATGTACAGGTTGGGCTCCCACACCGCGGTCGTCGTCGCCGTCGCCGCCGAGTCGTAGATGGCCGGTCCTCCGGCGTCCACCTCCGCAACGAACTGCCAGGAGGCACCCTGGTCCTGGCTGGCATAAAGGACGATGTGGGTCTCAGACATGTCGTCGGGGATCGCGTTTCCGGCGAGCAGAAGCGTGCCGCGGGGAGACCCGCCGAAGTCGACGGGCAGTTCGTAAAGGGTCGGCTGATATCGGTTGCCGATGAGTAGGTGCGAGTCCACAACGCGGGCTATGAGGTCCCACGACCGGCCGTCGTCAGTGCTACGCCAAACCGGGAAGGCGCGGCCTTCGGGTACCTCGTCGAAGTTCACCTCCGCGGACAAGAAGATCGCCCCGCCGTTGGGGCCCGCGGTGTTCGTGACGAGGAGACGAGTGTAATTCGCTCCGATCTCGTCGGGTCGACCTGCGCGCACGGTGCAGAAGTTGGGAGCGCTCGGCGGTGAGTGCTCCAGAGCAGGGGAGAAGGTCATGTGGATCCTCGCTGATCTCAGGCTCGTAGAGAGTCGTCGGCCAGACGGCATCGGAATACCGTGTCCGTCTGTTACATCGATGTAACGCAGAGTGCCCGGTATCGGCCCGAGTTGTCAACACGGCGCAGTCAGTGGGTTCATCGATGTACGCTCGGCGTGGCACGGTTCATGCGGACGGAGCACCGCTCCTCCGCCCGCAGCACCCCAGAGGATCCGAAGATGGCAGCAACGATGTCGGACGTCGCCCGTCTCGCCGGTGTCTCAGCCAAGACCGTGTCCAATGTGATTAACGATCATCCCTACGTCCGTCATGAGACGCGTGAGCGGGTGGAGCGAGCGATCTCCCAGCTTGACTACACGCTCAACCTCGCCGCTCGCTCGCTCAGGTCCGGCCGCAGCGGCGTCATCGGCCTGGCCGTGCCCGCGTTGAGCGTCGCCTACTTCGCCGAGCTCGCGGAAGGAGTGATCGCTGCTGCCGAGCCCCATGACCTCGCGGTGCTTGTGGAGCGGACCGGAACCGTCGAGCGCGAGCGTGCGTTCCTGAGGAGCGCCCGCCTCCAGCACATGGACGGCCTTATCCTGAACCCGATGGATGATGCTTCAGCAGGTGGGCGATCGCTGGCGCTCCCGATCCCGATGGTGTTGCTCGGGGAGCGGGTGTTAGGACGCCCGACGGATCACGTCACGATTGACCAGGTTGGGGCGGCCCGCACGGCGACCTCCCATCTACTTGCGCTCGGCCGTCGCCGTATCGCCGCGATCGGGGCGCACGATGGCGGCGAAGACGATTCTGTAGCGCGAATGCGACTGGTGGGGTACCGGGCGGCTCTGCTAGAGCATGACATCGTCTACGACGCGAACCTGGTGGTCCAGGCCGACCTCTGGCATCGGAGCAACGGTGCCATCGCCACCCGGGAGCTCCTCCAGCGCAAGGTCGCCTTCGACGCGATCTTCGCCTTCAACGACACGTTGGCCTTGGGCGCGATGCGTGTGTTGCAGGAAGCCGGCCTCCGGGTTCCGGACGACGTTGCCGTCGTCGGCTTCGACAACCTCGATGAGTCGGCGTACTCGATCCCGAGCCTGACGACCGTGGACACGGGTCGTGCCGAGATCGCCAGATCCGCCGTCCAGTTGCTCGTTGACCGGATCGCCGGGGCATCCGAGCCGCGCCTTCGGGTGACGGCTCACACCCTCGTCACGCGCGAGTCTTCCGGCGGCTGAGCTCTCCCCCCTGGCCGGGCGTACCCGTGACGAGCCTTGACAGGCGCTTTACATCCATGTAATAGTCTCAAGCGTTACATCGATGTAACGCTTGCCCCTCGCCGGGTACGGCGGGGGCCCATCGACAGTGTCGTCAGGAAGCGAGTCAGGGAATGCGTCGCAACATCTTCGTGCTGGGGGCGCTAGCCGCCACCGCAGCACTGACCGTCTCAGGCTGCAGCGGCAGCGGGCAAGCTCCCCCTGCCAACGGTCCAGTCACGATCACCTTTTGGAACAGTTACACGGGACCGGACCGGCCGGTCGTGGAGCAGATCGTC
This sequence comes from Phycicoccus sp., assembly GCA_012927555.1. Taxonomy (GTDB): domain Bacteria; phylum Actinomycetota; class Actinomycetes; order Actinomycetales; family Dermatophilaceae; genus UBA4719. Next base: position 7,033 of record JABBOX010000204.1, read on the forward strand.
AAGGACTTCAACGCCTCCCAGAAGAAAGTCACCGTGGAGATGACGATCCAGCCCTTCGACGTCTACTCCCAGAAGTTGTTGCCGGCCATGTCTGCCGGAAAGGGACCCACTATCGCCGCTCTCGATGCCTCTCAGTTCCCTCAGTACGCCAAACTCGGTGTCATCTCACCCATCGATGACTTCTATAAGAGCGGGGCGATCGACCGCTCCGCACTGCCGCAGGCGAGCCTCGACGCCACCACGCTGGACGGCAAGACCTACGGCTCGCCCATGATCGCCACCAACACGATGCTCTACTGGAATAAGGACCTCTTCGCCGCGGCGGGAATCACCGGGCCGCCCGCGACGATGGAGGAGTTGGCAGTCGACGCCGTAGCGCTCACGAAGTATAAGGAAGGCGCCGAGACGACCAACGTCTATGGCATTGCCATCCCCGACCGCGAGGCGCCGTCCAGTTGGGGCGTGCTCCTGTGGGCTGACGGCGGCGGCTTCGTTAACGACGCCAGAACTACCTCGATCTTCAACTCGCCGCAATCGGTCGCGGCTATCACCAAGTGGAACGACCTGATCCAGAAACAGCACATCTCGCCGGTCGGTCTCAACGGCGTGCAAGCAGACTCACTGTTCGGTGCCGGGCGGGCGGCCATGTTGATGAACGGGCCGTGGGCATCGACCGGGTACAAAACGGCGGGCATCAACTTCGGCGTGGCGCCGACACCTAAAGGATCAGCCGGCCAGTTCGCCGCCGCCGTGAGCTCCAACATGCACCTGGCAGCGCATGCGACCAACGCCGAACGTCAGGGCGCCTACGACTTCTTCGCCTTCTGGAACTCGCTCAAAGTATCCACCTACTACGCCGTCAACACCGGCTTCCCCCCCACCCGCACCGACACCCCAGCGTCCGACCTTGAAGCCAACCCGACGTCTCAGGCGTTCCAAAAGTCGGGCAACGGCCGGTTCTACCTCGGGGGCCTCGCGAAGTACGCCGATATCGATGCGAACGTGATCGTGCCTACTCTCCAGCGCATTACGAACGGAGGCGGAGACGTCACGCAGTTGCTCAACAAGGCCAGCGAGCAGATCAACGCCGGACTGGCCGGGTAACTGCCAACCCCGGTCCACCCAGAGAGGCCTTCGTCATCCCTACCAACCACACCGTCAAGACTCGCCTCGCGGGCACGCCGGCATCCATCCTGCGGCGCTCAGGCGTCGAGCGCCGCAGGACCCGGGTGGCCTACGCGTTCATCGCGCCGGCGGTCGCCCGCCTTGGGCTCGTCGTTTTCTATCCCACGATCAGCTCCCTCATCACGTCACTCACCGATGCACAGATCATCGGTCCTCGGAACTTCATCGGTTTAGGAAACTACGCCGAACTTTTCAGGGATCCGCGGTTTTGGAACGCGCTGCGTAACACCTCGCTCTACGCCGTCGTCACCGCGCCGATCTCGGTCGGACTCGCGCTGATCTTCGCGCTCCTCCTGAACCGGCGACTACCCGCGCGCGGAGTCTTCCGCTCCGTTATCTTCTTCCCGTTCATCGTGTCGCTCGGAATCATCTCCATCGCCTGGGCCTTCATGCTCGACCCCCAAGTCGGGATACTCGCCGCATGGCTGAGCGAGATCGGATTACCCATCGGCAATGGCGTTCGAGACCCCGCATGGGCCATGCCGGCAGTCATGGTCGTCGGCATCTGGCGGAATACGGGCTTCTTCATGGTCCTGTACCTAGCCGGTCTACAGTCGATTCCCCGTGAGATCAACGAGGCCGCTGAGATCGATGGGGCCTCGGGATTGCGCCGCTTCAGGAATATCACGTGGCCTCTACTGGCGAACACATCATTGTTTGTGATCGTCATCGCGGCGATCTTTTCCTTCCAGGCATTCGACCAGATGTACGTCATGACGTCGGGCGGCCCGTTCTTCAGTACCGAGACGATGGTGATGCTCATCTACAGCGCCGGCTTCAAGGATTACCGACTGGGTTACGCCTCTGCGGTGTCGTGGATCCTGGTCATCATCGTCCTGGCTTTCAGCCTAATCCAAATCGGCTATTTCCGAAAGAAAGCAGTTCAGTACTAATGGCCACGACTGTTTCGCCCCACCCGAACAGAAGTCGCCCTCGCGCGCTGGCAACCACTTCGGTGAGTCACCGGCGGTCGAAAGCGCGCGAGCGCCTGTCGACCGCCCTGGTCGTCGCTCTTCTCATGGCCGTATCCGCATTCGTATTGCTGCCCGTCGTCTGGATGATCAGCGCGTCATTCCGCACTCAGGGTGACCTGGTCGGCAACCCGGGCAGCTTATTGCCGCAAGTGTTCACGCTGGAGAACTACGCCAACGTCTGGCAGCGCATTCCCTTCGGTCGCCAGCTTCTCAACACGGTTGCCTTCGCCAGCAGCGTGACGGCGATCTCACTGCTTATCGATGCTATGGCTGCGTACGCCCTGGCTCGCTTCAACTTTCCGGGCCGCGAAGTCGCATTCATCCTCATTATTGTCACGCTCATGATCCCCGTCCAGGTAACCTTCATCCCGCTCTACCAACTTCTTGCGCAGCTTGGATGGATCAATACCTTCCACGGCCTTGTAGTGCCGCGAATAGCCGATGCGTTTGGGATTTTTTTCCTGCGACAGTTTTTCCTCGCGCTACCGAAGGACCTCGAGGATGCGGCGCGCGTCGACGGCGCGGGAGAGGTGACGATCTTCGCGCGGATTATGCTGCCGCTCGCGACCCCCGCGCTGCTCACGGTGGGGATGTTCACTCTGCTGGCCAACTGGAACGATCTCCTGTGGCCGCTCCTGGTGACGACTGACGCGCAGATGCAAACGCTGCCAGCCGGGCTCGCCCTCTTCAAGGGCCAGCACAGCTCCGACTACGGGATGCTGATGGCAGGGTCTCTACTGGCTTTGCTTCCGATGATCGTCGCCTTCTTCTTCGTCCAGAGGCGCTTCATCGAGGGCATAGCGACGACAGGGATGAAGTAGAAGGCTGAGCCTTGTGGGGTGGCCCGGCAGGGCCTACCCACCCACGCAGTGTCGGGGATCTGGGTGATCGCCTTGGTCACGGCGGGGTCCATGCGCGCGGTGATCGAGAACCGGGCCCCACCGGTGCGCGCCGCGGCGATGACGTCGTGGTTGTAGTACGCCGAGTCGGCCCGAACAGTGACCAGCCCGGTCGCCCCCGCCTTGCGGGCGGTGACCAGGGCGTCGGCAACCAGGCGAGCGGCGCCCCTGGCGGAGTTCGTCGGTCCCCGACGCAGCCGGGTCGCGGCGATCACCGGCGCCGAGACCGGTGTGGAGACGATCGCGAGCAACGGGTTCAACCCCTTGACCTTGGAGTACCCGTAGCCCGCACCCTGCTTGGCATACCCGTAGGTGGCTTTGATGGTGTCGTCGATGTCGAGGTAGGCGACCTGGTCGGCGCCGATCAGCAGCGGCGCCCGGGCGGCCAGGTTCACCAGCAACCGCGAAGCGACCGCGTCCAGCTGGCGTACGTGGCCGAACGAGAAGGACCGCAAGAACGTCCCCAACGTCGAGGGCGCTCGCCCGGGCGTCAGGACCCGACCCATGCCGCCGTGGCGCAGCAGGTCCATGGCGTCGATGGTGTCCGCCCCGGCGACCATCCCCGCGACCAACGCCGCGACCTTCACATCCGCGTTGGACCCGGGCGACCCCGGGACCCGCACATGAGCCCGCGCCAGGTCGTGCAACCCCGCCCGCTCGGCCAACCTCATCACCGGCACCAGCCCAGCGCACGACACGAGGTTCGGATCATCGAAACCCGCCGAGACGGTGTGGCAAGATCGCATCTACCGGGTGTCCTTTTGCTTGGTTCTTGGAGTCCTCAGAAACACCATCGTCCCAGGTCAGAAGGACATTCGTCTGTCACGACCCGCTCACAACACCACAATCATCGGTGGTTCGAGGTTCAACCTTCAAGGGTCTGACGCCGCCTCCGCGTGACGAAGGATGGCCACATGTCCAGTCGTACGACGGCGGCATCCGGCACGGGCGGGTCCCGTACGCGTGGTTGACGTGCGGCGCGGACGCCGGCGTGCGGCTGCGCGGCCGCTCCCGACAACACCATCAGGCGGATCGCCGGCGTCGTCCAGGCGTGTCACCCATTCAGCGTGGCCAAGGGGAGTGATCGCACTGAGAGGTGCAGCGGCAAGGCGATGACGAAGCGACTCTTGCCAGCGCGGTTGTAGCGCTGGTCGAGAAGGTACTTGCGGTCGTCGTTGCCGCTCAGCGTCAACTGTTCATCGCCGCTCCTCTGTCTGTGAGCACGACTTCAACGCCGTCGTCCGCCTGGAGCGCTTAGTGAACCTTGGGTCCAGCTAGTCGGAAGCGTCGACGTTTTCACCCTGGACGCGGACCACCAATGGGCGACCGACGACATCTATGGCGCCGGATCTGTCCAGGGCGCGTGCCGCGAGCGTCGCGACCGCAAGGTTGTGCGGGAGCGCGGCGGAGAACTTCAGGCCATCGAGTGCCGCGGGAGTCACGCCGGGAAGGGCGACACTCACGTCGATGGCTCGAATATCGATGGCTCCGATGCCTGCGGGGAGGTCGATGACGAAATTGTCGCCTGTCGCGTCATCGTTTCCGAGCCCTGCAATGACCGTCGCGTTGGCCCGCCATCCGGCCCAGGTCCATAGGCGTGTCGCATTCGAACGGCTGGCGAGCACCAGCCCCGCGGGGTCGACCGTGCCCGCCATGTCGTCGCGGAGCGACTCAAGACGCGCGACGGCACGCCGGGAGAGGTCGACCGCTGGAGTCGCGCCCAGGAGCACCTCGCGCTGGGCGCGGACAAGCTCGAAGCCCTCGGTGATGGGCTCGCTGGGCCAGCGGACCTTCGCCTTCTCAGGCTGCTCGCTCACGAGGATCTCGTGCCGCTCCCAGTCGATCGACTCAATGCGCCAGGTCCAGCCGGCGAGGAGCAGGTGCTTGGCGTCGTCGCCTGATGGCGCGGCAATCGCCAGGGGTGAGATGGTACCGATCTCGCGGCGTCCAGCAACCACCCGCAGCTCGAACGCGCTGGTGAACGAGGAGAGCAGGTCCATGAAGTACCGCCGACCGAACTCCTTCTCGGCGGTAGGACCGATGAACAGGAGATTGCCGTCGTCGACGAGGAACTCGCGCTCGCGAAGGTAGTCCAGCACGACGTCCGCGTCATCCATGATCGGCAGGTCCCCGAACCACGACTTCCAGGTCGAGGCTCCAAACTGCCCCTCCTGGAGGGCAAGAGCCATGAGCTGTTGGGCGGCGATATGCCGCGGCGTGGGGGGCGGGATGATGGGCTCGACGTACCCCCGCCGCCACAGCAGAAGGATCGCTGCGGCCCGGAGGAAGGGCGGCGGCTCGGTGGCGAGGAACAGCATGTTGCGCACGGCGCCGGGCCGTCGGCCGGTGCGACCGAGCCGCTGAAGGAAGGAGGCGACACTGCGAGGGGCGTCGATCTGGATGACCCGGTCGAGGTCGCCGATGTCGACCCCGAGCTCCAACGTCGAGGTTGCGACGATGACGCAGTCTCGACTCTCGGCGAAGGCACGCTCGCTCTGGCGCCGCTCGTCAGCCGAAAGGGAGGAGTGCGACACGTAGGTCGTGACACCTCGTGCTCGTAGCTCGTAGGTGAGCTCCTCGGCGGTCCTGCGGGCCTCACAGAAGACCAGTCGCTTCTCCCCGCCGTGCAGGCGCGAGATGACTTCCGCTGCATTCTCGATCGATCCGACGTAGTCGAGCGTGACCTCGACGTCGACGTCGGTCGCCGCGGGCTCCGTGACGACGTGACCAGGTCGCGCGGGACCCGCCTGGCTGCCCTGTGACCAGCGCAGCATCTCGCCCGGGTTGCCGACGGTAGCGGACAGCCCGATGCGTTGAATGGGACGCTCGGCGAGCCGCTGGATTCGTTCGAGGACGGCGAGCAGGTGCCAGCCGCGGTCGTCACCGGCGAAAGCATGCAGCTCGTCGATCACGATCGTTCGGACGTCAGCGAACAGCGCACGGTGGTCGACGCGCCGCGACACGAGCATCGCCTCGAGCGACTCCGGCGTCGTCAGCAACACGTCAGGACGGTCAGCGAGAATGCGCTTGCGCGCGCCGTCACCGACATCGCCGTGCCACAGGCCCACGCTCCGACCGAGCCACGAGGCGTACCCCTCGAGACGAGGGTGCAGGTTGTTGAGCAGGGCGCGCAGCGGGGTCACGTACAGGACCGAGAGCCCGCGCCACTCCTCGTCCGCCATGCGCGAGAGCACAGGGAAGAAGGCCGCTTCGGTCTTGCCACCGGCCGTCGGGGCGATGAGCAGGCAGTCGTCGCCCGAGAGGACAGGTCCGATCGCCGCGCGCTGCAGCGGGCGAAGGTCCGTCCATCCCAACGAGTTGACGACGTGGTACTCCAGCGCCGGGTTGAGGCTCACCCCAGGGTTGAGGCTCACCTCAAGACAGGTCCAGGTCGATCTCGTCCACACTCGACAGTGGACTGATGTCCCTCAGCTCACCCAGGTGCGCGGCGTCCCGCTCCGAGTCGGTGAGCTCGGCTGCGCCCACGGTCAGCGCGTAGTCCCGCCGGGGGTCGAAGTCCGGGAACAGGTCGACGCGATCCAGCACGTCGGCGATGAGCTTCTTGAGGAAGAGACGCGGCGCCACACCGACCTTGTCGCCGAGCCGCCCTGCCACACCGCGGGCGAGGTCGCCGAGATAGGCGTCGTCGACCACGCGCAGGACGCGGTCGGGGGCGTCGGCGCCGCTGGCGTACATGTCGCGCACCCTGCTGCCCAGCTCCTCGAGAGAGGCGAGCGAAAAGCCGGGCAGGCGGATCTGGGGAGCGCGCGGGTTGTCGAAGCGGGAGTCGGTCGCGAAGTCGACGGCGAGCCGCTGCGCGAGCGGGGGCAGTCGCTGCATGCCCTGCTGGCCGTCGTAGAACGCGGGGGTTCCCGTGATGACCAGGTAGAGGCCGGGGAACCGACCTGCGTCGATCTCGTCGACGAGCTGCCGCAGTGAGTTGAGGGACTTCTCCCGGACGTCGGACCGGACCCGCTGCAGGGTCTCCACCTCGTCGAGGACCACGACCATCCCGCGGTAGTCGGAGTCCTTGAGGACAGTGAGCATCCCTTGGAGGAAGCCGAGGGCCCCGAAGTGGTCGAGCTCGCCGCGCACCCCCGCGGCGCGCCGCACCGACGATGCGACGTGAGGCTGACCGCCGAGCCACCCCAGGAGACCCTCCGCCTGGACGACGTCGCCGAGGATCGTGGCCTTCCGATAGCCGCGCAGGGCAGCGGCGAACGCAGGAGCGGAACGGCTCACGGTTTCGAGGCGGCGCTCGAGCAGCGCAGCGGCGCCGCGCTGGACGGCGACGTCGTCGGCTCGGTCGGCTCCCGCCTCGATGGCGTCTTCCTCCAGCACGTGGAACCAGCCGTCGATGACCTCACGCAACGCGCTCGGTTGAGCCTCGGCGGTCGTGAGGTTCTCGATGATGCGGCGGTAGACGGTCTCGAGACGGTGCAGCGGGGTCTCAGTCTCGGAGACCTGCACCTCAGCGGTCGCAAAACCACGCTTCTTAGCCCGTTCGATGAGCCACCGGGCATAGAAGGTCTTGCCGGACCCATACTCACCGCGGACCGCTTTGAAGCCCGCTCCCCCGGCTGCGGCGGCGTCGAGCTCGGCGTCGATCGCTGCCTCGAAGCGCGTGAGCCCCACGGCCATGACGTCGAGCCCGTGCTGCGGGACCGTCCCTCGCCGGAGAGCACCGATGATGTCGCGTCGACGGCGCGCGCTGACCTCAACCACGGACACTCGCCAGCTCGAACTGCTCCCGCAACAAGACGTCATCGAGTCGCACCGTCACACCGTCGGCGTCCAGGGAGATGACCGGGTAACCGTCGACGTTCAGGAGTCGACCTATCGCCGCGAAGACACCCCCGAACGAGCCTACGGAGATGTCGAGGACGGCCGCGAGCGTGTCCCGGTGGGCACGCCCACCCTGCTCAGTCAGCGCGGTGAGGGCCGCTGCGACCTGTTCGTGGCTCAGGGCGCGTCGTCCAGCTCGGGCGCGCTGATCCGCGTAAACCTCACTCGAGGTCAGCTGCGCCACCAACGCCGCCACGACGGCTGGCGGCGAGTTCTGTCCGCCACGCTCTGTCCGAACCGGCTGTTCGGGGAGGTCGAAGGCAAGCACGCCCTGAGGCCCGTCTGGGGCCAGCACGGTTCGTCGCTCGGTCGCCATCACCGCGAGGTCAACCTGTGCTCCGGCGACCGTGTCGGTACGACGCGAACGACGCAGACCCGGCGCCGCGGCACGCTGCGTCTCGTTCCACCACGCAGGCGCCTGCGGAGGAGCGTCGCGCCAAACCGCCGAGTCGGCTTGACCGAGCCGCCCGAAGACCAGGAACGGCACCGTGATCTCGGCAAGGCTCGCGCCGCCGTGGTAGCCGGAGCGCAGGCTTGCGTAGCGCAGATCTTCGCGCCATGGCAGGACCTCCTCGCCGCTGACGACGCGACGGCCGCGGACGAGAACCTCGTCGGGCCCGGGCGCACCCGAGCTGACGGGGCGATGCCGTGCCTCGGCCGCCGCGACGGGCCTGGCCTCACTCCCGCGCTCGACGACGTGCCCGTGGTCCGACGTGAGGACGACGGTGCGTCCCGCAACTGCGGCGGCGTTGAGCAGCGCACGAAGAGGTGGGATGTCATCGAGGTCCCAGCGCGTGCCGCCGGGGTCGTGCTTGTCGAGGGCGTCGTCGATCGTGTTAAGAACCACGCTGACGAGCCGCAGGCTCGGGTCGTCGATCGCCGCGCGGACGGCCGAGGGAAGCACCTCGCCCGCAGCTGCCCGCAAATCGTCCTTGTGGAAGAGCGGCGCACGGAAGCGCGCCTTCATGACCGCTTTCTCGGTGTCCTGCTTGCCGTCCCGGAGCTCGCCCGTGAAGAACGCCGTCCGAGAGTAGCGCGTCAAGGTCGGGAGGGCCGCCAGCACCGCCACACGCTTGCCGTCGTCGGGCACACGCTCGATCCACGCCTCCGAGCTCAGGGCCTCGGCCAGCTCCACGGCGACCGGGGCACTCATCCCGTCGAGCAGGATGACCAGGGGACGGGTCGAGGCAGCAGTCGGCCACACAACCGTGTTGAGGACGTTCTCGATGAGGACCGCACCCACGGGCGCTGAGTCGAGCTCCGTCGCTGGCGCGAGGAGCCGCGCGGCGTTGTGGTCGTCGCGGTCGCGCAGGTGCCGCACGGTCGCGAGCAGCGTTCGATATGCGGCAGACACGACGTCGTCCGTCGAGCCGTTCCAGACGATCGCTGCTGCCCGGTCCGCCCAGGCTCCGTCGGAGAGGTAGTCGCGCAGGGCCGCGCCGAGCTCGGTCGGCAGGGCACGATCCGCGTGAACGCTGACCCACCGTGCGAGTCGTACGGCCATCCGGGCGGCGTCGACACCAACCTCGTCGGGAGCAGCACGGTCGTGGGCGACGACGTCGGCCAGCGCCCCCTCGATCCGTGGAAGCGCAGCCCTGATCGCTGCGACGTCGGACCCTGCCAAGAGTGCGGCGAGGGCGCGCAGCCTCGCGCGCAGCCCAGCAGGAAGGACGGTCGACCGCTCGGCACCGGCGGCCCAGCCAAGGTCCGCCAGGAGCGCCTCCGCCTGCGCCAGCACGCTTGACACCGTGGTGTCGTGGTCGAGATCGAGCCGCAGCAGCTGGGTGCGAGAGGCGTCCGCCAGGGCGCGGGCGGCCACTGGCGAGATGGGCTTGCCGTCGATGCGGCTCTCGATACGCCCGCGCGCGGGCCCCTGCTCGGGGTCGACGACGTCCCATGTCGTCGAAGGCCACAAGACATCGAGGGCCAGGCCGATCGCGACCACGGAGATCGGCCCACGCGCCGCGGCGGCCAGCGCCATGCCGGCGGCCGCGCCGAGGCGGTCGGCAGCCCAGACGCGCAGCGCGTCGCGCAGCGACTCGGTCGCGCCTTGCCAGGCAGCTCGGCTCTCGGGCGAGTGCAGCGCGATCAGGAGCCCGACGAGGTCGAGGTCGACGGGGAGCGGGAGCCGCAGCACAGCGCCGAGGAGGTTGCCGAGCGCATGGTCGGCCGTGACGACACCCGAGGCTGCGCGCGGCCAGCCGTCCGGTGGCTGGTGCTCGAGCAGCGCCGCGGGAACCCAGGCTCCGGCGCGCAGCAGCGCGGGATCGAGCCGTTGGGCGTCGTACAGGCCCGGAACCGTCGACCACTCGTCGACCGGTTCGACGCGCTGCTTGTGCGCGCGGAGCATGACGGCGTCGCCGAGCTCCTGCTCGGTGCGGTCGCTGAGGAGCACGAGGTAGTCGTCCGGTCCACGCTCGGCGAGCGCCGACAGCGCCGCCAGCTGGGAGACCACGCCCCGCACCAGCACTCGTGTGGTGCCGACCGTGAGCTCCTCCGGTCCGGTCCATCGGGGTCGCGCGCGCAAGACTAGGACGCGCGCGCCGCCTCCTGCGACGAGCTTCTTCGCGCGCTCCGAGACGAGCGCTTGCGACGCGACTGGCAGACGATCATTCATTCGAGCCACCACCGGACCTTGAGGCGCTTGCCTGGGTTCTCTCGCAGCGCACCGTGCATGCTGCTCCACAGCTCGCGCAACCGGGTCTCGCCGTTGTCGATGTTCAGTTCGATCTCGTCGACATGCAGTGGCAGGTCGATGACCGGCGGCGCGATCACGGGCGGCGCGATCAAAGGCGGCTGCACGATGACGGGCGGCCTGGTCACGGGCTGCTGCGCCAGCAAGTGCTCGCGGATCGCGTGGGTGGCCGCAGTAATCGCGGGCGCGAGCTTGACGTGCAGCTCCTCCTGACCGGCCGCCGTGGCAAGGGCCGCGAAGATCGGCGCGGCCACAGCAGGGTCGATCCGCCGGCCCGACTCGAGCATGCCCCAGTCGACCGATCGCAGGTGTGCGCCCAGCTCAGCGGCCGAGCTCATCGAGCGCGCGAGCGGCTGGGGCTCCTCGGGGAGATCGGTCGAGGCGAGCACCGTGAGCAGCGTCGTGTCGTCGCGTTCCCGGCTCAAGATGTCGAGCAGGGCGCTCGCCCGCTTGGCCGTCGCGAGCCTGCCGGTCACAGCCCGGGCGTCGAGACCGAGCAGGTCGGCGTGGCTGGTCAGAGCGTCGCTCAGCCCCGCAGCAGGCTCGCGGTAGCGCTGCACGCCCGCGCGAACGTCAGCGGCCAGCCTGGCCACCCCTGCGGCACTGAGCCGCGGCGGTTTCGCCGCTCCGAAGAGCTGCGCGGCATGACGGTTCGCGACTGCCCAGTCGGCCGCGCTCGGCAGGCGTGCGGGTCGAAGCACCATATCCCCGGTGACCTGGCCGATGCCGGGTAAGGAGATGTGCGTGCCGCCGCGCAACCACTCGCGGTCCTCGAGCGCGGCCCACACGAGGATGAGGAGGTCTTCGACCTCGTTGACCATGCCGAAGGGTTCGAGGCGGTGGCGCAGATCGCCGATCTTGACCTCGCCCGTGAGCGACGCCGCGTCGGCGTTCCACCGTGTGAAGTGACTCAGCCATGTGAAGGAGTCGCCGGCCAGGGCGTAGACCGTCTCGCGGGCCGAGCCGCACCCCAGCGGGTTGGCGACACGCCGCAGCAAGTTGGCGCGACTGCGCTCGACGCCGTCGAGGCGTCCACCGGCATCGATCGCACTACGGGCCGAGTCGAGGACGGCCGTCAGGTCGGCGCGTTTGATCTCGGTGTCGGCCCCGTCGAACAAGGGGTGGTCGGGGTACTGCTGGTCCAGCGCCTGGCGCAGCGCAGACTCAAGCGCTCCGCGCAACGTCTGTGTCACCGGTGGGGCGATCATCAGACCGGGACTGAGCGCAGTGAACACCTCGCTCGCGTGGATCTGGGCGTCGACGTTCTCAGGTGACGGGGTGGCGGCTCCATAGGCCTGACGCAGCACCTCGAGCACGCGGCTGCGCAGGTTGCGCCGATTCGTTTCGAGCGCTGTCCGGGCCAGAGGCCGGTCGGCGGGGTTGAGCCGGATCGCGCTCTGCTCGAACCGCTCGCCCGTGAGCAGGTACTCGAGCTGCACGAGCTTGCCGACGTCGGCCATGCGGGCCGGCGTGAGGAAGTGGGGCAGCCAGACGAGCGTCGTGCTCTCGATCCCGTCGTCCTTGAGCCGGAACAGCCGGTTGAGGTCCTCCTGCGGCGTGTGGTCGCCAATGTCGAACGGGAAGTCGATGACGACCTTCCAGTGGCCGGCCGCCGCGCGTAGGGCGTCGTCGGACAGCTCGGCGGCATCACGGACGTTGCCAAACAGGACATCGGCGTGCCGCTTGCTGCCCCGCCACACAAGGCTCGTGCTCCACTCCGCGACGAGACCGCTCAGCGCGGTCACGCCGAGCTCGTCGCTCAGCATCGTCCGCAGCAGCGTGCGCCGGTTCGGGTCGGTGTCCTCGCCCTGGGCGTACTCGAGCAGGGTGTCGTAGTCGACGCCCGTGAGAGTGAAGCTGATCAGCGGGTTGTCGCCCTCGCCGATGTGCAGCTCGCCGAACTCAGCGGACCACTCCTTGACGATCGTCATGACCCGCTGAGCCTGCTGACCCGGGATGAAGGACTGGATGGTCCCGTAGTTGAGGGCGGCGAGCTTGGCTGCGGTCAGGTCGCGCAGCGACGGAGCGCCGGGAGCGAGCGCCGCCACGAGGAGGGTCTTGGCGAGCCGGTCCTCGGTGCGGAAGGCGTGGTCGCGCGCCAGTCGAGACGCGCTCGCCTCGGTCATTCCGTGCTTGGTGAGCAGGTGCGGCCGCAGCTTGGTCTCGTAGAACTCGCGCGCATGGGCGAAGTGCTGCTTCATGTCCGCGGCGAGCGGAGTGCTGCCGCCGAGCACGACGACGTCGAAGAGGTCACCCACCGGGATCACGTCGGTGATGGTCAGCTCGTTTCGCCCGGCAGAGAGCAGCTCCCCCATCAGGCGCAGCGCCGTGCGCTCGCGCTGCATGAGGGCCGACAACGCGATCATCGCGTCGACGAGCGCCGGCGAGAACGGGTAGGTGAGCTCGAAGTCCGTCCCGCTCGACCGGTTCTCGTCGGTGAGCAGATAGCCCCAGGCTGCAGAGTCGGTCCGCACCCGCGCGACGGCGTTCGCGACCGCGGCCGCAGCATCGTCGCCCACGGGAGTGAGAAGCCGGCGGTGGACGATCTGGGGCAGGTCGGCCGCGGCCAGCTCGATGCGCTCGAAACGGTCCTCCCACCAGGAGAAGCTCTGCCCGATGGCGAGCTGCTCGGCGCCCACGGTGTTGCCGGCGAGGAACTCCTTGAGGTCACGCTGCCGGGCGACGAAGGAGATGAGCGGCACTGGCAGGGTGCTCATCTCGGTCTCGACGAGCTTGGCGACCTTGGATGCCTCGTCCTGGATGAAGTGCGAGTCGCTCAGGTGCTGGGCGAGCCAGAGCACGAGCTCGTCTAGAAAGAGCACGACCCCGTCGTAGCCGAGACCCTGCGCATGCTCAGTCATCGCGCGGAGTCCCGCCGAGATCTCCAGCCACTCGCCGGACCGGCGGAAGCTGCTGAAGTGCGTCGTGACGAGGGCGTTGACGAGCCGGTCGCGGTGACTGTCGCCGATCGGGGCCGTGGCGGCTGCCCCGTACGTCTCCGCCGTCCACGTCGCGGCGCGGGCGCCCCACCCGCTCGAGCTGCCTCCGGCGGTGTTGAGGCTGGCGAAGAACGCCTCGTCGCCCATGGCCGCACGCAGACGTGCCGCGTCGGCGAGCAGACCGTCCGACTGGTGCAGGACGGGAAGCTCGCGGTCGGGTTTCAGCCGCGCGACGGTCTGGAGGTACCCGTCGAACAGGGCCTCCTCGAAGCTCTTCTTGCCGAGCAGGTGGTAGTCGATCGCCAGCAGGTTCGTGTCGAGCACCGCGCCGCGCTGGGCTACCACCTCTTGAAGTCCAGGTAGGGCCCGCGCCTGGGTGTTGCCCGTCAGGAGCAGGTGAAGCACCGCCATGAAGTGGCTCTTGCCGGACCCGAACGAGCCGTGCACAAAGGCGCCCTTGCTCGCACCGCCCTCGATCGTGCGCTGCACCAGGCTCAGCGCGTCGTCGATCGCCTTCGCGAGGGCGTCGGTCACGACGTAGTCGCTCAGCGTCCGCTCGGCCGCCGCGACACCCTTCTGGAGCTGCAGCACGAAGTCCGACGCATCGACCTTCTCGGGAATGTTGAAGACGTCCCGCAACATCACCATGTCAGGCCTCCCGTGCCTTGCGTCCGCGAGTGGCGGCCTTGGGGCGCCACGCCTCCAGTTCAGGCCTCGTGAGGCCCATCATCGACAGCTCGTGTTCGAGCATTGCGGTGATCGCGGCCGCCGGGCTCCCGCCACGTGCAGGGTCCGCCTCGGAGTGCCATTGGTGCAGCCACGGCTCGAGCTCCGCCAAGCCAGCAAGCAGCGGCTCAACGACCTCGTCCGCGGCACCGAGACCGCGCATGTCCCCGACCGCCCGGGCCAGCGCGAGCGCCTGGTCCGCGTGGTCCCACCCTGCCCAACCAAGCACTGGCCACGAGTCACCGGCGCGAGCGAGCCCCGGGTAGGCGATGAACCGCTCCTTCGGGACGTCGAGCTTGCCGCGGGCCCGCCACGCAGGTGTCGAGCGGAAGTCCGTGGGCGCGTACTTCGGCGGGACGGGGATCGACACCGTCTCCCCCGCGTCCTCACGTCGCTGCAGGTCCCAGACGTGCTGCCACTCGCGGAACTTGACCATGCCCGGTTCCTTGAGCCGGTACGCCGCGAGGAACGGGACTGCCTCGTCCTTGAGGAGCGCCGTGAGTGTCTGCACCACGTCGAGCTGCGCCGAGCCTGCGAGGAGCTCCAGGACGCTACGGAGGACCTCGTCATCGCGGGTGCGGTCGGCGATCTGGGCTACCGAGAGCGTGGCCGCGCCGTGCGCGTCGCGCCACAGGTCCGCGCGTTCCAGGCGGTCGAGGGCGACCGTGCGCAGGGCTTCGGTCTGCTGGGCATCCCACGAAGTCGTGGCCCAGCGGCGCTTGTACTCCGGGCGCTCAAGGAGACGGATGTGGGAGTTCGACTCCATCTCCGCGAGGCGGCGCTCTACAACGTCGCGGTAGTCGGCGGGCCACTCTGTCGGTAGGGTCGTGATCGGGGTGCTGCCATGGCGGTCGAACCACGCCGATTCTTCGGCGCCGGACTCGATCTGACGGGCCAGGGCGATCTCGAAGGCGCGTTCGCCGAGGGTGAGGGTGTCGAGGTCGCCCTCGTAGGTGAGGTCGGTGGAGACGAGGCCGTAGAGGGCGTACGCGTCCCAGTCGAGCTCTTCCTGTTCGAAGATCATGCGGGCGCGGGTGTGGTCGGACTCCACATGTGCTGTGCCTAGGGCGGCGGAGGGCCGCCGGCCCGTCGCGCCCAGGGGCTCCTGCGTCGCCCCGATGCCCGCCGATCCCGCGACAGGCCCACGGCCCTCCGCCGCGTGCGTGGCATCACCATCAGAGATGGACGCGTCCGTGACAAACGGCTGAAGGGCTGCGGTCGGCGCGGTCGCGGCAAGCTGCTGGGCAAGCTTGTCGAGGAGTCGTCCACGGTCAGTCGCGTCCCGCAGCGGGAGCGGGAAGTTCTGGAGCTTCGTGCCTGTGAACTCGAAGAATCGCTCCCACTCCTGGTCCGCGATGCCACCGCCGATGCCGCCATTGCCCTTGTCGTGGCTGACCTGCTTGAGCCAGAAGCAGGCGGTGCTGGTGTTGAGGATGGCGAGGAGGGACAGGTGGTCCGACTCCGTCGCGGAAGCCGGTAGCTTGATGACCGGCGCCGACTGCTTGAAGACCTTGCCGCCGCGGTCAAGGACGAAGTGGTTGTGCGTCGCCACGAACGCAAGCGTGATCGCCCAACGGTGGGCGCCGATGTCCTTCGGGAGCTGGTGCCATTCGTACCATGGCCGACCCTCAGCGAAGTAGGTGCGCTTCGAGAAGGTCACTCGATTGCCGAGCTCCGTACGGACGGCCCACATGCGTCGCGCGACGGCCGGAAAGGACTCCAAGGGCAACAGATTGTGCCCGCCTGAATACGGGAAGAACGTCGGATCCGAACTCTGGACTGCAAAGTCACGCACTTGGTCGCCGACAACGAGCGGTCGATACGCGGAGGATCCGTCATCACTCCGACGTGCTGAATCCGGCGTGACCATGAACGCATCGTCGGCGCCCATGATGCCGAACACGCCGATCCTGAGCGCCATCTCCGCGGGAGTACGAACGCCTACGGAGTCGATCTGCTCTTTGAGGTTGCCGGCGCCGCCGCCGCTGAGGGACCAGGGGTGGGTCGAGAGTATGTCCCTGTCGAGGCTGGTGATCGTGACGTAGGTGCCGTCGTAGGAGTCTTCGTCGATGTGAGTGGTGATCTCGGACCAGACGAGGCCCTGGGCGGGGTCGGCGGGCTGGCCTGGTTCGCCGCGGATGCCTAGGGCGGCCTTGACCGTCAGGCCGCTCGGGCGTCGGGGGCGGCCCACCAGGATGACCGTGGGTGTGCCATGGCCGGGGATATAGGCCCCCGACGTGTCTATGACGGCGAGGAGATCGACGGGGTTGCTTTGGGTGCCGCCGATGTCGCTCCCAGAAAGGTACTTTTCGATGAGCTTCTTCCCGAACTCCCGCTTCATGAAAGAGTTCGACGTGATCTTGCCGACGAAACCGGCGCCACCTTCGGGTCCCTCGCGCCTGGCTAAGCGGAAGAACAGCTCCATGAATGGCACGGACAGCGCGTACTTTCCCGAGCAGGTCGGGTACGCCTTACGGTACAACTCGCTGAGCGCGCTGTCCTTCACCTGAATGTAGGGGGGATTGCCTGCCACCACGTGGTACCGACCGGGGGTGAGAATCCCGCGATAGTCCCCGATGTCCTCCGAGGCGTACGCGAATCCGGTCTCGTCGTCGAGGAAGAGCGCGCCCGTGTCAACAGCACCGTGCTCACCTAGAAGGGAGTCTCCGATAGCGAGGTGGTACCTGTACTCCGGGGCGGCCGTCAGGGTCGTGTCGCCGCTCGCCCGGAGGGCAGCGACGGTAAGGCGGAAGCGGGCGATCGCCACGGCGAAGGGGTTGAGGTCGACGCCGTGGATCGAGTCGAGGGCCTTCTGGACGCGTTCGCGCGCGTCGAGATTGGGGGCGCGGACCCGCCAGGCGGCGTCGAGTCGGGCGAAGGCGCCGAGGAGGAAGTGGCCGCTACCGCAGGTCGGGTCGATGAGCTTGAGGCCCGGCAGGCCGAACTCTTCGATCGCGGGCGTCAGCGTGCGGTCGAGGATGAACTCCTCGACGAACACCGGCGTCTGCAGCAGCGCGTAGGTCTTCTTCGCGTACTCGGACAGGTCCTGGTAGAGGTCCCCGAGGAACCGGGTGCCCAGGTCCGGGTCGGTGAAGTCGCGCGCGAGGCTGCCGTCGTCAGCCCTCTCGCGCCAGAACGCGAGCAGCGCGTCGGCCGCTGGGGCGCTGATCGGCGCGCGCCACACCGGATTGTGGTCGGGGTCCACGAGGCCGCGGCCCGCGGGCAGGTCCGCGAGCGCCCGGAAGGCCACGAGGAGCCAGTCGCGGGAGTTGTCGGTCGGGTGCTGTTCGTAGTGGGCTTGCTGGTGCTCGACGGCGCGTGCCGTGCGGTCGTCGGGGCCTGCGAGCCACACCGGGGAACGGCCCGCGGCGGGGTGGCCGTCGAGGAGGTGGTTGTCCTCGCAGAACCGCACGAACGTCGAGGCGATGATCCAAGCGACCGCTGCCTGGGAGACCTCGCCGTCGCGCCACGCCGACCAGGTCAGGGCCGTGCGGCCTCGCTGTGTCGCCCGCTCGTGCTCCTCCCGGAGCTGCACCGACCACTCGACATCGGGGTCCTCCGACTGGGCGCGCAGATCCGATTCGAGCAGCGCGAGTCGGCGCTTGAGATCGGCGAGCAGGAGGGCAGAGGAGATCACGCGGAGACTCCAGAGGAAGGTCGCAGGGACGAGAGGTCATACGGCAGGTCGATCCAGCGGTCCGCACCGAGCGGGACCGGTCGGCCGTCGAGGGTCGGGACGGCCTGGTGGCCGCGGCGTGGGACGAGGACCCAGCGGGCCGCGGGGCGCGGCTGGGACTGGTCGAGCAGGTCGGAGAGCCAGGCGGTCAGACCGTAGCGGGCCAGGGGCGCGGCGTTGAGCAGCAGCAGTGGGCGTCGGGTCGCGAGGATCTGCTGCCACGGCTCGGTGAGAGCGTCCTGGACGAGCCCGCGCAGGTTTTCCCAGTCGCCGCCACTGGGTTCGGCATCCGAGCGCAGCACGAGCGACCAATCCACACCGTCCCGGTCGGCGAGCGCGCGGACCGCGGTGAGCAGGCGTTCTGAGACGTCCACGGGAGTCACGCCGTAGAGGGTGGTGAGGGTCGCGACGGCGCGGTCGTGCTCGCGCGGGTGCACGCACAGCGTCAGCGCCGAGCTGCGGGTGAGCGACGCGCGCAGGTAGCCGTCGACGACGTCCGCGGGCTCCGTCGCGACGCGCGTCAGGTTCGTCGAGGCGGCCGACGATCCGGGGCCTGTCGGGCGCGAGTAGGCGGTGCCGTCCCACCGCAGGCCCTGCACCGCTGCGGTGACCACGGCGTCCAGGGCAGGGCGCGGGGGCAACGGGGCAAGGGCCGGGAACCGGTTCGCGACACGCTTGTGCACGCCCGCCTCCGTCAGGCTCACGATGACGGCCCCGCGCAGCGCCGTCGCCGCCGCCACCTGCGGGTCGAGGTCCAGCCGGTAGAGCTCGTGCAGGCTCGACAACGCAGTGCCACCGGCGACTGCGACGGCCAGGCGGAGGATGCGGTCGTCGGAGAGCTCCGCGGCGCGCAACCGCACGCCGCGCAGCTGGGTGCGCGCGACCGAAGCCGGTACCACCGGGTGCTCCGTGACGATCTTCGCGGCCTCCTCGCCGAGGCGCATCGCATCCGCGAGCAGGGCCTCGGCCGAGGCTGCGGCGTTGGCTCGCTCCGCGAGGGCGAGCAGCACTGGACCGTCACCGCGCGACCGGCGCACCACGAAGGCGGGATCGGTCGAGCGCTGGTCCGCCTCGATAACCGCGCGGACGAGACCCGCGGCACGTCGCTGCCTGTCCGGGCCCTCTGCCGTCGAGCCGTGGCGCAGGAGGATGGCGCCCGCCATCTCGGACAAGGTGGCGACGCCCTCCTCGGCCTCCAATGCCTCGCGCAGCTCGTCGCGCACCGCGACCACCACGGCCGCGCGCTGCCACCGGGTCGCTGCCTTGTCGAGGATCTGGGAGACACGCGGGCGCGTCACCCCGACAGGCCCAGCCAGATCGGTGGCGCTCGGCCACACGCCGACGTCGTCTGCCAGCGTCGGTACCTCGGCCGCGTCGCCGGCCCCGGGGCTGGTCGCCACACCCAGGAGGAGTCGCAGCGTGGCGACCTCGACGCCGTTCGCCTTCGTCAGCGGGGGCACCAGGGCATCCAAGGAGCGCTCGACGCTCCGGTCGG
>JABBOX010000154.1 GCA_012927555.1 Phycicoccus sp.
CGCCGAGGTCGACCGCATCCCCGTGGGGGCCACTGCTATCGCCGAGATCGACGGCGTCAGCGAGGTCTACTCCGTCACCGGTGACGTCGACCTCATCGCCATCGTGCGCGTCCGTCAGCACGAAGACTTCGCCGACGTGATCGCCGACCAGCTCAACAAGGTCAAGGGCGTCCTGCTCACCCGGACGCACATCTCTTTCCGGGCCTATTCCAAGCATGACCTCGAGGCCGCTTTCAGCCTTGGCCTGGACGACGCCTGAGCCTCGCGCCGCCTGCGGTCAGCTCGTCGTCGCGGCGACCCATCGCTGCAGCACGGACGTTGCCCGGCCGTCATCGATGGCGGCCGCAGCACGGGCCATGGCAGACCGAAGCGCTCCCACGAAGTCAGCCGGGCGTTCTCCCTGGTCGGACGTCGTCAGCGCCAGGGCAATGCCGGCATTGAGCACCACGGCGTCCCTGATGGGCCCGACGGCCCCGCCGAACACATCGCGAACGACCTGGGCGTTGTGAGCCGCGTCGCCCCCCCGCAGCGTCTCCAGAGGGTGCAGCTCGAGTCCGACCGACCTGGGATCCACTTCGTATTGGCGGATCGTACCGTTGCGCACCCACCAGACCGTCGAGGTCGTGGAGATGGTCAGCTCGTCGAGGCCATCGTCCCCGCGGAAGACGGCAGCGTCCTTGCCCCGCCCCGCAAACACCCCGGCCATCAGCGGTGCCATCCTGGCGTCCGCGACACCCACGGCGGCATACGTCGGCTGAGCCGGGTTGGTGAGTGGCCCCAGGAAGTTGAACGCCGTGGAGATACCCAGGTCGCGACGCGCTGACGCTGCGTGCCGCATCGCGGGATGGAACGCCTGGGCAAAGCAGAAGGTGATGCCGGCCTTCTCGACGACTGCGGCAACGTCCGAGGTGTGCAGCGCCAGGTTGATGCCAAGGGCCTCGAGAACATCGGCGGAACCCGATGACGAGGACGCAGAACGGTTGCCGTGCTTGACGACTCGCACGCCACTGGCGGCGGCGACGAGCGAGGCCATGGTCGAGATGTTGACCGTGTGCGCGCGATCGCCGCCGGTGCCGACGATGTCCAGCGTCGTCCCGGACACCTCGATCCGACTCGCGTGCGCCAGCATCATGTCGGCCAGTCCGCGCATCTCCTCAACGGTCTCTCCCTTGGCGCGCAACGCCATGAGAAAGCCAGCCACCTGCACTGCGCTCGCATCGCCACTCATGATCTGGTCCATCGCCCAGCCAGACTCGACCGCGCCAAGGTGATGCCCGGACAGCAGCTCAGTGAAGATCGTCGGCCAGGTCATGCCGCTGCCTGACGCATCGGCCGCCATCGGCTAGGCGCTGGTCGTCGGGGCGCCGACCGTGCGCCCCAGCTCGGCAACCGCGCCAGCGATCGCGATGGGGTCGAGCGGGTGGGGAACAGCCAGATCGGCCTGTGACCAGGCTGCCAGCCAGCCGTCCTGCGGTCGCCCGGTCAGGACCAGCACCGGCGGGCAGCTGAAGATCTCGTTCTTCAGCTGACGGCACAGGCCGAGACCACCGACGGGCGCCGCCTCACCATCCAGAACCAGCAGATCGAAAGATCCGGTCTCCACGGCCTCGATCACGGCGGCGGCGGTGGCGCACTCGAGCCAGGTGGTCACCTCAACGTCCCGCGCAGGCCGACGACCGACCGCGATACGCACGGCATCACGCGTGGCGATGTCGTCGCTGTAGAGCAATACCGACAACTGGTGTGCGGCCCCCGACGAGGTCGAGTCGGCTGGAGCAGCAGCTGGCGTCACGTGCGAAGCGGTCATGGGCCTGATGGTACCGGTGCCCGTTCGCGGGAAAGGCCATACCCATGCACGTTTGTTGATGCATTCGGAGCCCGATTAAGGCAATAATGGCGCCTGTGTCGACGACAGCAGTAGTTCACTCAAGCGCCCCGAGCCCCCCCTCGGGGCCAATCCCCGGCCATGGTCCGGTGACCCGCCCCAACATGGTCTCGGTCGGCACCATCGTCTGGCTGGCCAGCGAGCTGATGTTCTTCGCCGGGCTCTTCGCGATGTACTTCACGATCCGCTCGGTGTCCCCTGACCTGTGGCACCAGAGGACGGACCTTCTCAATGTCCCGTTCGCAACGGTCAACACCCTGGTGCTGGTCATCTCCTCGGTGTGGTGCCAGCTCGGCGTCTTCAAGGCCGAGCACGGCCAGCCGGCCCGCACCGGCTCGTTCCTCCAGCTCAGGCTGTGGGGCATGCGCGAGTGGTACGTCCTGACCTACGTCTTCGGCTCGATCTTCGTTGCCGGGCAGGTGTTCGAGTACGCCAGCCTGATCAGCGACGGCCTGACCATCTCCGCCGACGCCTACGGCTCCGTGTTCTACCTCACCACGGGCTTCCACGCGATGCACGTCACCGGGGGTTTGATCGCCTTCCTGTTGATCATCGGGCGGACCTTCACAACCCGTCGATACACTCACGCACAAGCCACCGGCGCCGTCGTCACGTCCTACTACTGGCACTTCGTCGATGTCGTGTGGATTGCCCTGTTCGCCACGATCTACCTGCTCAAGTGATGCACGCCTTCTCCCTCGACGTCCGCACCGAAGACAGGAACCTCCTGTGAACGCACTCGCCTCCCGGCGCCGGCATCCCGCCGCGATCCTGCTCCTGCTGTTCTTGGGGCTCGTGGCCACGGGCGGGTTGTACTCGTTCTTGGCGCCCAAGCCCGCACACGCCGCGACAGCCACGGCTGATGACGTGAATGCGGGAAAGATGCTGTTCCTGGCCAACTGCGCCACCTGTCATGGCCTGAATGCCGAAGGAAGCAGCGGCGTCCCCAGCCTGGCCGGTGTGGGCGCTGCAGCCGTGGACTTCCAGGTCGGCACGGGCCGTATGCCGCTGGCCGGACCGGGGGTTCAGGCCGCGGCCAGCAAGAAGATCAAGTTCACCGATGCGCAGATCGCGTCTCTGGCCGCATACGTGGCCTCGCTCGGCCCCGGCCCGGCGATTCCCGATGACCAATACACCAAGGGCGATGGCAATATCGCCCACGGCAACGAGCTGTTCAAGGTCAACTGTGCGATGTGCCATAACTTCGCCGGCTCGGGTGGCGCGCTGACGCGTGGCAAGTACGCGCCGAGCCTGCGCAACGTCACCGGCACGCACATCTACGAGGCGTTGGTGTCGGGACCGCAGTCGATGCCGGTCTTCAACGACGCCAACCTGTCCCCCACTGACAAGAACGACATCATCAGCTACCTGCACGAGCTGGACAAGAACAAGAACCCTGGCGGCATGAGCCTTGGCAACCTCGGACCTGTCTCCGAGGGCATGTTCATCTGGATCTTCGGCTTGGGCCTGATGATTGGTGCCGCCGTCTGGCTCGGCGCGAAGGCCGCGTGACCTGATGCGAAGCCCTGGCAACAACACTCGACGCCCCGACCCAACACACGAGCGCTGCGAATCGACGGGATCGATCTCACGATGAACGAGAAGGACATGGAACCCACCGGGGCCGAGCGTGACCGTCCGGGCACCGCGCTGGGTCTCGACCAGGGACGTACCGAGGGCGAGGGCCGGATGCCCGAGCGGTTTGCCGATCCCGGGCTTCCCCCACATGTCAGCCGCTCGGCGGACCTCGGTGAACACGCTGCCCGCCGTGCGGAACGTCAGGTCGCGGCGTTGTTCGGCATCTCCATGGTGGCCACCGTCATCTTCCTCGTGGCCTACTTCGCGATCGACCAGAACACCTACCGATTCGTCCCCGGGATCGGGCAGGCGAACCTGTCCAACATCGTCCTGGGCGTCACGCTTGGCCTGAGCCTGCTGTGCATCGGCCTCGGAGCGGTCCACTGGGCCAAGACCCTGATGCCGGACACCGAGGTCACCGAGGCTCGGCACCCGCAGCGGTCCTCGGACGACGCCCGTGCTGAGGCGGTCGAGACGATCATGGCCGGTGCCGACGCGTCGCAGCTGGCGCGCCGCCCGCTGATCAAGTACATGCTCGGGGGCGCCCTTGGCCTCTTTGCGCTCCCGCTGGGCCTGCAGCTGGCCGGCAGCCTCGGCCCGCTCCCGCAGGCCGAGCTGTCAACCACGTTCTGGCGCAAAGGAATGCGGCTGGTGCGCGACCCGGAGCTGACCCCCATCAAGGCCTCGGACGTCACCATCGGATCGGTCTTCCACGTGATGCCCGAGGGCATCGACAAGTCCCACGACTTCCTCGAGGAAAAGGGCAAGGCTGCGGTCCTGCTCATGCGGCTGAACCCGGACGACATCAAGATCGCCAAGGAACGCGACTGGGGTCACGACGGGATCGTCGCCTACTCCAAGATCTGCACCCACGTGGGATGTCCCGTCGGCCTCTACGAGCAGCAGACCCACCACCTGCTGTGCCCGTGTCACCAGTCGACCTTTGACGTGACCGAAGACTGCAAGGTCATCTTCGGCCCGGCACACCGTCCCTTGCCGCAACTGAAGATCACCGTTGATGCCGAGGGCTACCTTGTGGCCGACTCGGCGTTCCGCGAAGCGGTCGGCCCGAGTTTCTGGGAGCGTGGATGAGCACTACAGCCACTCCGAAGGGCGCCGCGGGTCTGCGCGCCAAGGACGCGAAGCCTGTATCAGCCAAGGGCGGCGGCCTGGCCGGTTGGGTGGACGACCGCACCGGTGCCGCCAAACCGCTGAGCTACCTGCTCAAGAAGGTCTTCCCCGACCACTGGTCCTTCATGCTCGGCGAGATCGCGATGTTCTCGCTGGTCATCCTGCTGCTGACCGGAACGTTCCTGACCTTCTGGTTCGTCCCCAGCGCCGGCGAGGTGATCTACAACGGCTCCTACGTGCCGCTCAAGGGCATCGCGATGAGCGAGGCGTTCAGGTCCACCGTCGACATCAGCTTTGATGTCCGCGGCGGGCTGATCATGCGCCAGATCCACCACTGGGCGGCCCTGATGTTCACCGTGTCGATCACGGTGCACATGTTCCGGGTCTTCTTCACCGGCGCGTTCCGCAAGCCGCGTGAGATCAACTGGGTCATCGGCACGGTCTTGTCCCTGTTGGCCATCAACGAGGGCTTCACCGGCTACTCCCTTCCGGACGACCTGCTCTCGGGCACCGGGTTGCGGGCGGCCGAAGGGTTCATGCAGTCCGTCCCCGTCGTCGGCTCCTACCTCGCCTACGCCATCTTCGGCGGCGCGTTCCCCGGCGAGGCGATCATCCCCCGCCTCTACACGACCCACGTGCTTCTACTGCCGGCCATCATCGTCGGGCTGTTCACCGCCCACATCGTGCTCGTGGCCGTGCACAAGCACACCCAGTACCCCGGCCCGGGCAAGACGAACGACAACGTGGTCGGTTACCCGATGATGCCGGTCTACATGGCCAAGGCCGGAGGCTTCTTCTTCATCGTCTTCGGCATCACGACCCTGATGGCCGCCCTGGTCACCATCAACCCGATCTGGTTGTACGGCCCCTATGACCCGTCACCTGTGACCGCCGGCTCACAGCCTGACTGGTACATGGGCTTCGCCGATGGCGCACTGCGCATGTTCCCCGGATTCTTCGAGTTCACGGTCTTCGGGTTCACCCTCAGCCTGAACGTCTTCATTCCCTCGCTGGTGGTGATGCCACTGCTGTACGGCATCGCCGGGGCCTACCCGTTCATCGAGTCCTGGGTCACTGGCGACAAACGAGAGCACCACCTGCTCGACCGCCCGCGCAACGCCCCGGCCCGCACCGGGCTCGGCGTCATGGCGATCAGCTTCTACCTCATCTTGTTCTTTGCCGCCGGCGACGACCTGATGGCGATCAAGCTGGGGTTGTCGGTCAACGACATCCTCAGGGCGTTCCAGATCCTGCTGATCGTGGTCCCGCCGCTGGCGTACTGGGTCACCAAACGGATCTGTCTGAGTCTCCAGCGCCGCGATCGCGACCTTGCCCTGCACGGCCGCGAGACCGGGCGCCTGGTCCGTACCGCCGAAGGCAAGTTCTTCGAGGTGCACCAGCCCCTGCCCGAGCACGAGCTCTGGGCGTTGGTGCAGCACGAGTCCGGCAAACCCCTGCAGCTGACTGCCACTGTTGATGCCAACGGCGTACGCCGACCGGGTGCCTTCAAGGAGCGGCTGCGCGGCAAGGTCTCAAGCTTCTACTTCGCGGACAGCGTCGACCCCGTGACTCCGGCCGAGCTGGCCGCTGCTCATCACGACGGCGCAGCACACGAGGCGATCGAGGCCCCCCAGGAAGACGCTGGGCAATGGGTCGGTCAGCTGCACGGTGGTGCCGATGAGCGCCCCGAGACCGACGCCTACGCCCCTCATGAGCACCAGCACGACCATGACCACGAGGTGGATCCGGACCCCACCACCGCGCGCTGACGCAGAAGGGTTTGCAAGGAGGGAGGACGCGGGCCGCTGGCCCTGCTCGCACGCTCCCTTGATGGGCTGCGCGGCCCACACCTCCCTCCTTGCCGACTCACTGGATGGGCTGCGCGGCAGCACCCCCCGTGTTGCCTGCCGTCAGCGCGTCAGCTGCGCAACAGTTGCGCCAATCGCGTTGCGAGGACGTGCTCGTCGCCCACCAGTTCGACCACTTTCGTCCGTGAAGTCATCCCGCTCACGAGACCCACATCGGCCCGGCGCAGGTCAAAGGCCTTGGCAACGGCCTTGAGGACGGCCTCGGTCGCTGCGCCATCCACTGCCCGTGGAGCCACACTGACGATGAGGACCGGCGCCGGGCCGTCAGACCCGTCGCCATACTGACCTCCGACCTTGGGTCGGGAGGCTCCGGGCTTGACCCGCACGCTCACTCGCACCCAGCCATTGTGTCGCGCCAAACTCGTGTCTTGTTGCGGCCAAGCCACCGTTTGGCGCCCGGATCGACACCGTTTCGGTGGTATCGCCGCAACAAGCGGGTTCGTGTCGCAACGTGGCAGGCTGGGCTGTGTGCTGACGATGACCGCAGAAGAGTTCGACGAGGCCGTGGGAGATGCGCTCGACGACGTCCCCGCCGAGCTGCTTGCCCTCATGGACAACGTGGTGTTCCTCGTTGAGGACGAACCGCCGTCGGACGACCCGGAGCTGCTCGGCGTCTACGACGGCACTCCGTTGACCGAGCGCGACAGCGGCTGGGCGTCAGGGGCACTACCGGACCGGATCACCATCTTCCGGGGACCGACGCTGCGCATGTGTCAGACCCGCGAGGAGATCTTGGAAGAGGTAGCAGTCACCGTCGTGCACGAGATCGCGCACCACTTCGGGATCGACGACGAGAGACTGCACGAGCTGGGCTGGGACTGACCGCAACAAACGGTGGTCCCGCGTGGCCTCAGGTCAGGTGCCAGCTCCCGCGCTCGGCTGCGTTGAGGCGGTTGACGGCACGAGGTCGCGCAACGGGGCCGGCGTCTTGGGGCAGGCTTGGACATCTCCTTTGGCCAGGTCAAAGATCCGTAGGGTGGTAATCGCGGCGCCCTTGTCGCTGTTGGCGTCATTGGTAACCACGTGACTTCCCTTTACGAAGAAGTTCTGTGAGTCGGTGATCTTGACCGCATTTCCTGTTGAAACATCTATGAAATATGAGCCGTGCCCTTGGCTGGCGTAGATGATACCGCTATCACTCATTTCCAATGCACCTTGGAAGCCGAACTCCTCCGGAAGCTGCGCCACGAGCTTGGGTGCGCGATCGGGCCCGTTGGAGAACCACAGCTGTCGGAGAGTCTGGTCAATATAGGCAATCTTTCCGTCCGGCGAGACCTTGAAGAAGGCGACGTTCCGCGCTCCATCCAGCGCGGTAGGCCCAGGGACAGCCTTTAAGGAGTGCAGGTCCAGTGCGACCAGGCGGAATCCTTCACTTTGCGGTTCGACGAAGATGAGTTTGTCCCCGACGAACTGGACTGGTCCAATGCGTCCCTGACGCGCGGTCCTGATTTGACCGGTCCGAAGGTCGACAAGCTTGAGCGCCGAAACTCCCGGTCCGACTCCTTGGACCCAAGCTCCGAACCCGCCTGAGATCACGGGATTCGCCAGAGGGCTGGGATATGAATTCCCCTTGGCGTCTCCTATCGAGTCTGCCAGGTGGCTCGTTTTGCCCGTTTGAATATCGTAGGAGTAGAGCGAGAAGTCGTCGAACGACTCCAACGAGTGACTCTCCTGCCAGAACAGGTACCTTCCGTCAAAACCGCCGCCCGCTTGGTAACTCCGTGGATCGGCAAACTTGTGCACCCGGCGTTGCTCTCCGGTCTTGACGTTCCACAAGGACACGCCCGCAAAATGCTTCCCGCGCTCTTCAAGGAACAGCCACCCAGCATCGTCGGGAGCATCGTGCTCGGTGAGATCCTCGATCCCAGCGCTGGCTGGTGGGGCCCAGACCTTGCCGATGCGCTTCTCTAGCGCTGGGTTGGCCCCCACGACACACATCGGGGAATCGGGCCAGGCAGCCGGCACAGGGCTGTGGGCCTGCGATGTCGATGCGGTTGTCGGCGTGACCGAAGGCGTGGTCGGCCGGGCGCCACTTGCCCCGGTTGAGCACCCGGACGCACCCATCAGGACTGCGGTCGCAAGAGCAGCCAAGATCCTGATGTTCGGGGTACCAGACATACCGACGACCCCCTCAGGCAAGCGCGCTCTGTGCCTTCCAACCGACAAAGTCGTAGACCCAGACGCCGATGCCCTCGGTCGGTCTGAACGGTCGGGATGAACCGGTGAACTTGACGATGTCACCCATCCTGGAGTTGTTGAACATCCACTCGGCATCAGCGGGGGCCATGTTGGTGCAGCCGTGTGACACGTTCTGGGTGCCCTGTGCATTGACCGACCATGGGGCGGAGTGGATGAACTCCCCCGTCCAGGTCAGCCGCAGGTTCCACTTGGTGTCAATCTTGTAGTAGCCGGGAGCGCCCTTGGGGATAGGCGGCACCAACGTTGACGAGTCCATCGTGATGGCGCTGTTGCGCTCGATGATGACCTTGACACCGTTGCGGGTCTCGGTCAGCGGTCCGGGTTTGCCCGTGCTCACCTTGAACGTCCGGAGGGCCACGCCATCACGGCGAACGATCATGGTGTGGGCCTTCATGTCCACCGAGCTCACCATGGACGAGCCCACGGTGAAGCTTGTCTGGTCATCCGCGGCGATCCACTTGTCTGCCCCGGTCTGTAGTCCGTGCAGCGGCGTGGACACCGTGACCTTGGTGCCCGGGAACCAGTAGTTCTTGGGGCGCCACATCAGCTGACGGTTGTCGAGCCATCCCCACGCACCCTCCTGGGCCGGAACCGTCGTGACCTTGACCCGCTTCTCGACCTCGGCCCGCTGTGCCTTGGTGATGACGCCGGTGTCGAACTGGACGATGACCGGCATGCCGACACCGACGACGCCACCACGGGGTATCAGGCCATAGGTCGCCGTCACCTTGGGCGTCAGCGTCGTGAACGTTGAGCTGGTGGTGGTCTCGGTGCCATCGGGGCCGGTCGATGCCATGGTCAGGGTGTAGACCGTGGACGGGCGAAGCACATCACTGCTCGTCCACACGCCGTCAGAGCTTGCCTTCCCCCCGACCGTCTGCCCCTTGGCGTCTGCGAGCGTCACTGCGCCAAGCACGCCGGAGGAGGCCCTCACGGTGACAGGAACGTTCGGCGCGAAACCGGTGGCCAGATCGGCAGGGAAGACGTCAAGGACTGCCGGAGTGGACGTGGGCGTGGGCGAGGGCGTGACGGTGGGTGTGGCTGAGATCAGCCCCGAGCCGTTCACAGCCCGGCCGGCGGTGCCTGCCGGTGCGATGCCCTGGCAGGCACTCAGCACGAGGCTCAAGGCCACCAGGGCGACGGCGAAACGGCCCGCGGATCGGGACCTCACTGATGGTGCCTTCACGTCGTACCGACTCTCAGGTAACGGCCACTGGCCGATGCTCCACCGGACCCCCCGTGAGGCCGGTCAATCGACAGACTTCGGATGCCCATGGAAGATGGCGTACGAGGTCACAAAAGTGCCTCACCGCTGTCAGGAGCTGTCTGGTCGAACCTTGCCTCAGCCTACGCCCTGCGCACCTCAGATGTGCGTCGCAGCGCCAACCGCGTCACAGAATGAGCCCGGGTCACAGAATCAGACCGCGTGATCTCCACGGAAGTACTCATAGGTCCACCCGATGAGGGCCAGGACAGCGAGACACAGCCCGATGATGAACAGCCACCAGCCGACGGCCAGGCCGAGGAAGACGACCGCGGCGGACGCGGCCAACGGAAGCGGCCACCAGCTGTGGGGGCTGAAGAACCCGTACTCCCCCTCGGCAGCCGATATCGGGGCTGCGGGGTCATCTTCCGGACGAGGGTCGAGCTTGCGGCCCGTTTCCCACAGATAGAAGCCGATCAGGGCCGAGAGTCCGGCGCACAGAAGCAGCCCGAAGGGGCCAACCGGCTCTCTCCAGTGGGTCACCGTGCCGTAGATCAGCCCCATCACGGTGAAGAACGTGCCGATCACGACGAACAGCTTGAACTCGGCCTTCATGGCACATCCACCTCGTGCAGCGTCTGGTCGGGATCGTTCTCGCCCAGCAAGGTGTTGAGAATGCGCTGGTCGGCCACCGGAGCGTCATGGAGGACGCTGTCTGGGTGGTGCAGGTCGAAGGCCGGACGCTCGGACCGGATCCGTGGGATCGACACGAAGTTGTGTCTCGGTGGCGGGCAGGACGTGGCCCACTCCAGTGACGCGCCGTAGCCCCACGGGTCGTCGGTCTCGACCAACGGTGCCGTCCGATAGGTCTTCCACACGTTGTAGAGGAAAGGAATCGTTGAGGCACCCAGCAGGAACGCCCCCACGGTGGAGACCTGGTTCATCCAGGTGAAGCCGTCCTCGGGCAGATAGTCGGCGTAACGACGCGGCATACCCACGATCCCGAGAACGTGCTGGATCAGGAACGTCGTGTGGAAACCGATGAACAACATCCAGAAGTGGATCTTGCCGAGCTTCTCGTCAAGCATCCGTCCGGTGAACTTGGGCCACCAGAAGTAGAAGCCGGCGAACATGGCGAAGACCACGGTGCCGAAGACGACGTAGTGGAAGTGCGCCACCACGAAGTAGGAGTCGGTGACATGGAAGTCCAGCACCGGGCTCGACAAGATGATGCCGGTCAGCCCGCCGAAGAGGAACGTCGTCAGGAAGCCGATCGCCCACAGCATCGGGGTCTCGAAGGTGACGGACCCGCCCCACATCGTGCCGATCCAGTTGACGAACTTCACCCCCGTGGGCACTGCTATGAGCATGGTCATGATCGCGAAGAACGGCAGCAGGACCTGGCCGGTTGCGTACATGTGGTGCGCCCAGACGCTCACGGACAGGGCCGCGATCGCGATGGTCGCGAAGATCATGCTCTTGTAGCCGAACAGCGGCTTGCGGGAGAAAACCGGCAGAATCTCGCTGATGATTCCGAAGAACGGCAGCGCGATGATGTAGACCTCGGGGTGGCCGAAGAACCAGAAAAGGTGTTGCCAGAGCATTGCCCCGCTGTTGGTCGGGTCGAACACATGGGCGCCGAGCTTGCGATCGGCCCCAAGAGCGAAGAGCGCTGCGGCCAGCACAGGGAAGGCCATCAGGACCATGATCGACGTGATTAGGATGGTCCAGGTGAACAACGGCATCCGGAACATCGTCATGCCAGGAGCGCGAAGGCAGATGATCGTGGTGATGAAGTTGACCCCACCAAGAATCGTGCCGAAACCAGCCAGCGCCAGGCCGAAGACCCAGAGGTCACCGCCCATGCCGGGGCTGTAGGCCACATCCGAGAGCGGAGCGTAGGCGAACCACCCGAAGGACGCCGCGCCCGACGGTGTGAGGAACCCCGCGGAAGCGATCAGCCCGCCGAACAGATACAGCCAGTAGGCGAGCATGTTCAGCCGAGGGAAGGCGACGTCCGGGGCGCCGATCTGGATCGGCATGAGCGCATTGGCGAACCCGGCGAACAACGGCGTTGCGAACAGCAGCAACATGATCGTGCCGTGCATGGTGAACAGCTGGTTGTACTGCTCGGGGTTGTCGACGATCTGCAGGCCGGGCGCGAACAGCTCGGTCCGGATGAGCAGTGCGAGCAGCCCGCCGATCATGAAGAAGCCGAACGCGGTGATGAAGTAGAGGTTGCCGATCACCTTGTGATCGGTCGTGGTGACCCACTTGACCACCGTTTGACCAGGCGATCGGCGACGTGGGGAGGGCTCGACCCTCAACGGCTCGCTCAACATCAGTTGCCTACCTTCTTGGGCAGGTACTGCTGGTCGCCCGGTTCGATCTTCTCGCGGCTCAGGCTGTTGTCGAGCATGCCGACGTTGCCCTGGGCCAGGAGCGCGGCCATATGCGCGTCGTAGTCGGCCTGGGACACGACCTTGACCTGGAAGAGCATCTGCGAGTGGTAGGTGCCGCACAGCTCGGCGCACTTGCCCTGGAAGGTGCCGATCTCGGTGGGCTTGATCTGGAACCGGTTGACCTTGCCCGGGACGATGTCCATCTTCATGAGGAACTGTGGCACCCAGAAAGAGTGGATGACGTCGCGCGAGGTCAGGACGAACTCGACCCGCTGGTTCACGGGGAGGTAGAGCGCCGGCAAGGTCGCGGCAACGCCCGGCATGCCGGTCAGCTCTGCCTGGGTGCCTGACTCGAAGGTGCCGGCCTCGACGTAGTTGAAGTCCCAGCTCCACTGTTTGCCCACCACGTTGACCGTGACGTCGGGCTTCTTGGATGTGTCCAGCAACGCTGACTCGTCGCGTGCGGTGTAGAAGAAGAGCACCGCGATCATGAAGAGGGGGACGACGGTGAAGAAGATCTCGATCGGCACGTTGTAACGCAGCTGCTCGGGCAGGCCAACATCGTCCTTCCTGCGACGGTAGGCCACCACACACCAGAAGATCAGGCCCCAGACAACCACCCCGACACCGAGAGCGGCCAACCAGGAGCCGTTCCAGAGGTTGGTGATCCGTCCGGTCTGGTCGGTCACCCCGTGGGGTAGCAGCCCGCGAGACAGCGACTCGCCGCAGCCACTGAGGGCCACAGCGCAGGCCAGTGCAAGACCAGTGACGGTCAGTCCTCGCCGCTTCATGCGGAAGAAAGTGTGGTCGTGCGGACGCAAGGTGCGCACCTTCCAGTCAGGGGCAAGCGAATGGCAGAAACCTTACTAGAGCGGCGGCCTTTCGACCTCCCAACTTGGGACTAAGTTCAAGGCGTGGCGCATCAACCTGAGACGGAGCGGCGGGCCACCCCACGGCGTGTGCTGCTCGACGCCGGTAACGCACCGATGCTGCCCGCCGCCAGAGCCACCTTGATGGCTGCCTTGGACGCCGGTTGGGCCGACCCACGACGGCTCTACACCGAGGCTCGTCGGGCGCGTGCCCTGCTGGATCAGGCGCGCGAGCTGCTCGCCGACGGACTGGGCGTACGCCCGCCCGAGGTCTCTTTCCTGCCTGGAGGCCCGGCAGCGCTGCGTGCCGGTCTGGAGGGCCTCATGTATGCCGGCCGCCGCCGCGGCGCGCGGATGGTCGCCACCGCCGTCGAGCACTCGGCGATCCTGACGACGGGTCGCTACCACGCTGCCCAGGCCGACAACCCGTTGCTCTTCGCCGAAGTGGGCGTGGACAGGGTTGGAAGGCTCGACCTCCCAGCGTTCGAAGATGCGATCTCGATTCCTGGCACGGTGCTCGCCGCGGTCCAGTCAGCCAATGGCGAGATCGGAACCCGCCAGCCCCTGGAGCAGGCGCACGAGCTGTGCCGGACACACGGCATTCCGCTGCTGGTGGACGCGATCGCCTCACTCGGGCGTGACCCGACGCCGGTGAACTTCGACGTCATGGCGGGCGACGCCAGATCCTGGGGCGGCCCTGCGGGTCTGGGCGTGCTGGTCGTCCCCGAGCGAACGCGCTGGCGACGTCCAGGCCCAGCCAGTGATGTTGAGCAGGGTCGCACCGACGTCGAGCCAGTTGTCGCCGTCGCACTGGCCGCAGCCGAGGCCTGGCGGCAGACCTGGGCGAACCGGGTCGACGAAGCCGCACGATCGTCGGCCATCATCGCGCGCCTGCGTGCGGCGGCGGCCGACCTCCATGACGTGGACGTTGTCGGTGATGCGGACGACCGGCTGCCCCACGTCCTGACGTTCTCCCTGCTGTATGTCGACGGCGAGGCCCTGGTGATCGAGCTCGACCGCCGCGGCTTTGCCGTGGGGTCCGGGTCGGCCTGTACCTCGAGCACCCTGGAGCCAAGTCATGTCCTGGCGGCGATCGGAGCACTCACCCACGGCAACGTTCGAATCACCTTGCCGTTGAACGCAATCGCGCCGACGCTGGATGCCGATGTGGACCGGTTCATTACCGAGCTACCTGATGCGGTTGCAGTCGTCCGAGCCCAGCTCGGCGCGTCCGGCCTATGAACGAGATCGAGGTCGACGCCCGCGGACTGCGCTGCCCGCTACCCGTGATCCGTCTTGCCGCGGCCGCCCAAGGCACGCCTGCCGGCACCCGGATCACCGTGCTGACAAGCGATCCGGCGGCCCGCCACGACATACCGGCGTGGTGCCGAATGCGCAATCACGAGCTGATCGAGATCACCCAGGAACCCGACACGGCGGAATCCGACACGGCGGAATCCGACACGGCATACCTGCGGTTCGTCGTGGTCATCCGCTCTCAGTCGTCAAACGCCGCAGGCGGCGGAAGCGGCAGCGCACGTTCGAGCAGAGCGACGTAGTCACTGCGCGCAATCTCGGTGATACCGAGGCTCGCCAGATGTGGGGTGGCCCACTGCACGTCGATGATCCGGCGCGGGTCGCCATCGGCGAACACTCGCTCCGCGAGACCGACCAGGGCGCACTTCGACGCGTCGGTCGCACGATGGAACATGGACTCCCCCGCGAACAACCCGCCCAACGCAAGGCCATACAGACCTCCTTGCAGCTCGCCATCGCGCCACGCCTCAACCGAGTGCGCCCATCCGAGCTCATGCAACCGGGTGTAGGCGCCGATGACCTCATCAGTGATCCAACGCCCTTGCCGCCCAGGGTCGGAGCAGGCCTCCACGACCTCAGCGAAGGCCGTGTCGACGCGAATCTCGAACTGTGGCAGCGCTTTTCGCAATGACCGACTGATCCTGACCTGGCCGGGCAGCAAGATGCCGCGTGGATCTGGCGACCACCAGCCGATGGGCGGACCGCCGTCGTCACCGACGCCCATCGGGAACAGGCCCGCGCGATAGGCCATGAGCAACGTGCCCGGCTCAAGATCTGCGCCCAGACCGACGAGGTCGTCATCCGGCGTCGCCTGGCCAAGATCCAACTGCCAGAGCGAAGGCGACGGCTCGATCGGCATGCGGCTCAGATCAACCGGTCAGGGGCGCGGGCAGGTGATGTGGGCCTCGATCTCGGCGCAGGCCTCGTGACCGTAGCCCTCGGCGAAGCGCTCGAGGAACCGCCGACGGCCGAGCTCGTACTCCTGCGTGCCAACGGTCTCCACGACATAGGTCGCCAGCATCGAGCCAATCTGCGCCGACCGTTCGTGACCCAGGTCGCACGCCAGGCCGGTCAGGAAACCGGCACGAAAAGCGTCGCCCACACCGGTGGGGTCAGCCTTGCGCACCTCATTGGCGACCTTCACGTCGATCGGTTGTTCCCCCCGCGTGGTGATGACAGCGCCATCTTTGCCCTTGGTGATGACCCGAGTCTGGACGCGCTCGGCGATCGCCTCGGCGCTCCACCCGGTCTTCTGCTCGGTCAGAGCCGCCTCGTACTCGTTGGTGAACAGGAAGGTCGCTCCGTCGATCAGCTCACGGATGGACTCGCCGTCCATGAAGGCCAGCTGCTGCGACGGATCGGCGGCGAACGGGATCTTGCGGGTTCGGCACTCCTGGGTATGCCGCAGCATGGCCTCGGGGTCGTTGGATCCGATGACGACGAGGTCCAGTCCCCCGACTCGGGTCGCAACCGGGCCCAGCTCAATCTCGCGGGCCTCGCTCATGGCGCCGGCGTAGAAGGTGGCTATCTGCGCCATGTGGTCATCAGTGGTGCACACGAAACGAGCCGTGTGCCGGGTCTCGGAGATGTGCACGGACTCACAGTCGACGCCGTGCCGTTCCAGCCAGGATCGGTATTCCACGAAATCTGCACCCGCAGCCCCCACCAGGATCGGTTGCTGCCCCAGGTTGGCCATGCCGAACGCGATGTTGGCGGCAACACCCCCGCGGCGGATCTCGAGGTCCTCAACCAGGAACGACAGGGCGATCTTGTCGAGCTGGTCAACCACCAGAGAGTCGGCGAACCGACCCTTGTAGGTCATCAGGTGATCAGTGGCAATGGATCCGGTGATAGCAATTCGCACGCAGGCAACCTACCTCGCGGCGGGTCCACCCTCGAAGTCAGCGGGTCCACCCTCGTAGCCAGCGGTGAAGTTGTTACCGGTGAGTGTTACCGATTGGTATGTATTTCGCTTGCCCGACAAGGGAAATACGGTGGTCGCATGACGACTTCGATCTATCTCCCCGGACCGCTGGATGGCCTCGACGAAGGCAGTCTGGCCGAGCTGGCACAGGACAGTCGTGACATCGAGCTCCACGTCGCGGCGCCCCGCCCGTGGATCACGTCGAGCTTTGGCCTGATCGATGTCCCCGACGACGCCTCAGCACTGATCGACGGACTCGCGGCCTACGGCGTCACCGCATAGGGGTCACTGCATAGGGGTCGTGCGGCAGAGGACATATGTGCCCCAGCAAAGGCGGCACTACCCCAAGGGTCGGCTCAGCTGAAGGAGTCGCCGCAGGCACAGGAACTGCCTGCATTGGGGTTGTCGATGGTGAAGCCCTGCTTCTCGATGGTGTCGGCGAAGTCGATCGACGCGCCGTCGAGATAGGGGGCACTCATCCGGTCGATGACGACCTCGACACCACCGAAGTCGACGACCAGGTCGCCGTCGAGGGTGCGCTCGTCGAAGTACAGCTGGTAGACCAAGCCTGAACAGCCACCAGGCTGCACGCCAACCCGCAGGCGAAGGTCGTCGCGGCCCTCTTGCTCGAGCAGGCTCTTGACCTTGACCGCGGCCACGTCGGACAGCAGCACACCGTGCGCTGGCTTGTCGGCGCCGGCTTCCTCGGCAACTGCCTGCGCGAGACGGGCCTGGGTGTCGTCCTGAACACTCATGTGGTGAGTCCTTAAGTAGTTGGTGGGGCGATGGCTCAACAGTGCCAACCCACGGGCGCGGGATTGTGTTCCCACGCGTCAAGGGTACGTCAGGCGTGACGGGGGGACCACGTTGTGGCCACTCGCTCCGTCCTCCTGCTGAGCGTGCCGGCGGGGTCGGCGAGGGCGGCGGCGACCTGGCCCGGGTTCTCCGCCACCGCATAGGTGCCGCTGATGCCCAGCTCCATGGAGTCACGACGCCCCAGCAGTGTCTGGCCGGCGATGACGACAGCTGGTCGCCCACAGGCAAGAGCAGCTTCGGCAACCCCGGCGACGACCTTGCCGCGCAGGCTCTGCCAGTCGAACGTGCCCTCGCCGGTGATGACAAGGTCGGCGGTCTGCACCAGCGCACCGAATCCGACCACGTCAAGAACCGCCTGCACCCCACTGACCCGATGTGCGCCAAGCAGCATGAGGCCGTAGCCCAAGCCTCCGGCGGCACCCGCTCCTGGCGCGCGTTCGAGCCGTATGTCCTTGCCGGAGAGCAGGTCCCTGCTGGCGGGAATGCCCCTGCCGACGACCTCGGTGAAGTGGCCCAGTGCCGCCTCGAGCTGCTGCGCCATCTGCGGTGTCGCGCCCTTCTGTGCCGCATAGACCGCACTTGCGCCCTGGAGCCCGAGCAGGGGCGAGTCGACGTCCGTGGCGAGGACGAGCTCGACGGGTTGCAGCCGCTCACGCACCGGGCCGAGCCGCTCCAGCGCATCGTCGGCCAGCTCGCCCAGAGCTGCGCCGCCCCTGCCCAACGCCTCTGGGTCGCCGGATCCCAGCGCCGCCAGCATGCCGGCTCCCCCGTCGTTGGTTCCGCTGCCGCCGAGCCCGACCACCACCCGGGTGGCACCCCCGTCGACCGCTGCCTCGATGAGCTCCCCGACGCCATAGGTGCTGGTGACCATGGGATTGCGCTCGCCCTCGGAGAGCAGGTGCAGACCGCAGGCCTGAGCCGACTCGATGTATGCCGTCCGCGTGACGCCGCTGTCAACCATCAGGATCGCGGCCGGGACCGGACGCCTGAGCGGGTCAGACACCGTGACGGACACCGTCGCGCCGCCGAGCGCCGCGGTCAGCACGTCAAGAAACCCCGGGCCCCCGTCGCTCAGCGGTTGCAAGGTGAGGTCGTCATCAGGCGCGCTGCGTCGCCAGCCCTCGGCGATCGCCTCAGCCGCCTGAGTCGCAGTGAGGGTGCCGGTGAAACAGTCGGGAGCTATGAGGACGCGCACAGGCCCATGCTGTCAGGCCGTGACCTGCCGCGGCGTGACGTCACGCGGTGGCAGCCCGATCAGCCCGATCAGCCAGGTCATGGTCGATGCGGACAACCAGACACGGGCCCCCCGCGTAGATGCCACCGTCGATGGCGAGTGCCCGGCCGCCTGCATACGACAGGGGGCCGGTGACCTCCGTGGAATCCTGTCCGGTGAGCGAGGCGATGATGCTATGGCCGTGGACGATCCGCTCTCCGCCGAGATGGTCGAGGACCCCGACGGCCACCCGCTCGCCACCGGATTCTGCGAACGCATATCGGGCGGTAAGCCTGACCCAGCACTCCCACCATCGCCCGATCTCGTCACCGGCAAGCACGTCGCTCACCGCGTCGTTGATCCGCTCAGGGCTGTCGCCCCACCGGAGGTACTCACTGGTGTCGGTGTGCAGCAACAGGTCGCGGCCTGCCAGGACGATGGCGTCCAGCTCGCTGAGCCAGGCAATGTGATGGTCGGTGAGGCGCTCCTGATCGCCAACCCGTCCGCCGTTGAGGGACCAGCTGCGAGCGAAGCTCCGGTGGCCGCCCAGGTGTGACGGGACCTGCTGGTCGCCGAACCGGTGCATGCCGAGCGCGAGGATCTCGTGGTTACCGAGCAGGGCGTCAACCTGCCCACCGGCCGTTTCCGCCTCGTCCTGGAGCCGGCGGATGAGGTCGACGACCGCGATACCGTCGGGACCACGGTCGAAAAAGTCGCCCAAGACGGTCAGCCGGGCTCCGCCCCCGCACCACGCGCCATCGGAGTCGAGCAGCTTCGCGCGGCGAAGCGCCACAACGAAGGGCTCGATGTGTCCGTGGATGTCACTGACGACAAAGTGCATGTGCCAAACCTAGGGGATGAGACACGGCGTCCATGCGGGTGCCGTCGGGCGGCATACGATCAGGGCGTGAGCACCACAACGCACCAGCCACACCACGCTCCTTTGCCCCTGCTCGTCCTTGGTCAGGGTCGCGAGCTCGCCACCGAGCGTGGCGTCGAATGTCCCGGCGAGCTGCCGGCGCCCTCGGAGCCAGGTCTGGTCGAACGTGCACGGGTCGCCAAGGCCGCCCTCGGCAACAAGGTCTTCATCCTCGGCCACCACTACCAGCGCGACGAGGTCATTGAGTTCGCCGACGTCACGGGCGACAGCTTCAAGCTTGCCAAAGAGGCGGCCGCCCGCCCTGAAGCGTCATACATCGTCTTCTGCGGGGTGCACTTCATGGCGGAAGCGGCCGACATCCTCACGGCAGACCATCAGCAGGTCGTGCTGCCCGACCTGGCCGCGGGATGCTCCATGGCGGACATGGCCGCCATCGGCCAGGTCGCGGACGCATGGGACGACCTCGCCGAGATGGGCGTCGCGGACACGCTTGTTCCGGTGACCTACATGAACTCGGCAGCGGCGATCAAAGCGTTCACCGGCCGACACGGGGGCACGATCTGCACGTCGAGCAATGCGAAGACCGCGATGCAGTGGGCATTTGACCAGCATGGCGGTGTCGGGGGCGACGCGAAGGTGTTGTTCCTGCCCGACCAGCACCTGGGACGCAACACCGCCGTCCGCGAGCTTGGCCTCTCTCTGCAGGACTGCGTGGTGTTCGACCCACACAAACCTGCCGGCGGGCTGACCCGCGAACAGGTCCGCGCTGCGCGGGTGATCTTGTGGCGCGGCCATTGCTCGGTGCACGGCCGCTTCTCGCTCGAAGCCGTCGCCGCCGCTCGCGTCGCCATCCCCCACGTCAGGGTGATCGTGCACCCGGAGTGCCAGTACGACGTCGTCGAAGCTGCAGACGTCGTCGGCTCGACCGAACGGATCATCCAGACCATCGCCGCGGCACCGGACGGAAGCTCGTGGGTCGTGGGCACCGAGCTCAACCTCGTGCGCCGTCTCGCGACAATGTTCCCGAAGCAGAACATCGCCTTCCTCGAGAAGAACGTCTGCTACTGCTCGACCATGAACCGCATCGACCTGCCGCACCTGGTCTGGGCGCTGGAGTCGCTCGTGGCCGGCCGGGTCATCAACCAGATCACCGTCGACGCCGACGTCGCCAAGTGGGCCAAGGTTGCGCTCGACCAGATGCTTGCGCTGCCGGGCGAGACCGCCAAGGACTGACTGCCAGCGGCTGTTTGGCTGAGACTGACGACCTGAGACCGACGACGCGACGTGGGCGCTCAGTCGCGCAGAAGCCCCAGACGTTCGAGCAGGACAGCCTCCGCCAGGCAGACCTTCTCGAACTCACCGAGGTGCAGGCTCTCGTTGGCGCCGTGGGCGCGGGTATCGGGATCCTCGACACCGGTGACCAGAATGCCGGCGTCAGGGAACTTCTCGGCGAACGCAGCCACGAACGGGATCGAACCTCCCACACCGATGTCGACCGGTGCGACGCCCCACGCATCGGTGAAGGCCGCGCGCGCCTGGTCATAGACGGGACCGTTGGCGTCAGCCGAGAATCCCGCGCCCTCGTCGTCAAGCTGGATGTCGATCTTGACACCCCAGGGCGCACTGGCCCGGATGTGTTCCGCGAGCAGCCGAAAGCCGTCCTTGGGGTCCTCGTCGGGCGCGATGCGCATGGAGATCTTGGCGGAGGCTTGCGGGACCAGGGTGTTGGACGAAGTCGCCACGGATGGTGCGTCGATGCCGATGGTGGTGATCGATGGCTTGGTCCACAAGCGCGACAGGATCGAGCCCGAGCCGATCATCTCCACGCCGTCGAGCAGACCGGACTCCTCACGAAGCCGTTCTTCGGAGTAGTCGAGATCGGCGGCCACACCGTGCCTCAGGCCGGAGACGGCAACGTTGCCCTCGGCGTCGTGCAACGTGGCGAGCATCCTGATCAGCGCCGTGATGGCGTCCGGAACCGCCCCGCCGAACATGCCGCTGTGGATCCCGTGGTCGAGGGTCCGAACCGTGAGCACGACGCGGATCATTCCGCGCAACGTTGTGGTCAGTGCCGGCTCCCCCACCGCCCAGTTGCTCGAGTCGGCGAGCACGATCGTGTCGGCCCGCAGCTTCTCGCCGTGCCGCTCGAGGATGGTGGCCAGGCTGTCCGAGCCGATCTCCTCCTCGCCTTCGACGAAGACGGTGACGCCGACCGGCAACGCGCCCGAGTGCACGCGCAGGGCGGCGATGTGGGCCATGACGCCCGCCTTGTCGTCGGCGATGCCACGTGCGTAGACCCGACCGTCACGCTCGGTCGGCTCGAACGGCGCGCTGTCCCACTCGGACTCAGCGCCAGGGGGCTGAACGTCGTGATGTGCGTAGAGCATGACCGTCGGTGCGCCCTGGGGCCCATCGATGTGTCCGATGATGGCTGGTCTGCCACCCTCCCTGATGATCTCGACGGCGAGACCCTCGGCCCGCAGCAGCCCGGCAACAGCCTCGGCGCTGGCGTCCACATTTGCCTGGTCGAAGGCTGCGAGCGAGATGCTGGGGATCCGGGTGAGCGCTTCGAGGTCCTTGCGCAAGGTCGGCAGAAGCTCGGCGACACGGGCCCTCATGGCGGTCAGTCGGGAAGGGTCAAGGTCTGGGGTGCGAACGTCGTTGGTCACGTTCGGATCGTACCCACCGGTGTCGTGCAGGCTCCCACCAGCGTTCCTCCTTCCCTGACAGCCCAAGGGCAATACAAGGGAAGCCAGACCCACGACATACAGTGGCGATGTGTTTGGACGAAAGAAGAACTCCGAGAACGGCACCCCGTCGGCAATCACGTACGCCGAACGGCCAGGTGCCAAGAACCGCCCCACTCCGTCCCGGCGGGAGCAGGAGGAGGCCCGCAAGCGGCCCCTCGTGCCCACGGACCGCAAGGCCGCGGCCAGCCATTCCCGTGACGCCAACAGGGTTGCCCGCGCCAAGCAGCGCGCCGCCTTGTTGTCGGGTGACGAGCACGCGCTGCCGGCTCGCGACAAGGGGCCGGTCAAGCGCTACATCCGCGATGCAGTGGATGCCCGATGGAACGTCGGCGAGTTCATGCTGCCGGTCATGATCGTGGTTCTCGCGTTGACCTTCGTCGCCCCGATGTTCCCCTCGCTGGCCACGTTGGCGACGTTGATGGTCTTCACGATGGTCTACGGCCTTGTTGCCGCCGGAGTGCTCGACGCCTTCTTCATGTGGCGGCGCATCAAAGCAAAGGTCGTCGCGAAGTTCGGCGAGGCCCCGCCACGGGGATCCGCCATGTATGCCGTGATGCGCGCCTTCCAGATGCGTCGGTCGCGGCTGCCCCGTCCCCAGGTCCCGCGCGGTTCCAAAACCGTCTAGAGCCGATCCGCTTGTTGCTCCCAAACCACCGTTTGGGACCTCGAACCGGGCCGATTCGGTGGCTTCGGCGCAACAAGACGGGTCGTGGCCGCCTCTGATCCCACTCAGTCGAGCAGGTTGGCGAACGCGGTCGGCGTGCGGGTGAGCGCATACGTTGCGAAGTGCATCCGCTCGACCTCTCCCGCTGGGCCACGCGTGACCTCGAGCAGCTCGCCGCGCTCGCGCCCGACAACGGCGCGGAAGCGACTGCTGTCCTCCCTGGCGAAACGTGTGTCAGCGAGGGGCAGCCCACCGGGGATCCGCGACCAGAGCACGTTGTCGCGCACCTCGAAGACGATCTCCTCGCCCTCGGTCCACCAGCTGCCGAGGATGCCGTCAAGATCCGGCTGCGGCTGGGACGGACTCCACACGAGCGCCATGGATGGCTCGGCATCGAGGACAGCGTTGACCAGCTGCCCGGCGAGAGTCACGGTCTCGGCGCCCGCGGTGCTGTTGGCGAAGACCACAGCCCCGACCCGGTCCTGACGTCGAACTCGCAGGCCGGCCAGGAACCCGGGCATCGCTCCCCCGTGACCGGCCAGGACCCGTTCACCGGTGCGCTGTAGGTCATAGCCCAGCCCATAGGCACGGGCCCAGCCCTCGACGTCGGTCATGATCAGCGGCCGGCACATCTCGTCCACACTGTCGGGCGCCAAGACCTCGGCGATGGGGTCCGCCACGAAGGCGGCATACCGAGCCATGTCGGCCACGGTGCTCCAGAGCCCGCCCAACGGGGCCATCGCCTTTTGCTCGAACGCCGGCTCGATCGTTGCGACTCCCGTGTGCGGATGAATCTGATAGCCCAGCGCTCGAGTCGCGCTGTCCGGGACAAGACCGGTGTTCCTCATCTCCAGCGGCCCGAGGATGCGCTCGGTGACGACATCACCCCAGGGCCGGCCTTCGAGCTGTTCCACGATCTGTCCCAGCAATGCGAACGCGAGGTTGGAGTAGTGGAAAGCGAAGTGGGCGGGCAGAACCTGCTCAGCCTGTTCCAGCTCACGCAGCAGCCGCTCCTGGTCGGGCGCGTCGAAGTTCTCCCAGATCCGGCCGACCGGCTCGCGCTGCAAGCCGGAAGCGTGCGAGAGCAGCTGGCGGATGGTCACAGCACCGTGTCTGGTGTGGGGCAGGTACGTGTCCAGACGGTCATCCAGCGACAGCCTGCCGGCATCGCGCAGCCCCATGACCAGCACCGCGGTGAACGTCTTGGTGATCGACCCGATCATGTACTGCGTGTCGTCGGTCGGCCCGGTGGTCGGGTCGAGCCGTGCCGCACCAACGTGCAGGGACCACACGAGCGTGCCGTCCCTGACGACGCCCGCGCTCACCGCCGGCGAGTGCCACTGACTCTGCGCCTGGCGCACCTGGCGCTCGAGGTCGCGAACCAGTCCGGCTCCGAGCGGCGCGTGGCTGGCAGGGACCCCCGCTCCGGTGATCGCTGAACCGCTCATTCGGCCGCTCGCAGGCTCATCGGTCCGTAGACCACGGCGCCCTCGTGGGCGAGTGTCACAGCGTCCACCCCTACGTCGGCCAGCTCACGCCACTGCTCGCCGAGCCAGCTCTCCGCGTCACTCTGTGAGGGAAAACCATTCGTGACCAGGTTCTCACCGGTCATCGGCTGGCCGTCCAGGTCGAGATAGGTCCACGTCCACTGATCCGTCATGAACGTCACCCTATCCAGCCGAAAACCGCCGTCTGGCCCAGACCGTGGTGGTCCGCTCCGACGAGACGGGATCAGCATTCCTTCTGGTCAGCCATAAGTCATTTGAGGGACGCGCACTCTGCCGGCGCCGAGCATA
Organism: Phycicoccus sp.; assembly: GCA_012927555.1. Lineage (GTDB taxonomy): Bacteria > Actinomycetota > Actinomycetes > Actinomycetales > Dermatophilaceae > UBA4719. The sequence continues at coordinate 24,497 of JABBOX010000154.1, forward strand.
GTGAGCGGCATGGAGCTCAAGAAGCTCATCTGTGTGGCCGTCGGTCACCGGTGGAAGCAGGTGCACGAGGACAGCGAGACGGTCTACCTCCAGTGTCGGCGTTGCGGAAAGGTGGAGCCGCTGGCCGACCGTCCCATGGGCGGGTACATGGGGGGCGTATAGGGACGCCGCGGTCTACGACATCTGAGGTTTGAGGTCCGGCCTCTGCAGGTCATCCGGGACCAGCGAGAACAGGACCAGGTCCACCCGGCCGTCATGCACGTAGCCGGCGTTGCGTGCCACACCCTCGCGCACGAAGCCCGCCTTCCCTGCGGCTCGCTGAGAGGCGACGTTCCCGGTTGCCGCGTACAGCTCGACGCGCTCAAAGCCGTGAGCGCAGATGGCCCATTCGGCAAGCGCGCGTGATGCGCGCGATGCGACACCCCGACCGCGAGCCCACGGCGCCACCCAGTAGCCCACTTCGGCGACCTTGTATGCCCAGTTGACGTGCTTGAGGTCGACCACGCCGGCCAGCCTTCCGGCGACGTGGATCGCGAACACGATGCCTGCGCCCGACTCGCGAAGCTCTGGCGCGAAAGTGCCGATGAACCACTCGGCATTGGCCAGCGTGTATGGCCGGGGAATCGGCAGCCAGCGCATGGTCTCTGGGTCCTGACAGGCCTCGGCGACCTCATCTGCATCGGACTGGTTCAAGGGACGCAACGTCAGCTCTCCCGCGGTGAGCGTGGTCTCGTGGAAGGTAGGCGCCGTGTCGAGTGCGGTCATTCGAGAATCGTAGGTGGTGAGCCGAACCCCTCAGCCGTCGACAACGTTCCAGAGGTCAAGGCTGCAGAAGTCACTGCTTCAGAGATCAACACCGACGAGCCCGGCCAACGCCGCGGTGTCCAGATGGTCTTCGATGGCGTCCGCCAGTCGATCAAGCATTGACTCGCGCATCGCACGGAACCCCGGCGCACCCGGATGGGCGCGCCATCGCACCCCCGCCTGGGATGCCACCTCAGTGAGGAAAGCCCGCCGAAAGCCGTCGTTCTCCAGGGCTCCGTGCCAGGTCATCCCCCACACCGGTCCCGCCCGCCAGCCGTCAAGGAACGGCTCCGCCTCGCCGCCGTCGAGGGTGCGAGTGGCCACCCCGTGGTGGATCTCGTATGCCGTGACCGCGTGCCCGCGCCACGTGCCTACGGGTTGTCCCAGATGTTTGTCGATGCCGAAACGCACCTGGATCGGCAGCAGTCCGAGGCCCGCAACCGTCTGGGCAGAACGGGACTCGACGCCATTGGGGTCTTCGATGCTTTCGGTACGCATCTGGTATCCGCCACAGAGGCCGAGCACCGGACGGCCGGTGCCGACCCGCGAGATGACCGCCGTGTCGAGGCCCCGCGAACGCATCCACTCCAAGTCCGCCGCTGTGGCTCGAGACCCGGGGAGCACCACCAGGTCGGCGCTCGCGACCACGTCGGGGTCGGCCGTCACGCGGACATCGACGCCGGGCTCGGCGGCCAGGGCGTCGACGTCGGCGGCGTTGGACACTCTTGGGAACCGAA
>JABBOX010000283.1 GCA_012927555.1 Phycicoccus sp.
GACGCGGCGAGGCAGACGGAATCGTGTCGGGCAGATCTCATGACCGTCAGCGGGCAGTTTTCACGTCCGCCACCGGGCAGCTTCATGGCCGTCTCCGGGCAGTTTCTCGTGTCCGCTGTCACCCGCTGATCCTCTCGCCCTTCACCGACTCCTTGCCGATCCCGAAAGCACTCGCGCCGGTACCGAAGTCGGAGTACAGCTCCTGGGCGAAGCCGCCGGGGTACGGGCAGGGCCAGCAGAACTCGATGGGAAATGAGCGGCATCAGATCTGCCCGAGCGATATCGGCTGTCCGGACCCGCTCGTCTACAAGCTCGACGAGGTGGTCGCGACCCATGCGTTCACCACCTCCCAGGTGCTGCCGATCGACTCGAACGGCCGTCCGGCGGTCTCGTTCGACGCATCCGGCACCACTTTCGCCGCGGGCACGAAACGGACCTTGCCGCTGAGCACGATCTACGGCTTCAACGGCACGTTCCCGGGGCCGATGATCAACAACGAGTACGGCAGGCCGGCGCTGGTCCGGTTCGTGAACCGCCTGGATGAGAACCCGCAGAACCTGGACCGTCAGGACTTCGGAGCCCCGGACTACTCGGCGCTGGTCCACCTGCACAACGCTCACACCGCCCCGGAGAGTGACGGCAACCCGCACTACTCGATGAGGTACGGGCCGCAGAACCATGGTTTCAGGCCGGGGCAGTGGGTCGACCAGATGTACCTGAACTGGCCGGCCGGTAACGACGACCGGGAGAAGCAGAGCTTCTTCTGGTTCCACGACCACCGGATGGACCACACCGGCGCGAACGTGTACAAGGGTTTGGTCGGGCTGTTCCCGATCTACGACCCCAAGCCCCTGGGATCCCTTGGCGGCACGGACATGGGAGACGAGCGGCAGGGCCTGCGGCTGCCCGGGGTCCGCACCGACAACCCGGACGGGTCCTTCGACGTCAAGTACGACGTCCCGCTGGCCTTTTTCGACGCCCGCCTTGATGACGGCGTTACGACGCACCAGGACATGCACGACGGGATGGGCGAGTTCCCTGACGCCAAGAACCCGGCCACGCACCCCGAGTGGTGGGGCAAGTCGTTCTTCAAGCACTTCCCCAACCATGGCTTTGTCGGCGACATCTTCACGGTCAACGGCACGGCATACCCGGTGATGGAGGTCAATCGGCGCAAGTACCGCTTCCGGTTCCTCGACTGCTCGATCGCGAGGATCTACGAGTTCAAGCTGATGAGCTCCACGCAGGGCCCGAAGTCGTCTGTGTCGCTGGGCTACAGCGGTGACGAGCTCGAGGGCCAGTACCGCATCCCGGACGCCCAGCAGTGCATGAAGTTCACCCAGATCGCCAACGACGGCGGGCTCCTGCCGTTCCCGATCACCCGGGACTCCTTCGAGCTGTGGCCGGCCAAGCGGCGCGAGGTCATCATCGACTTCACCAAGTACCAGGACGGTACGCCGACCACCAAGGGCGACGTCATCTACCTGACCGACGTGATGAAGATGCCCGACGGGCGGATGTGGAGCAGCTCCTCTCGCTTCTCACCCGACCCGAACTACAAGGTCCCGGTGCTGAAGTTCGTGATCGGCGACGACGCCCCCGACAACAGCGTGCTGCCAGCGGCCAACAAGCTCTTGCGTCCGCTCCCACCGCTGCCCAGCAACTGGCAGAGCCTGCTCGACAACCGCTCGATCTTCGAGGTGCAGCGCGGGAGCGGCGGCGGTGAGATCGAGTGGCTCATCAACGGCAAGCCCTTCGACCCGGCCAACGTGCTTGCCAGCCTGAAGAACAAGGCAGGCGCCACCCCGCTGGCCGCGCAGAAGAAGAACAGCTTCAACCTCTGGGAGATCCGCAACGGCGGCGGCGGCTGGGTGCACCCCTTCCACCTACACATGGAGGAGCACCGCACCGTGATGCGCAACGGCAAGGACGTGACCGTGTCCAGTCCCGGACATCCCGATGACATCGGGCGTGAGGACCTGGTCGCGCTGGACCCCAGCGAGTCGGTGATCGTCTACCGGGGGTTCCGGGACTTCACCGGGCCCTATGTGGCGCACTGTCACAACCTGGCCCATGAGGACCACGCCATGATGTTCGGCTGGGAAATCACCCCCTAGCTCGTATGTGAGACCTGACGTGAAAGGGACCATCATGTTCCTCAACGCCACCGCGGAGCGCCGTGGCACCCTGCAGAGCCGACTGACCGTCCCGTGGCTGACGGTCCTGCTCCTGGCCGTCGTGTTGGCCTACGCCGACGGGTTCTGGATGGTGTCCCTGCGAGGTGCCGTCGGCGCCATCGAACGCACCCAGGGGCCGTTCGCGAGCTGGTTGCGTGAGTCCACCCTGGTCCTGCCGGTCTTCGTCCTCGGCGTGCTCGGGGCGCTCACTCTGGCACTGCGCCGGTTCGGGCCGGTGCTGCGCGGGTGGAGGACGGTCCTGGCAACGGCGCTGCTCATCGTTGCGGCTGGCACCCTGGTCGGCATCGCCGAGCTGGCGGCCAGCGCGGCGTACGACTACCACCTGCAGTCAGGTCAGCTGCAGCTGATGGCATCGATGGGCGACACCTGCGCATGGGAGAACTGTCTGGCGCAACAACAGCAAGCGTCGCTCTGGCTGCAGGTGCGCGCTTTGGGCTATGGCAGCGGGATACTTCTGCTCACCAACCTCGTCCTCGTCGGCTGGGTCGTGGCGCTTCGGGCCGGTCGACTGAACGTCAGCACAACCCGACCCCACGCTGCCTTTTCGCCGACCGCCACGAACCTTGTCGCGGACGGTGAGCAGGGCAGCCGGGTCGACGGCATGCGCCAACGTTTGGTCGCGTTGCTTTTCGGCAGCGCGGTGATCCACGGCGCCGTCGTACCCGAGCACCTGTCCGAATGGGGAGCGGCCGGGGCGTTCTTCGTTGTCCTCGCGGCAGCGGAGCTTTCCGTGGCAGTCGTCCTGGTCACCCGCCGACAACCCACCGCGCTGTTTGCCGCCGTGGTGGTCTCCATCGGCCCGCTCGCACTGTGGTTGTACTCCCGGACCGTCGGCATGCCCTTCGGACCCGAAGCCGGCGTCCCCGAACAGGTCGGTCTGCCCGACATCGTGGTCTGCGCGTTGGAGATCAGCACGTTGATCGTCGCCGTGGTCCTCCTACGCCGCAGAGACGGGCTTTTGCGAAGACCGCCTGCCTCGGCTCACGTCAGCTGGCTCACCCTCGTAGCAGTGATCGCGATTACCGCTATCGGATTTGCCGGAACTGGCCTCTCCGGATTCGACATCGAACGCTCTGGACACCATTCAGCGATATCTGTCCGATCAGGGGCCCACAACGCTGAACGCGGGGTCAGTGATCTGATCTGAGCTGCAATGACGCGTGTACTGCGCGTTGGTTGCCTATAGCGAGGGTGCGGTCAGGGGCTTTCGGCAAGTTGCGGTCACTCACGATGCAAGGGAACGAGGTAATCGGCAGGGTGCTGGTTCGGGTCCCGTCGGGCGCTAGCATCGCGGGCATGGTCCGGATAGCGAGAGACGCAGTCATCGTCGAAGCAGTGCGCACACCCGTAGGCAGGCGCAACGGCGCCCTTGCCGGCGTGCATCCCGCGGATCTGTCCGCCGTCGTGCTGTCAGCGTTGGTCGGGCGCACCGGTCTGGACCCAGCGCTGGTGGACGACGTGATCTGGGGTTGCGTGACACAGGTGGGGGAGCAGGCGTTCGACATCGCCCGGACTGCCTTGCTGTCAGCGGGGTGGCCCGACTCCGTCCCGGGCGTGACCATCGACCGCCAGTGTGGCTCGTCCCAGCAGGCCATCAACTTCGGTGTCGCAGGGGTCATCGCCGGGCATTACGACTTCGTGGTCGCGGGGGGTGTCGAGGTCATGAGCCGGGTTCCGCTGGGAGCCAACATCGCGACCGGAGGAGACCCGTTCGGAGGAACTGGTTTTACCGAGCGCTACGAAACCATGCCGAACCAGGGCATCGGTGCCGAGATGATCGCCGAACGTTGGGATCTGTCTCGTGCGCAGCTCGACGAGTTCTCCGCGGAGTCCCACGAGAAAGCCGCGGCTGCTCAGGACTCCGGTGCCTTCGCGCAACAGATCGTCTCGGTCCCGACCGAGGCTGGTGTGTTCTCCGAGGACGAGGGGATCCGCCGAGGGACGACGGCCGAGAGGCTTGCCGGTCTGAAGCCCGCGTTCAAGGAGGATGGAGTCATCCACGCCGGCAACGCGTCGCAGATCTCGGACGGTGCCGCAGCCCTGCTGATCACTACCAGCGAGCTGGCCGCTGCCCATGGCCTCAAGCCCCTCGCCCGTGTGCATACCGCAGTCCTGGCCGGGGCAGATCCGGTGATCATGCTGACGGCGCCCATCCCCGCGACGCGCAAGGCGTTGGCCAAGAGCGGTCTCACGATCGACCAGATCGGCGCCTTCGAGGTCAACGAGGCGTTCGCCCCTGTTCCCTTGGCCTGGCTGATCGAGCTCGGCGCCGATCCGAAGGCACTCAACCCGCTGGGTGGGGCCATTGCGCTGGGTCACCCGCTCGGCGGCTCCGGCGCCCGGCTGGCCACCACACTGATCCACCACATGCGCGACAACGGCATCCGCTACGGCTTGCAGACCATGTGTGAAGGTGGCGGTCAGGCCAACGCCACCATCTTCGAGCTACTTTAAGCGCCAAGAACTTCGAGCTGCTTTCGCCGAACGTTGGCTGCTCAGCCAGCGATGGTCGCGATCACGTCAGGACGGGTGTCGGTTGCCGTCTCGGCCACACCTCGTTCGGTGACGACGATGCTGATGAGGTCATGTGGTGTGACGTCGAACGCCGGGTTGAAGCCCCTGACCCCCTCCGGCACCGTCCGCACTCCGGCGAAGCAGAGCACCTCGTCCTCGTCCCGCTCCTCGATGACGATGTCCTCGCCCCGCGCGATGGCCAGGTCGATCGTGGATGACGGCGCGGCAACGACGAAGGGGATCCCCGCGCGCTGACAGGCGAGCGCCAGACCCACCGAACCGACCTTGTTCGCCGTATCCCCGTTCGCAGCAATGCGATCGGCCCCAAGGATCGCGACGTCGACCAGACCTCGCAGGATCGTGCTCGCGGCCGCACTGTCAGCCTGAACGACGTGCTCGATCCCGTCGTTCAGGAGCTCCCAGCTCGTCAGCCGTGCGCCCTGGAGCAGCGGCCGTGTCTCGTCGGCATACACCAGACCCAGGCGTCCACGCTGGTGCAGCTCATGGATGATCCCGTATGCCGTGCCCCAGGCGCTGGTGGCCAGCGCCCCCGTGTTGCAGTGCGTGACGACGCGTACCTTGTCCTTCTCTACGTGCGCAAGGATCCAGTCGGCCCCATGTTGGGAGAGCTGGCGGTTCGCGGCCTCATCGTCGGCCACAACCTTTCGCGCGAGCTCGAGGACCGTGGCGATCCCCGACGGGACCGACGCTCTGACCTGGTTCACGCCCCAGGCGAGGTTGACCGCTGTAGGTCGGGCATCGCGGATCCTGTCGATCTCGCTCTCGAGCCTCGCCGCGTCCCAGCCTTCGTCAGCGCCCTGGATCATGGTCAGGGCGACACCCAGCGCCCCAGCCGCTCCCAGAGCCGGTGCGCCACGGATCACCAGGCGCTCGATCGACTCGACCAAGACGTCGACCGTCGTGACGTCGATGTGTTGCTCAGTGGCCGGCAACAGGGTCTGGTCGATCAGCCTGATCATCGGTCGGGGATCGTCGACCCACTCAATCGCGCGCACCCCTGCAGTGTGGCGTACGGCGTTGACCCTCACTCACCCGTGTCGCAGTCGCGATGAGGCATGCTCAGACCAGGAACGGAGATACCCATGCTCATGCACAAGGCACGCGAACGGATCGTTGAGTACTCCCTGCGAATGCTCAAGGACGGGCTCACGGTCGGAACGTCGGGCAACATCAGCGTCCGGGTCGGCGACAACATCGCGATCACGCCGAGCGGCGTGGACTACGAGGCGCTGGTTCCGGAGGACATCTGCGTCATCACTCTTGACGGCAAGCACGTTGACGGGCCCGACAACCCCTCGACGGAAGTGCCGATGCACGCCGTCGTGTACCAGAACACCGACGCGCTGGCTGTTGTGCACACGCACCCCGTCTACGCGACGGTTCTGGGGACTCTGGTCGACGAGATGCCGCGGATTCATTACATGTTGGCGCTTTTGGGTGGACCGGTCAGAGTTGCGCCGTATGCCCCGTTCGGCACGGAGGAGCTGGCGCGCAACTGCATCGTGGCGATGCAGGACCGGTATGGCGTCCTGCTCCAGAACCATGGGGCGACGACCTACGGGGACACCCTCGCCAAGGCGTATTCGCGGGCGACGTACCTCGAGTGGTTGTGCCGCATCTACTGCGAAGCCAAGGCCCTCGGCGAACCCCGACTGCTCAGCGAAGCCGAGCTTGACGCAGTCGCCGGGGCCGTGACTGCCTACGGACAGTCACCCTCAAAGAGCTGAGCCCAGCTAATCGGGGCCGACCTGAACCGATGACGCATTGGATACGTATCTCAGCTGACAGGGGCCGTGGCTTGACTGCGGCCCGCGCAGCAAAGCAAAGGAGAGCACACCATGCGCATGACTCGATCGAACCGCGTTCAATCCACCTCAGCCGCCATCGCTTTGGCCATCGTTGTCTTGACCGCAGGCTCCGCACTCGCCGACGGATCCAGCGGACACTCGTTGTTGCGGGCCAACCTGATGGGCAGCAATCCGGCGCCCGCGAGCCCCGCGATCGCTGGAGTCAACCCCGGCGTGGCCGCGTGGGTCAACGGACCGAGCCACGTTCGCGTCCGCGAAGACGGTCGGATCACCGTTGAGATCCGCGGTCTGATCATCCCGGCGCTAGGCAATAACCCCATCGCCTCTGTGGTCGCCACGCTGGTGTGCGACAACATGGTCACGGACTTCACCGAGCCGTTCGCTCTGAGCGCTGCAGGCGACGGCTCCACCTCCGACGTGATCTCGGTGCCGCGCTACTGCAATGATCCCGTCGTCCTGATCCAGCCCGCCAGCCGGTCGGTCTATATCGCCTCCGCATTCGGCGAGGCCGAAGATGACTGAGGTCACGGTTTGAGCCGCGTCGCTCCACCCGACGGCCTCGCATGAAACGCATGGGCTGGGAGCCCGGGAGATGCTTCTCGCAGTGGCGTTCAGTCGCCGCCGCGAGAGGCTCTCAGCGTCGGCCTAGACGGGACTGGCGGCTGGATTCGACCCTTCTTGCCTGCGACTTCAGGTGGCGGCTTGCGTGTGAGGACCTTCGTCCCTAGCCCCCGACGCTCGCAGACCAGAGTCTGTGGGAAGAGGTGGTCACATGCCTGGACAACGCAGTCTCGCCGTCGTTGCCTCCGCCGCAGCGGCGCTGGCGGGCCGGTACGTCGCCGGCCGGAACAAGGCTGGCAAAGAGACCATCAGGGAGCTGGATACCAGGCTCGCGGACCTCGGCGAGGTGGAGCGCCTGTCGATCCTTCCGGTGGTCGAGCGTCATACCGGCAGACGGAGATGACGCATCCGAAGGCGGACATCTGCGTGGTCGACGAGACCCGGGTCATCGGTCCCGGCGTCGCGGTCCTGCCTCCTCTCCCACGCATGTTGTTCTGGATGGGACCGGTCGCCGAGCAGGCGCTCGTGGTCAATGTCCGCGGGCGCGGGTTTGTTGTGATCACCGGGTGCGGGCATCCCGAGATCGAGCTGACGCTGGCCGCTGCCGAGAAGGTTGTCGACGCGCCGGTCTACGCGGTGGTCGGAGGCTTGCACCTCCCGGTACATCCGATCGGCACGCCACTGCTGCCCCAGGCAGTGTTCGGCAACCCGAACTGGCCCTGGCGCCCCATCAACGAGGACGACGCGCACGCCGTCATCGACAGAATCCAAGAGCGCGGACCGAGCCCGATAGCTCTGTCCGGCCACGACAGCACGCAGTGGACCCTCGACGCGTTCGGTCATGCCTTCGGCGACCGGTACCAGACGCTTCGAGTGGGTGAGGAGATCGTCGTCACCGCCGCGTAGGTGTCACGGTGTCAACGCGGTGCGGGTCGCGCGGCGTGAGGCGACCTCGCTTCGCAGCGGCAGAGGATTAGGGTTGCCCCGATGTCCGCCACCCCTCGCCTGTCACCTGCACAGGAAGACGTCGTGCGTCGATGGTTCCCCGGCGTCGCGGTCATTGCCGACCTCAGCTGGGGTCTGACCGACACCGTGGTCCTGCACGTGCGGTATGCCGAGGGCGAGTCGATCATCAAGGCTGCCGGCTCGGGGAACCATCACATCGGGCGCGAGATCGCTGCGCACGAGCAGTGGACGACACCTTGGCGGGAGGTTGGCCGCTGCGCGCGGCTGCTGTATGTCGACCGAGACCAGAACATGCTGGCTACCAGCTACCTGCCGGGCACCCTCGTGAAGGACCATCCCGCTGCTGACGACGCCGATACCTATCGCCAGGCCGGCGAGCTTCTTGCCACCTTCCACGCGCAGCAGTGCACGGTGTCGCAGGACCACGAATCCCGCATGGACGCCCACTCGATCGCCTGGCTGGACAGCGATCACCGCATTGACGCCGTCACCGAGACCCGGCTCAGGGACGCCATCGCCAGGCACCCTCACGAACCCGTGGAGCTCGTGCCGACCCATGGCGACTGGCAGCCACGCAACTGGCTGACCCACGAGGCCCAGGTCACCGTGCTCGACCTCGGCCGAGCCGACTGGAGGCCTGCGTTGACCGACCTTGCCCGGCTGGCCCGCCAGGAGTGGCAGGGTCGACCGGACCTGGAAGCGGCGTTCCTGTCCGGCTATGGCAGTGATCCTCGGGAGCCCGCGGCCTGGCAACGCACCCTTCTGCGGGAGGCGATTGGCACCGCCGTCTGGGCCTACCGCGTCGGCGACGAGACATTCGAGGCGCAGGGGCATCAGATGATCGCCCAGGCACTCGAGATCGGTTGACGGTTGCCCTTTGCGCGAGTCAGGTCCAGGTTGCTCGCTTGCCGTCCCGAAGGTCATCGAGCATGTCCTGGTGGGGGGCGAAGATCGGGCTGGGGAGCTCGTCGAGCGGGAACCAGGCCAGGCCAACCGTTTCGATTCCGTCCTCCGTCATCCTGCCCTCAACAGCAGTGGCCGTGAGCACGACGACGACGGACTGGACGACATCCCCGTTTGCATAGGTGTGTGCTTCGCCCGTGTAGACGCCCAGGAGCGTGTCGGTCCGGACGCGCAGGCCAGTCTCCTCGAACGTCTCGCGAACCGCTGCGGCTTCGATGGTCTCTCCGAGCTCCATGGCGCCGCCAGGCAAGCCCCACGTTCCGCGATCGTCCCCCCGCTGCTGCAGCAGCAACCGCCCCGCACCATCGAACACGGCGCAGCCGGCGCACGGCATGAAGATCGGATCATGACCGATCTTCCGACGCAGGGCTTCGATATATCCGACCTTCTCGTTCCCCATGGAACACGACCCTAGGGCAGGGACCTCAGGCTAATTGGGCGCCTCAGGCGATGACGGTCGCGACCCCGACGGTCGCCAACACTCCCACGCGGTCCATCATCTTCTCGTGAGGACCAACGCAGGTGTCCTGCTGACCGGTCGGCTTGTCACACCGCTCGCCGTCATTAACGCCGGCGCCGTGGTCCTCGACGGTGACCGGATCGCCTTTGCTGGCGGGGTTTCCGAGCTTCCTCAGCAGTGGAGAGACGCACAGCCTCCGACCGGCTGGACCAGTCGGCTCACCCTGTTGCCCGGGCTGGTCGACGTGCACTGCCACGGTGGCGCTGGCGGCGAGTTCGGCCCGGATGCCGCGTCTGCCCGTGTGGCGATCGACCACCACCACCGCAGCGGCACCACGTCGCTGCTCGGCAGCCTGGCCTCCAACACCCGTGGCGCCCTGGTCGACGGAGTGACGACCTGTGCGGCGCTGGTTGCTCAAGGTGACCTGGCCGGCATACATCTGGAGGGTCCATTCCTGTCGATGGAACGCCGGGGTGCTCAGAATCCTGCCGCGCTCTGCGACGTCGACGTCGCCTTGGTTGAGGCGCTGGTTGAGGCTGCCACGGCTGCGGGCGCACCAGAGGCGATCGCCCAGATGACCTTCGCGCCCGAACGCCCGGGCGCAGCGGACCTTCCAGCGCTGTTGGGTTCTCACGGCATCGTGGCCGCCGTCGGTCACACAGCCTGTGATGCCGAAACTGCCCGGGCCGCACTTCGCGCCAGCCTTGACGCGGCGCCGCGGGGTGGGCGGTCGCTGGTCACCCACGTCTTCAACGGTATGCCGCCACTGCACCACCGCACGCCGGGTCCGGTCAGCGCCGCCCTCGCCGCCGCCGCCCGTGGTGAGGCGGTTCTGGAGGTGATCGGTGATGGTGTCCATCTGGCTCCGGCCACCGTGCGGATGCTCTTCGATCTTGTTGGCGCACAAGGGATCTGCCTCATCACCGATGCCATGGCTGCCAGCGGGATGCCCGACGGCTCCTACACGCTCGGCGGCCAGGAGGTCATCGTCTCCGGTCGCACCGCCCGGCTCGCCGAAGGCGACTCGATCGCCGGCGGGGTCGCCACGATGCTCGACGTGGTGCGGTGGTGCGTGCAGTCAGCGGGTGTCTCGTTGCTCGACGCCGTCACTGCCGCCTCGTCCACACCCAGCCGGACCCTCGCGCTGGCCGGGATCGGCGGGCTGCGGGCCGGCAACCTGGCCGACGTGGTGGTGGTCGACGACCAGTTGTCGCTGCACGCCGTCATGCGCCGCGGTGAGTGGCTCTTCGACGTCATATTCTGATTTTCGGTGGCCGACGGGGCACTAAAATCTCTGGCATGCCCAACGTCGCCACCGCAGACACGGTCTCCCGCGAAGAGCTCCTCGACTTCCTGCGTCCCAGGCACAACGGAATCTACGTGGCCACGCGCGGGGACGGGAGGCCTCAGCTCTCCCCGGTGAGCTGCGGCATTGATCCCGAGGGCCGCATCGTGGTGTCGACGTACCCGCAGAGGGCGAAGACGCGGAATACCCGCCGCGACCCCGACGTGAGCATCTGCGTCCTGTCCGACGACTTCGGTGGGCCCTGGGTGCAGGTCTACGGCACGGCCGAGGTCCTCGACATGCCAGAGGCCGCCGAGCCGTTCGTCGAGTACTTCCGTTCTATCTCCGGGGAGCATCCGGACTGGGACGAGTACAGGCAGGCGATGGCCGACCAGGGCAAGTCACTGATCCGGATCACTCCCACGAGCTGGGGCCCGGTGGCCCCCGGTGGCGTCCCGCCCGCGGTCGCCGCACGTATGGGCTGAGAGCCCCAAGATAAGCCGCTCCCCGCGGCGTTTCAGCTGCCGCGGCGAGAGGCTCTCAGTGTCGGCCGATGCGGGCCGACCAAGTTCGTGTGTGGATCAGCGTGCGTGGATCAGCGTGCGTGGATCAGGGTGTCTGTTCGGTTGACTGTTCGCCGATCGCGAACTGAGTCTGTCCGGTCGGGCCCGCGACTGCGTCAAGTGTCTTGTCGTCGAGCACCGTGGCGGCGGTGGAGTCGAGGAACAAGCGCGCCCCGTCCGTATCGAGCACGGTGTCGTCCTCGGCAGGAGTGGCGGCCAGAGTCATCGACAGGCCACCGGCAGCCGGATCGGAAGAGATGCGCACTCCTCCGCCTTGGGGTGCCTCAGGCAGTTCGGTCAAGTTGCGAATCTCGGTTACAGCGTTTTCGGTCATGGTCAGCATGAAGTATTCCTCATCTTCTCGTGATCGTGATTGTGCACGGCGGGGCATTCCAGAACGACCTGCCCGCTCGCCGCGTCTTCCGTTCCACGGTCCACGTTGTCGACTCATGAGTCAAATCGAGAAGGCGACGCACGGGGCGAGCCGTCAGTCCCGCCGGTCCCGTTTGTCGACGAGTTTCAGCCCCCAGGCGACCACCCCGGCTGTGGCGATCAGCATCCACAGGAAGGGAATCCATGGACTGGCGGCGCGAGCGGCCCACGCCGCCGTCGCCGTTCCCACGACGAGGGTTGCGAGAATCGGCTTGCCGTACCAGAAGATCATCGCCGGAACCCCCGCCTTGGGTCCGAAGACACCGACCGGCGGCAGGCCACGGAAGGCCGCCATGAGGTGTGCCCCGGCCAGAAGCACGCCGGTGCCGAACGACCAGACGACCGCCGTTGGTCCGACCATGCCGACGAGCGACAGTGTCGCGCCGGCGACGATGGTGGTCAGAACCCAGGCCACCACGGGCACGGCGAGATGAGCGAGCGCCGTATCCCGGTAGGGAAGGCCAAGGAGTCGTGAGGTGCCCGAGTTGTCGGCGTGCAGCCGCAGGCCCTCGCACCAGGCGCCGAAACCGAGGTAACACAGGATCAGGCTCAGCAGCGGCGCCATCGTGGGGGTTCGGGGCGACTGCAGTGACAGCATCAGTCCGGCTGATCCGGCCGCAGCGAAACCCAGCCCATACAGCGCGGCGCCCGGCGCCCGGCGCAGCCCCAGGAAGTCGCGACGGGCGAACACGGTCAGCGGCCCGCTGGACTTCAGCCGCACACGTCGGGCGTGGGTCGGGGGTCGCACGGCGTCGAGACGGGCGGTGCGCAGATCCCCGGAGAGGGCTGCGCCGCCCATGGTGACGTTGCTCGCAGCCTGCCGCCGCAGGCCGATGATGTCCAACAGTGCCAACGCGTTTCGGCGTCTGCCCAGAAGCGAGGCTCCTGATCGCAGCCCGAGCTCCGACCCTTGCAGCTGACCTTGTAGCCAGAGCTCGGCGACGAGCACGCCGAGCAGGGAACCGCCGACGCTGGTGGACAGCAGCACGATCGGAGGGGCGACCTTGGCGATCGCCAGCCCGGCGCCGACGCTCGTGCCGATCAGCAGGCCGCCGAGGGTCGAACCGCCGAGACTCAGCCGCCAGCTCCGGGCGAGGGTGACCCTGCGCGGCATCGGGCTGGCCACGACCAGGTCGAGGTACGGCAGGGGTGGCACCACAGGACCACGCACCCGACCCACCAGCCGGACGAGGGCCAGGAGCATGGCTGTCAGGATCGCGGCGCCAACGGCACCGCCAGGGGACCACACATGATCGGCCAGCCACTGATGGTCGAGCGAACGGAACAGCGACTGGGCGGCAGGGACTCCATACGAGCCGGTCACGATGATGGCGACGTACACGGGATACAGGGTGGAGCTCAGGGACGTGTCGGGCCGGTTGCCAAGGATCGCGGTGCGAACCTGACGCAGCTGGGCCTTGTCCGCGCGCGTCATTCGACCCGGATGTCGACGACGGTGTCAACCAGAGCCTCGGTCATCGCCGGGTCGTGGCAGGCGATGAGCAGACTGGCGCCAACTGCCTTGCGGTCCAAAAGGATCCGGGTGAGCAGGTCGCGTTTGTCAGGGTCGAGTCGTTGCTCCGGTTCGTCGAGGATGAGGATGGACGAGGGGCGGATGAGGACCATCGCGAGGTGGAACAGCTGCTGCTGGCCCGAGGACAGCTCGTGGGGGAACCGCTCTTCGAGGTGGTTGATCTCGAGCAGCTCCAGCATCTCCTCGGCGCGATCGTCGGCACTCTCGCCAACGTGGCCCCAGGTGGAGTCGATCAGGACGAGGTGGTCGACCAGGGTGAGGTCACGGTAGGTCGCCGGTGCGCCGACCAGCGCCGCGATCGCGGTGCGGGTGAGGTCGTGGCGTTCGTCGACCGGCGAGCCGTCCAGGGTGGCCTCGCCGTCCGAGGGTGGGAGGGTGCCGGCGAGGATCCGCAACATCGTGGTCTTGCCGCTGCCGTTGGGACCGCGCAGGACGACGCATTCTCCAGGACCCACGTTGACGTCGGTGGGCAGCAACAACACTGCCTCGTCAATCTTCTTGCCGGCACCGGTTGCCCGGAGCACATGTCCGGCAGGGACGGGCACAGCAGGGACGGGCACGGCGGGTATGGCGGCGCCTCGGCGTCCCAACACGGTTGTCTCCCTCGGTTTCCTGCGATTCTGCCACCACGCCACTCGCGTCCCATGGCGGCGCATGAGCGAAGCCTCGCCAGCGGCTGCGGCAACGCTCGGCAGGTGAGCTAGAGGTGCTCCTCCTGGATCGAGTTGCCCCCGTCGACGACGAGGACCTGTCCGGTCAGGTAGCTGGCTGCGGGGGAGGCCAGGAACGCCACGAGCTCGGCGACCTCCTCCGGGCGGCCGGGCCGTCCTACGGGTGTCGCCACGCCCATCGCCAGCTCGTGAACCGACGACGAGGGAGTCGCGATCCAGCCCGGCGCCACGGCGTTGATGGTGACGCCGCGGTCGGCGACCTCAAGGGCGACGGCGCGGGTCAGCCCGACGAGGGCAGCCTTCGCGGCGTGGTAGGCGACGTCGCCGCGGTAGGCCACGAGCGGACCAGACACCGACGTCATGACCACCACCCGGCCGTAACCGGCGTCGAGCATCGTCGGCAGGGCAGCTCGGGTCATGGCCATCACCGTGTCGAGGTTGCGTGAGATCGATCGCTGCCAGGCGTCGTCGCCCAGCCCGACCAGGTCGCCTGCAACATCTGGGTCGGAGACCGAGGTCATACCCGCGTTGTTGACCAGGGCATCAAGCCGGCCAAAAGTGTCAATTGCCAGCCGTACCAACGATTCTGCGGTTCCGGCCAAGGTCAGGTCACCCGCCAGGGCAACCGCCCGTCCCCCGCCGGCCTCTATCTCGGCGGCCCGCTCGTGGATCCGGTCGGTGGTCGAGGTCAGCACGAGTGCCATGCCTCGCGCGGCAAGGGCTCTGGCACAGGCAAACCCGATTCCGTGCTCGCTGCCGGCGCCGGTAACCAGCGCGACGGGTGTGGTGGTCACCGCTCATCAGCTCCTCGTCGTCAGGGGTTATCGCGGAGGCTACCGGAACGTGTCCAGGAGGTCTCGCCGCTACGATCCCGCCAACATGGTCGTAGCCAGGCCACCGTCCGCTATCCGAGCAGCAGTCTGACCAGTTCCAGGGCTGTCTCAATCTCGGGTTCGTCACCACCGAGCAGTGGCGCGTAGAGGTGGACGTCGCAGATGCGCACGAGTGCCCGAGCCAGCACCTCTGGCGATGTCGTGACCTGCAGGTTCCCGTTGGTCTGCTCCCGGGCGATCACCTCGGTGGTGACACGTGCGGCGGCTGACTCGATGGCGCCCGGCATGAGAGCGAGCCTGATGAAGACCAACGGTTCGCGGTGGGTGAGCGACCGCAGCGGAGCCGAGGCAACAACTGAACGCATCACCCGCTCGAAGATGTCGAGCAGCAGGTCCGATCCCGAACCGGTGGCTTGTTCGACCGCCTTGCGATACGTCCGCTCGGTTGCCTCGCCGAGCACAGCACCCAGCAGATCGTCGCGGTTGCCGACCCAGCGGTAGAGCGTCGCGCGTCCCACCCCCAAGGTGCCGGCGAGGGCGGACATGTCAAGCGCTTCACGTGCCAAGTACACGCGGGTGGCCGCGTCGACCGCTCGTCGGCGGGCGGAGTCGGATGGCATCGGGAGACCTCCTTGGCTCGGCACCAGAATCGGGCGTCGCATCCGGGCCACGGCCGTTGCGTAGGCCATTGACAAAGCAAACCTGTGCGAGACAAACTCGCACATTGTCTCAATGCTAGATGACGCCGTTGAAGAGAGGAAGCCCAGGTCATGCCTGATGTCCAGACTGTCCGCGGACCCGTCGACACTCGCTCGCTCGGCAAGGTGCTGATGCACGAGCATGTGTTCGTGGTCGGCACAGAGATGCGCCAGAACTACCCGGAAACGTGGGACGAAGAGGAGCGGGTGGCTGATGCTGTCGCGAAGCTGACCGAGCTCAAGGCTCGCGGTATCGACACCATCGTTGATCCCACGGTCATCGGTCTGGGTAGATATGTTCCCCGGATCCAGCGGATCAACGCGCAGGTCGATATCAACATCGTTGTCGCGACTGGTCTCTACACCTACAACGACGTGCCGTTCCAGTTCCACTTCACCGGCCCCGGACTGTTATTCGACGTCAGCGAGCCGTTGGTGGAGATGTTCCTGCACGATATCCGTGAGGGCATCGCCGGAACCGGGGTGAAGGCGGCGTTCCTCAAGTGCGCAATCGAGGAGGCCGGCCTGACCCCAGGCGTGGAGCGGGTCATGCGTGCCGTCGGGCAGGCCCAGGTTGACAGTGGGGTCCCGATCACGGTCCACACGAGCTCACACACCCAGTCCGGTCTGGTCGCCCAGAAGGTCCTGGCTGAGGAAGGTGTCGACCTGTCCAAGGTGGTCATCGGGCACTCCGGGGACTCAACCGACCTGGACTACCTGTGTGCCGTCGCCGACAAAGGCTCCTTGCTCGGAATGGACCGGTTCGGCCTGGACGTGTTGCTGCCGTTCGAGCAGCGGGTGAACACCGTGGCTGAGCTGGCGCGGCGCGGCTACGCCGAGAAGATGGTCCTCGCCCACGATGCTTCGTGCTTCATCGACTGGTTCTCGGCCGAAGCAAAGACGCAGGCGGTGCCGAACTGGATCTACACGCATATCAGCGATGACGTGCTGCCTGCGCTTCGTGAGCGGGGGGTCACCGAGGATCAGATCACCACGATGCTGGTCGACAACCCACGTCGCTACTTCGAGGCGAAATGATGCGCGGTTCGTACGACGAAAAGCCTTGGCTCGCCTTGTATGACGCCGAAATTCCGGCGGCGATCGAGCGAGAATACGACAATGCGCTCGACATGTTCCGGGCCTCAGCGCGCCGCGCTCCAAACGCACCGGTCATCCGGTACTTCGACGCAACGATCACTCTTGCCCAGCTCGATGAACTGTCTGATGCCTTCGCGGTGGCGCTGAGCGAGTCCGGTGTCGCGAAGGGCGATCGCCTGGCTTTGGTGCTGCAGAACATTCCGCAGTTCATCATCGCGGTGGTCGCGGCGTGGAAGCTCGGCGCGGTGGTCGTGCCGATCAACCCCATGTATCGCGAGCGTGAGGTCAGCACCGTGCTGGTCGACAGCGGCGCCAACGGCGTGATCTGTCTTGAGTCAATGGCAGACCTCGTGATTGCTGCGACGGCGGACACCGATGTGGAGACGATCATCACCACCTCCGAGCTGCAGTTCCAGACCCGGACGGATCCACGGATCTTCGGGTCCACCGAACGGATCCGTGCGGATGGCACGTTGGACATGATGGAGCTGATCGAGCAATACCGCGGGAGACGGCCCGCCGATGTGCGGCTACAGCCTGACGATCTCGCGCTGCTGCCCTACACCTCAGGGACGACCGGGCCGCCGAAGGGCTCGATGAATACGCACGCCAACGTGGTCTTCACCGCTCAGATATACCGCGACTGGGTCGGCCTTGCTGAGGGCGGTTCGATGTTTGCCGTTGCCCCGCTCTTTCACATCACCGGACTCATTGCCAACATTGCGGCGCCGCTGCTTGCAGCGGCTGCGTCGATTCTTACCTGCCGCTTTCACCCAGTCGTATCCGCGGAGGCCATTGCCGAGCATCAGGCGACCGCGACGATCGGCGCGATCACGGTCTTCATCGCGTGGACCAACAACCCGGATGTCACACCCGAACATCTGTCCAGCTTCCATTCGATCTACTCCGGCGGTGCGCCCATTCCCAAGGCCGCGTTGGAGGCGTTCCGGAGCAAGTTCGGTCACTACATCCATAACGGCTACGGGTTGACCGAGACCAACAGCCCGGCGATCGTGGTGCCCTTCTCCAAGGAAGCTCCGGTGGACCCGGATTCGGGCGCGGTCTCGATCGGCGTGCCGGTATCGAGCACCACCGCTTGGGTTGTTGATGACGACGGCGCCGAAGTGCCGGTCGGGCAGATCGGCGAGATCGTCGTAGCCGGGCCTCAGGTCGCACGAGGTTACTGGAACAAGCCGGAGGAAACTGAGCATGCCATGCCCGGAGGTCGGCTCCACACTGGCGATGTGGGGTTCATGGACACCGAGGGCTGGTTCTACATCGTCGACCGCAAGAAGGACCAGATCAACGCATCAGGGTTCAAGGTCTGGCCCCGCGAGGTCGAGGATGTGCTGTACGAGCACCCGGCTATCCGGGAGGCTGCGGTAATCGGCCTGATCGATGCCTATCGCGGCGAGACGGTCAAGGCGTTCGTCTCCATCAAGGACGGCGCCGAGGTCACGATCGACGAGATAATCGCCTTCTGCAAGGAGCGTCTGGCCGCATATAAGTGCCCCCGCATCGTCGAGGTGATAGACGACCTGCCAAAGACGGTCACCGGCAAGATCCTTCGCCGCGAGCTCAGGGACGAACCCTCGTCAGCTGGGTGAGGACGAGCCAGCACTGGCTCCCGTGGAGAAGGCCGCAACAGACTCGAACAGGAAGGCTGGACAATGGATTTCGCGCCGTCGCCGAAGGCCGAGGAAGTGTGCGCCCGGATGTGGAGGTTCATGCTGGAGGAAGTGTTCCCTGCGGAGAAGGAGTATGAGCTCTGGCGGGCGAACAACGACCCGCATGCGCATCCTCCGGTGCTGGAGCGGCTGAAGGCGTCGGCGAAGAAGAGGGATCTGTGGAACCTCTTCCTGCCCGAGATCTCCGGTTTGTCGAACCTGGAGTACACCGCGGTCGCGGAGATCTCAGGGTGGTCGCCGGTGATCGCGCCGGAGGCCATCAACTGTGCGGCCCCGGATACGGGCAACATGGAGACGTTGCACCTCTTCGGAACGCCAGAGCAGAAGACCCAATGGCTCGAACCGTTGTTCTCAGGGGAGATCCGGTCTGCGTTCGCGATGACGGAGCCGGACGTGGCGTCCTCGGACGCGACGAACATCACCACGCAGATAGTCCGTGATGGCGACGACTACGTGATCAATGGGCGCAAGTGGTGGATCAGCGGCGCCGCCGACGAGCGGTGCCAGGTGTTCATCGTGATGGGCAAGACCGACCCGACGGCGCAGACGCATCGGCAGCAGTCGATGATCCTGGTGCCCAGGGATGCGTCGGGGGTGAGCATCGAGCGGCAGCTTCCGGTCTTCGGGTACCAGGACCAGCACGGGCATTCAGAGATCGTGTTCCGTAACGTGCGGGTGCCGGCCTCGAACATGCTGGCGTCCGAGGGGGATGGGTTCATGATCGCCCAGGCCCGACTGGGGCCGGGCCGAGTTCACCACGCGATGCGCGCCATCGGAATGGCCGAACGTGCACTGGGCCTCATGGTGGATCGCGCGAAGTCTCGGGTGGCGTTCGGCAAGCACCTGTCAGACCAGGGCACGGTGCAGGAGCTGATCGCACAGTCCCGAATCGACATCGAACAGGCCCGGCTGCTGGTGTACAAGACGGCTTGGCTGATCGACAAGCACGGGGCCAAGGGCGCGCGCACCGAGATCGCCGCCATCAAGGTAGCCGCGCCAGCGATGGCCATCGCGGTGATTGACCGTGCGATCGAGGTATACGGCGGGATGGGTATCAGCGACGACACGCCGCTCGCCTACTTCTACGTCTGGGCACGAGCCCTGCGCATTGCCGACGGTCCCGACGCCGTCCACCGCCGCTCGATCGCCCGCGAAGAGCTCAGGCGCGAACGTCCGTTCGTCGGTTGAGACCCGCTATGAAGGAGACGACATGAAGGCGTGGCGAGTGTCCGAGCTCGGCGAGCCGCGCGACGTGATGAGCTTGGACGAGGTCCCTGACCTTCAGCCTGGCGCCGGCCAGCTTCTGGTCCGGGTGCTCGGCGCCGCGGCAAACTTTGCCGACGCGCTCATCTGCCGAGGTCTCTACCAGGTGAGGCCGCCGCTGCCGTTCACCCCTGGACTCGAGCTGTGCGGGGAGGTCATCGACGTCGGACCGGGGACCTCCGGATTCGCCGTGGGCGACCGGGTCATTGGCTCGGCGGCTCTGCCCGCAGGTGGCTTCGCGGAGCTTGCCCTGATGGGCGCCGCCACGACGTTCCCGGCTCCGGACGCCCTCGACGACGCCGAGTCGGCTGCGCTGTACATCGGCTACCAGACCGGCTGGTTCGGCCTGCACCGCCGCGCCCACCTGCAGCCGGGGGAGACCCTGCTCGTGCACGCCGCTGCCGGCGGGGTCGGCAGCGCCGCGGTTCAGCTCGGCAAGGCCGCCGGCGCCCGCGTCATCGGTGTTGTCGGTGGGCCCCAAAAGGTCGAGGTGGCGCACAGGCTCGGCGCCGACGTGGTCGTGGACCGTCACACCGAGGACTTCGTCGCAGTGGTCAAGGACGTCACCCAAGGTCGTGGGGCCGACGTCGTGTTCGACCCGGTCGGCGGAGACGCCTACCAGCGCTCGACCAAGTGCATCGCCTTCGAAGGCCGGATCCTCGTGGTCGGCTTCGCGGGAGGGCAGATTCAGTCGGCCGCGCTCAGCCATGCCCTGGTCAAGAACTACTCGATCCTCGGCCTGCACTGGGGTCTCTATACGACGAAGGATCCTGCTCTGGTGCGCAAGTGCCATGAGGAGCTGTCCAAGCTGGCCGCGGACGGGGTGGTCAAGCCGCTGGTGAGTGAGCGGCTCGCCCTCGACGCGGTCGCGGACGGGTTGCAACGGCTCGCAGACGGGACCACGGTGGGCAGGGTGGCCTATGTCCCCTGACTGCCTGCGGCCGCAGGCGTCGGCTGTTAGTGAGCCAGATGGACCAAAGCCGCTGCGCCGATGAGCGGCCCGGCACCGGACAGGCTCGAGGGCAGGACTCGTACTTTGCGGACGAATTCGAGCTGATGGGATGCGACGGTCTCCCGGATGATGCGGAAAAGGTCAGGCGTGGCTTGGGAGAATCCGCCGCCGATCACGACCAGCTCCACATCCAGCAGAGCGGCCGCGCTGGAGATCGCCTGCCCGACTGCGGTGCCCGCCCGGGTGATGGCAGCGCGAGCTACTTCGTCGCCGAGCGCATAGTCGCGCGAAAGCTCTTCGCCGGTTGTCCCTTTCCAGCCGTGCCGTCGCGCCCACTCGACCGAGTGGGGGCCGGACGCCACCGCCTCCAGCAGGTCGGGATGGCCGAACGTGGGCTCACCGTCGATGGCACTCACCTCGATGTGCCCGATATGGCCAGCGTTGCCGCTCGCCCCGTGCATCGGTCGACCGCCAAGGATGAGACCGCCGCCCACTCCTGTGGAGATGACCATCCCCATCATGTTGTCTACGCCCTTGCCGGCGCCCACCCAGTGTTCGGCGAGAGTGATTGCGAGGCCGTCGGTGGCCAGGATCACCGTCGGGTCGGCGGTCTGGTCGGCGGTCTGATCCGACACGACGGAGCGGACCAGGTCGCGCAGGGCAAACCCGCGCCACGCGGGAATGTTGACGGGGGAGACGGTGCCGTTGACGTCGTCGATGGGTCCAGCACTACCGATGCCGGCACCCAGGAGCGGTGCGCCCGGCGGTAGCGCGGCCAGAGCGCGTTCTGCCACGTCGACCACGGCCGCCGCGAGCTGGTCGGAGGAGGCGTCACGTCCCGTTGGTTGGCGATGGCGCGAGCGGTCGAGGACTTGGCCGTCGGCGTCGACGAGAGCGGCTTCGACCTTGGTCCCGCCGACGTCGACTGCCAGGGCGACAGGTCTTGGCGTCACTTCCGGCATCCGCGCTCCATCCGTCACTGGCGAGAGGTTGCTGAACCGGCTGTCACGAGCTCTCCGGTGCCGAGGTCCGTGGTCACGAGGTCTGTGGTCACGAGGTCCTTGCTGACGACGTCGATCCTGACGAGGTCCGTGCTGACATCCGGTCGCGTGCGGGGATTACGCGGGATCTTGGTGATCACGGTGAGGGAGATCGACGCCAGGGCGATGACCGCGATGACGGTGTATCCGAGGGTGTAGCTCTTGTCGCCACCGATCAGCGCCGAGATGATCAGCGGGCCCATGATGCCGCCCAGGCTCCAGCCAAGGATCATCAGGCCGTAGATGGCGCCGGCATGCCGCACACCGAAGTAGTCGCCGGCGGTCGCCGGCATGGTGCCGAACGCCCCGCCGTAACACAGGTAGACGATCGCGGCGAGGACGAAGAAGATCGCCGCACTGCTCGCATGGGGGATCAGCAGCAGGCAGACACCCTGGAGCCCGAGCATCGCTGCGAATGCTGGCATCCGGCCCATGTGGTCCGAGACCACAGCCCACACGATGCGGCCACCGCCGTTGAAGATGGCGAGTGCGCCGACCAGGCCGGCGGCCCCCGCCTTGGTGTAGCCGGCGATGTCGGTGGCGCTGGCCGCAGCCTGGGAGATGAGGGCGATGCCCGCAGTGACGTTGAGGGTGAGGAGCGCTGTGAGCAGGTACCACTGCGGGGTGCGCAACGCTTCCTTCTCGGTGTATTCCCTGCCGCTGTTGACGACGCGACCGGTCGTTGCCGGCAGGAACCCCGGGACGGCGTACCCCTTTGGCGGGTTGCGGAAGAAGGACGCGCCGATCAGGGACAGCACCAGATAGCCGAGCCCCAGCGGCAGGAAAGCCTTTGTCGGCATGTCCTTGTTGCTGTCGATGAGTCGTTGGGCGATCGGCGACGTCAGCACCGCACCGAAGCCGAACCCGCCGACAGCCAGCCCGGTGATGAGTCCGCGCTTGTCGGGGAACCACTTCTGCAGCATGGCGATCGGGACGATGTACGCGAAGCCGAGCCCGAAGCCGCTGATGACGCCATAGCCGAGGACGAGCAACCAGAGCTGATCATGGCTGTGCGAGAACGACGCGAGGATGACGCCGACGCCATAGATGACGCCCCCCAGCAGTGCGACCCGGCGCGGTCCCTGCTTGTCCTGCAGCCGCCCGCCGATGTAGGAGCCGATGAAGATCATGCCGATCGCCACCTCGAACGGCAGCGCACCCTCGAGCTTGCTGAGGTGGAAGGGCTCGGCGACGCTCAACGCCTTGCCGAACACGCTCCAGGCGTAGACGGCGCCGATCGAGAACTGGAGCAGCAGGGCCGAAACGACCAGCCACCAGCGCCCCTTCGTGGGGCTCTGTTCGTATGCCGTATTCGTTCGTCTGCCACCGGTGTTCATCGACGTCAAAGGTACGCCGGGTTTGGTGGCGCGCTTACCGCGCAGTGCGCGAGCAGGGCGTGGTTGCCGGGCGACGCGCGTGGTCGGGGGAGTCTGGGCCGCCGTAGGCTGAGCGTAGCCAAACGGAGGATTTCATGCCAAACCAGCTCATTGCCGGCCGCTACCAGGTGTTGCGTGCGATCGGCCGTGGCGGCATGGGCACGGTGTGGCTGTGCCGCGATGACGTTCTGGGCCGCGAGGTCGCGGTCAAGCAGATGGGCGCGCTGCCGGGTGAGTCAGCCACCGAGACCAAACGCGCGATGCGCGAGGCCCGCTCGACCGCTGCGTTCAGCCACCCCAACGCCGTCGCCGTGTATGACGTGGTCAACCACAACGAACGGCCCTGGCTGGTCATGGAGTACGTCGAAGGGGAGACCCTCGCTGACGAGATCTCCCGCGACGGGCAGCTCTCACCGCGGCGCGTGGCCGATATTGGCGCCCAGCTGGCCGGTGCACTGGCCCGTGCCCATCAGCGTCGCATCGTCCACCGAGACATCAAGCCGGCCAACGTGCTCATCGACAAGGCAGGGCGCCCCAAGATCAGCGACTTCGGCATCGCCCGTGGGCAGGGTGACGACCAGCAGACCGCGATCGGCTTCATCACGGGGACCCCTGGGTACCTTTCGCCCGAGCTGGCCCGCGGCGAGGACCCCCATCCGGCATCCGATGTCTGGGCTCTTGGCGCCACCCTCTACGCGGCCGTCGAGGGTCGGTCGCCCTACGAGTCGCGGAGCAACCCGATCGCGCTGCTTCGGGCCATCGCCACCGAGCCACCTCGTCCGATGACGCACGCCGGCGCCCTCGCACCCGCCATCGCCGCGATGATGGATGAGGACCCGGCCAACCGGTGGGACATGGCCACCAGCGCCAAGCGACTCGGTGGCATCGCCGCCGTTGAGGCGACGGCGGTCATGCCGGTGGCTGCATCTGGTGACACAGCGGTCATGCCAGTGGTTGCATCTGGTGCCACCGCGGTCATGCCCGTGGTTATCGCCGCGCCGGTCGTCGAACCGACCAAGCGCTTCGAAGCCGGTGCGCCGCAGCAGCAGCCGCCGGATGAGCGGGGGAGCGGGAGGCGCCGGGTGTCCCTTGGGCTCGCCGCCCTGCTGCTGGCAGCGATGGGTATGGCGTTCTTCGTGAGCCAGCTCGGCGACCAGGGCGGCACCCCCCTAGTGCTAGCCACGACCCGAGCGACCACGCCGGCCCAGACTGCAGCGCCCAGTCCGTCGAGAGTCTCCGAGGAGCCCACCACCAGAGGCGATCAGAAGCACCTCGAGAGCTTCCTGAAGTCGTACTACTCCAACGTCACCAAGGACACCGACCGCACCTGGGATCAGCTGTCGCCGAGGATGCAGAGCTTTGCTGGCGGTCGTGAAGGTTACGACGACTTCTGGAAGAAGATCGACAAGGTCAGGGTCAACGAGGTCCGGGCATACGACTCTGGCACCAAGGCCTCCGTCGGCCTCACCTTCACCCGCGACCACGGCGGCACGTCGACCGAGACCCACCAGTTCACCTTCATCACTCAGGACGGGGACTACCTCATCGACAGCGACCGCCTCGGCTGAGTCGCTGCCTGGGCGCAACGCTCGATGGCGAGCAGTTCACCTGGGGCGCCACCAGCATCCAGGGCACCGGTCCAAACCGGCAGGCATACCTGGATGCATTACGGGCGGCCGATGCAGACCCCGAGAACATCGAGCCGCTCGTACGCTTCGCCCGCTCCTGAGCCTTCCACCGTCATGGCAGGGCGTTCGTGTGCAGCGCCAGAGATTCGGGCGTTCGTGACTGTTCAGGTCGTTAGGCCGCGGCGACGGTGAATCCGGTGGCACTCGCCATACGGCGCATCGCACTTGCGGCGGGTCCGGGGATGATCGCGATCGGCCGTGCCACAGGGACCAGCCTGATCGGCCGTGCCTGCTGGGAGGTGAGGTGCCAGCCGTTGCAGTCCGCACAGTTGTAGCTCTTGATCTCACGACGGTTGGATGTCACGTCGTTCAAGCGGGCACGAGAACGACCTTGGTCGGCCCTTCGTAGTGCGCGCTTGATGTCCTTCGGTTCCCGAAAGCGGACCTTGCCGCTGCTTTCGCAGATCGGGTCGTGGTGACGAGACATGGGTTACTCCTTGGGGATGGTGGATCCTTCGGGACGGTGACCTTGTTCATCACCAACGACCTAAGGACATCGCAAGACCCTTGGAAGAACATCCACGCTCCCTGTGTTTTCCCTGTGAACGCACCCCGGGCAGCGTGAAAACAGCAGCGTGAAAACGTCAGGTGAGCGACCAGGACTCATCACGGGTCGTCTGGTCGTCGCGCGGTCCACTGACCGATGCGGAAGATCACAAACTCGGCGGACTTGATCGGGGCGATACCGATCACACAGATCAGTCGACCGTTGTCGAGGTCGTTTTGCGTCATCGTTGATGCGTCGCAGTGGACGAAGAAGGCCTGTTCCACCTTGGTGCCGGCCAGGGCTCCGGCCCTCCACTCATTCAGAAGGAAGTCTTCTACGGTCAGGCGTACGGCGCTCCACAGTTTCGGCCCGTTCTCCTCGAAGACGGCCCACTGGGTGCCCACATCGATCGATCTCTCCAGGTACACGAAATACCTGCGGATGTTGACGTACTTCCACTCGGGGTCGTCCGAGATGGTCCGGGCACCCCACACCAAAAGGCCGCGACCGGTGATGAAGCGCAGGCAGTTC
>JABBOX010000224.1 GCA_012927555.1 Phycicoccus sp.
GCGACTCCATCGTGGCCGGCGGTGGCTACGGCCGCGTCCGCGCCATGCTGGACGAGCACGGCGACACGGTCGAGGAGGCCACGCCTTCACGTCCGGTCATGGTGCTCGGTCTGACCTCGGTGCCCGGCGCCGGTGACACCTTCCTGGTGGCACCCGACGACCGCACCGCTCGTCAGATCGCCGAGCGTCGTGAAGCCGCTCAGCGTGCGGCCAGCCTGGCCAAGCGTCGCAAGCGGATCAGCCTCGAGGACCTCAACGAGGCCCTGGCTGCGGGCAAGGTCGACAACCTCAACCTCATCCTCAAGGGTGATGTGTCGGGTTCTGTCGAAGCGCTCGAGGACGCGTTGCTCAAGATCGATGTCGGCGAAGAGGTCGACCTGCGGATCATCCACCGTGGGGTGGGCGCGATCACGCAGAACGACGTCAACCTGGCGACGGTCGACAGCGCCATCATCATCGGCTTCAACGTCAAGCCGGCCGAGCGGGTGGCCGAGCTGGCCGACCGCGAGGGCGTGGACATGCGCTTCTACTCGGTCATCTACTCGGCGATCGAGGACATCGAGGCAGCGCTCAAGGGCATGCTCAAGCCGGAGTACGAAGAGGTCCAGCTGGGCACCGCCGAGGTGCGCGAGGTCTTCAAGTCCTCCAAGTTCGGCAACGTCGCAGGTTCGCTGATCCGCTCCGGCGAGATCAAGCGCGGCACCAAGGCGCGGATCATCCGTGACGGTGTCGTCGTTGGCGAAGGCATCGAGATCACCGGTCTGCGTCGTTTCAAGGACGATGTGACCGAGGTTCGCGAGGGCTTCGAGTGCGGTATCAACCTGGGCAGCTTCAACGACATCAGGATTGACGACGTCATCGAGACCCACGAGATGCGCGAGATCCCGCGCACCTGACCAGTCTCACCATCGCGGCCACGCGGGTCCTCGATACCCGCGTGGCCGGTTGGGCGAGAGGCTCAGCCGTACTCCGCGAGGAGAGCGCCGGCTCGCCGCACCAATTCGTAGGCTGCCACTTCGGAGCCTGAAACTTTGTAGGAGCGTAGACACCATGGCCGATCCGGCTCGCGCGAAGAAGATTGCCGACCGCATCAAGGTGCTGGTTGCCGAGACGTTGGAGTACCGCGTCAAGGACGAGCGGCTCGGCTTCATCACGATCACCGACGTCCGGGTGACCGGTGACCTGCAGAATGCCTCGGTGTTCTACACGGTCTTCGGCGGTGAGGCCGAACGCGCCGAAACCGCCCTGGCGCTGGAGTCGGCCAAGGGCAAGCTCCGCTCGGCGGTGGGCAAGGGCATCGGCATCCGGCTCACTCCGACCCTCGAGTTCATCCCCGACGCGCTGCCTGATGGCGCGGCCCACATGGAGGACCTGCTCCTCACCGCCAAGCCGCAGGATGCTGCCGTGGCGGCGGCCAGGGCCGGCGCGACGTATGCCGGCGACGCCGATCCGTACAAGAAGCCGGTCGACGACAACCCGGACAACCCGGACGAGGCGGACGAGGTTGGTGCTGGTGCTGGTGCTGGCGTTGAGGCTGACGCTGACGCTGTCGCGCAGATCGACCACGGCAGCAAAGACGACACCGCCGGCGCATGACCACCCCTGACGGGCTGCTCATCGTCGACAAACCGGCCGGCTGGACGAGTCACGACGTCGTCGCGCGCTGTCGACGTCTGTGTGGCACCCGAAAGGTCGGGCATGCCGGGACCCTGGACCCCATGGCAACCGGGGTCCTCGTGCTGGGCATCAACCGCGCCACCAAGCTTCTGACATTCCTCGTCGGCACCGACAAGACCTACACCGCGACGATCCGGCTCGGTCAGTCCACCATCACCGATGACGCGGACGGCGAGATCGCGACCTCCCACGACGTGTCGGGGCTGACCATCGAGGCGGTTCAGCACGGGGTGGCCGCACTCACCGGCCAGATCGCCCAGGTGCCCAGTGCCGTCAGCGCGATCAAGGTGAACGGCCAACGATCGTATGCACGGGTGCGTGCCGGACAGGACGTCGTCCTGCCCGCGCGTGCGGTCACCGTCAGCAGGTTCGACATCCTCGATCATCGGCCGAAGACCGTGCACGGCCATCAGGTCTGGGACCTCGATGTCGTCGTCGACGTGTCGTCCGGGACGTACGTCCGGGCACTGGCCCGCGACCTTGGCGGCTCCCTGGGTGTGGGCGGGCACCTCACCGCACTGCGTCGCACCCGGGTGGGGCGGTTCGGGCTCGACGTCGCACAGACGCTCGAGGAGCTCGAGATGGCGAGCGAGGCGGACGCCATACCGGTGATCACGCTGGCAGACGCGGCACGGGCCTCCTTTGCCGTCCGGGAGCTGACCGAGGCGGAAGCGACCGCCGTCGGCTACGGACAGCGCATCGCATCGCTCTCGGGGGGCCACGACGAGCTGTCTGCCGCCTTCGCGCCTGACGGGCACCTGGTGGCCATGCTTGACGAGAGCGGCTCGCTGGCCAAGGCCCGCGTCGTGTTCGCGCCCTCGGGTTCGTAGAGTGTCCCTCGTGCTGCGATGGACTGACCTCTCCCAGATCCCCCAGGGCTACGGCCCGAGTGTGGTGACGCTGGGCAACTTCGATGGCGTGCACAAGGGTCATCAGGCCGTGCTGGCGACCGTCGTCCAGAAGGCCCGCGACCGTGGCCCCGATGGCACTCACGCCGTTGCGGTGACGTTCCAGCCGCACCCCGTCGCTGTCCTTCATCCTGAGCGCGCACCGCAGATCATCACGTCTCCCGAACAGCGCCTCGAGCTGCTCTCGCGCACCGGGCTCGATGCGGTGCTGGTCATGGAGTTCACCCGCGAGCTCGCCCTGTGGACGCCCGAGCGTTTCATCGTCGACGTGTTCGTCAAAGCGCTCGGCGCAAGCCTCGTCGTCGTGGGGGAGGACACCCGATTCGGCGTTCGCAACTCCGGCGACGTCCGGACTCTGCGCCAGCTCGGCGCCAAGCACGGCTTCGAGGTTCTCGCCCTCACCGACATCGGCGAGGGCGGCCGCTGGTCGTCCAGCCGCGTCCGCGCTCTGGTGACCGCCGGAGACGTGTCAGGGGCGACCGAGATCCTGGGGCGCCCACATCGGGTTGCCGGTGAGGTCGTGCATGGCGACCACCGTGGGCGCGAGCTCGGCTACCCCACGGCGAACCTGACTCAGACATCGGCCGGGCTGACCCCCGCCGACGGCGTGTACGCCGGCTGGCTGGTCCGGCCGTCGCTGCCCGACAGCGACCCTGACCACAAGCTGCCTGCCGCGGTCTCGATCGGTACCAATCCGACGTTCGGGGGCACGCAGCGCCGTGTCGAGGCCTACGTCCTGGATCGCAGCGATCTCGAGCTCTACGGTGAGAATGTGTGCGTCGAGTTCGTCGAACGGCTCCGTCCAACCGAGAAGTTCGACTCCATCGAGATCTTGTTGGCAAGGATTGCCGACGACGTCGAGCGTTGTCGGACGGTGCTCTCCTCCACCCCCGGCACCTGACCCGAACACTGACCTGTCCGTGCCCGCATGACCTCGACGCAGATCAGGCCCGCCACCCTGATCTGGTCCCGGTCGGACTGGGGTCTGCTCATCGGTGGACTCGGGCTCTCCCTCATCGGTGCCCTGTTGGTCTGGTCTGCCACGCGCCACCAGTCCGGTTCCACGTACCTCGCACGTCACCTGATCAACACCGGCATCGGACTTGGCCTGGCGGCAGCGGTCACCCGGGTGGACTTCCGGGGGCTGCGGGCCTATGCCCCCTGGCTCTATCTCGCGTCGGTCGCCGGGTTGGTCCTTGTCCTCACGCCGGTCGGCTCCACGATCAACGGCTCGCACTCGTGGGTCCGGCTGCCGGGCGGGTTCTCCATCCAGCCCTCGGAACTCGCCAAGGTGGCGCTCTGCGTGGGCCTGGCGGTCATCCTCGCCGATCGTGGTGAACGCGACCAGCCACCCTCGCATCGTGACGTCGCGCTGGCGTGGGTCGTGGCCGGCATACCTATCGGCCTGGTCATGCTGCAGCCCGATCTCGGCTCGGCCCTCGTCCTGGGCGCGCTCGCCGTCGGTGTCATCGCGGTGTCCGGCGCCCCGAAACGCTGGGTGTTCGGGGTCCTGACCCTGTTGGCGATGGGCATCACCGTGGCCCTCACCACGCCGCTGCTGAGCCCGTATCAGCGCGACCGGCTGGTCGCCTTCGCCAACCCCTCCGCCGACCCGCAGGGGATCGGCTACCAGACCCGCCAGGTCCGTATCGCGATCGGTTCCGGAGGGTGGCAGGGCCAGGGCCTGTTCGAGGGCCGTCAGACACAGGGCGGGTTCATCCCGTTCCAGCAGACCGACTTCGTGTTCTCGGTGGCAGGGGAGGAGCTCGGCTTCCTGGGCAGCGCGGGGCTGCTGCTGGTTCTCGGCTTCCTGGTCGTGCGCGCGCTGATTATCGCGGCCCGGGCCAAAGACTCCTTCGGCCGGCTGGTCGCGATCGGTGTCGCCTGCTGGTTCACTTTCCAGGTCTTCGAGAACGTGGGGATGAACCTGGGCATCATGCCGGTGACCGGGCTGCCGCTGCCCTTCGTGTCGTACGGCGGCTCGAGCATGTTTGCGGGCTGGCTGGCTCTTGGCCTGGTCAACAACGCCCACTTGTCGTCAATTCGTCGACTGTAGGCCTGCCCTGAGCACTAGTGTCGTGGGTTAAGACTGCGGACGCCCATCACACCCAGGAGCGACTATGCCTTTCTTGCCCAGCGACGAGCAGAACGACCTCTCCCTCGTCGAGAATCGGGTCCGTTCGGTGGCCCATCTGTTCGTCGACCGGGTGGCGAAGTCCCCTGACGCTGAGGCCTTCCGGTTCCCGCAGGAAGAGGTCTGGGAGTCGGTCACATGGACGCAGACCGACGCCCGCGTGCGCCGTTTGGCGGCCGGTCTGATGGCCCTGGGCATCGAGTCTGAGCAGCGCGTGGCGCTGGCATCGAGCACCCGGTACGAGTGGGTCATCGCCGACCTGGCCGTCATGTTGGCCGGCGCCGCAACGACCACGATCTATCCCACGACCTCCGCCGTCGACGTGACATACATCGTCAGCGACTCCCAGAGCCGTCTCGTGTTCGCCGAGGACAACACCCAGATCGTCAAGCTGCGCGCCAACCGCGCTCAGCTGCCCGACGTGGTCAAGGTCATCACCTTCGACGGAACGACTGATGGCGACTGGGTCATCTCCCTGGCCGATCTGGAGCAGCTGGGCGCTGACCACCTGGCCAGTGCGCCGTCCGCAGTGGATGACCGCATCGACTCCATCAAGCCGCAGCATCTCGCCACGCTCATCTACACCTCGGGAACGACCGGGCTGCCCAAGGGGGTTCGGCTCTCCCACGACTGCTGGACCTACGAGGTGGCGGCGGTTGACGCGGTCGGCATCCTCTCGCAGGACGACCTGCAGTACCTCTGGCTGCCGCTGGCCCACGTGCTCGGCAAGATCCTGCTCACCATCCCGCTGCAGATCGGCATGCCCACCGCGCTCGACGGGCGGGTGGACAAGATCGTGGACAACCTGGCCGTTGTCTCCCCGACCTTCATGGGAGCGGCACCGCGCATCTTCGAAAAGGCCTACAGCAAGATCACGACGATGATGGTCGGCGAGGGCGGTGTGAAGGCCAAGCTCTTCGAGTGGTCCATCGGCGTCGGCCATCGGGTTGCCGCCCTGCGCGCTGAGGGGGCCAAGCCCTCTGGACTGTTGGCCGTCGAGTACGCGCTCGCGGACAAGCTGGTCCTGCACAAGGTTCGTGCCCGGTTCGGCGGCAAGATCCGGTTCTTCATCTCCGGGTCGGCCGCGCTCAACCGCGAGGTGGCCGAATGGTTCGACGCCACCGGCATGCTCATCCTTGAGGGTTACGGCCTGACCGAGTCCAGCGCCGCGTCCTTCGTCAACCGTCCGCACGCCTACGCCTTCGGAAGCGTCGGCTGGCCGCTGCCCGGCACCGAGGTTCGCATCGCCGAGGACGGTGAGATCCTACTCAAGGGTCCGGGCATCATGGCGGGCTATCACAACTTGCCCGAGGACTCTGCTGTGTCCATCGATGCCGATGGATGGTTGCAGACGGGCGATATCGGCAACTTGGACGAGCGCGGGTTCCTGCGCATCACCGACCGCAAGAAGGACATGTTCAAGACCTCCGGCGGCAAGTACGTCGCCCCCTCCGTGATCGAGACGATGTTCAAGAGTGTGTGTCCCTACGCCAGCCAGCTGATCATCCACGGCGACGGGCGCAACTTCGTGTCCGCGCTCATCACTCTCGACGCCGACGCCGTCGTCGGCTGGGCGGCCGAGAACGACATGGCCGACAAGTCGTATGCCGAGGTCGTCACGTCGCCGGCGGCGCGCGAGATGGTCCAGGGCTACGTCGACGAGCTCAACGCCAAGCTGAACCGCTGGGAGACCATCAAGAAGTTCATCATCCTGCCTCGGGACCTCTCGATCGACGATGGCGATCTGACCCCCAGCATGAAGCTCAAGCGCAAGATCGTGGCCGAGAAGTTCAAGGACGAGCTGGACGCGCTCTATACGTAGGGCGAGACGTAGGGCGGGCTGGACTGGCTCTTCCGGTCCTGAGTCGGGATACCCTCGAACGCATGCCCGAAAGCCTGAGCACCAGCGATCGTCTCGGCGTCTCCCTCTTTCATCGCCTGGAGCCGCTGCTGGAACAGGTGAGCAAACCGATCCAGTACGTCGGCGGTGAGCTCAACTCCACGGTCAAGGACTGGGACTGTGGCGGGTTTGGTCCGGGTGGCGAGGAGCTGACGGCGCGGTGGGCCCTGATGTACCCCGATGCCTACGAGATCGGTCTGCCCAACCAGGGCGTCATGATCCTGTACGAGGTCATCAACGAGTGCCCGGACGCTCTGGCCGAGCGGACGTACTCCGTGTGGCCGGACATGGAGGCGCTGCTGCGCAGCGAGGGCATCTCCCAGTTCACGGTCGACGGGCATCGCGCGCTGCGCGACTTCGACCTGTTCGGAGTCTCGTTCTCCACCGAGCTCGGCTACACGAACATGCTCACCGCCCTGGACCTGGCCGGCATACCGCTGCATGCCTGCGATCGGGGGGACGACGACCCGATCGTCATCGCCGGCGGACACGCGGCGTTCAACCCCGAGCCGGTGTCCGACTTCATCGACGCGGCGATCGTGGGGGACGGCGAGCAGGCGGTCCTTCAGGTGACCGAGCTGCTCACGACCTGGAAGGCCCAGGGGCGTCCTGGCGGCCGCCACGAGCTGCTGTTGCGTCTCGCCCGCACGGGTGGCGTCTACGTGCCCGCTTTCTACGACGTCGACTACCTTCCCGACGGCCGGATCAAGCGGGTTGCCCCCGCGACCGCTGAGCGGGGTGTTCCGTGGCGCATCGCCAAGCACACCGTCATGGATCTGGACGCCTGGCCCTACCCGAAGCAGCCGCTCGTCCCGCTCGCCGAGAGCGTGCACGAGCGGATGTCGGTCGAGATCTTCCGCGGCTGCACCCGAGGCTGCCGCTTCTGCCAGGCCGGCATGATCACCCGCCCGGTCCGCGAGAGGTCCATCACCGGTATCGGCGAGATGGTCGAAAGAGGTTTGGCAGTAACCGGATTCGAAGAGGTCGGGCTCCTCTCGCTGTCCAGCGCCGACCATTCCGAGATCGCCCAGATCGCCAAGGGCCTGGCCGACCGCTACGAAGGCACCCAGACCGGACTGTCGCTGCCGTCCACCCGCGTCGACGCCTTCAACATCGACCTGGCGAACGAGCTGAACCGGGGTGGTCGCCGCTCTGGCCTCACGTTCGCGCCCGAGGGCGGTTCCGAGCGCATTCGCAGGGTGATCAACAAGACGGTCAGCGAGGACGACCTGATCAACACCGTCGCCGCCGCCTTCTCGTCCGGCTGGCGCAACGTGAAGCTGTACTTCATGTGCGGCCTGCCCACCGAGACCGACGAGGACGTGCTGCAGATCGCCGACCTGGCCAAGCGGGTCATCGACACCGGGCGACGGGTCAGCGGCCAGCGCGACATCCGCTGCACGGTGTCGATCGGCGGGTTCGTGCCCAAGCCGCACACGCCGTTCCAGTGGTGCGCCCAGCTCGGCGCCGAGGAGACCGACGCCCGGTTGCAGCAGCTGCGCGACGTGATCCGGGCCGACAAGCGTTATGCGTCGGCCATCGGGTTCCGCTACCACGACGGCAAGCCCGGCATCGTTGAAGGGCTGCTGTGTCGCGGTGACCGTCGCGTCGGCAAGGTCATCGAGGCGGCATGGCGCGATGGCGCCCGGTTCGACGGCTGGAGCGAGCACTTCAGCTACGAACGCTGGATGCGCGCTGCCGCCGCTGGCCTGGCGGACGAGCCGGTCGACGTTGACTGGTACACGACGCGTGAGCGCGAGCAGAACGAGGTCCTGCCTTGGGACCACATCGACTCCGGCCTCGACAAGGACTGGTTGTGGCAGGACTGGCAGGACGCTCTGAGTGACGTCGAGGTCGAGGACTGCCGATGGACCCCGTGCTTCGACTGTGGCGTCTGTCCGCAGATGGACACCAAGGTCGAGGTCGGGCCCACCGGCAAGCTCCTCCTGCCCCTCACCGTGGTGAATGCCGGCAAGGATCAGCTGCTCGAAACCGGCTGAGCCCGCGCAGATAGGCGTTTCCACGTTCGGGGCTGGCACCGTCTGTCCTGGCGTTGTTGACGTGAATTTGCTTTGTTTGCAATGGTTTTCATCGCCGAGAGCCTTGTGTATGTCGGTGTGCTCGCGTACACTAGAACACATGTTCGAGAACATCGCAGTGGAGGGCCCGGTCGGGTTCCTTGCTGCGGTCACCGAACAGCTGGCCAAGCTCCCCTCCGAGCTCTGGCGCACCGGCAACGACGGCTTCGCCGACATCGCCGCCGCGGTCGACGCCCTGGCCGTCCAGCTCGACTGCACCCGGGTCGGCCTGGTCCAGGAGGCAGAGTCCCGCGGGGTCGTGGCCGAGTCGTCCTGCGCCTCGTCGACCGACTGGTTGCTGGCGCACAGTGAACACCTCGAGCCGGCTGAGGCCGCCCGGACCGTGGACGTGGCCCGGCTGTGTGCGCTGCCCAAGAACCAGGTGATGGCCGCCGCCATCTCGGGTGGCACCCTGACGGTGCGTAAGGCAATGACCGCGCTGCGCCAGCTCGGCCAGGTCGAGCACGCCCTGGCACCGGGCAAACGCGAAGAGGCGTTGGCGTCGCTGACGGTGATGGCCCAGACCGGCTACGACCGCCACGTCATCGCCGTGGGCCGGACCCTGATGGCCCTGGTCGGGGCCGACCGGTCCCTGGAACGCGACGAGACCGCCCTGCGATCGCTCAGCTCGCTGACGCTGTGCCCGCTGGCCAACGGCATGGTCGCGATCAGCGGCCAGCTCGACCCCGAGTCCGGTGCCGTGCTGAGCGCCGCCCTCGACCCGCTGAGTGCCCCCAACCCGTCCGCACCAAACCCGGGTGAGGCCAACGGGGGCCGCGACCCCCGCCCGGCCGACCGGCGCCGAGCCGACGCCCTGGTCGAACTGTGTCGGCGCGCGACCGCAGCCGGCAGCAACGCGCCGACCACCACCAAAGCCCAGATCGTGGTCACCATCGACTACGAACGGCTCGCCGGCGCCGTCAGAGGTTCCGGGACCACCCTGGCCGGACAGGTCCTCTCACCACAAACCGTCCGCAAGCTCGCCTGCGACGCCTCGATCATCCCCATGGTCCTGGGTTCCGAGGGCCAACCCCTGGACGTGGGCCGGACCAAGAGACTCGTCACCCCAGCACTGCTCGCCGCCTTATGGGCCAGAGACAAAGGCTGCACCTACCCCGGCTGCGGGCGACCACCTCAATGGTCAGACGCGCACCACGTCCGACACTGGATCGACGGCGGGACAACATCCCTGCTCAACCTGGCCCTGCTGTGTCAGTACCACCACTCGTGGGTCCATCAACGCGACCTCACCGCCACCGTCACCGCGCACGACGTCACCTGGCAAACCTGATCACCGGACCGGTGGTCAACCTCGGATTTACGCTTTTTTGCGTATTCTTCGCTAATCGGTTACGCCTTATGGTTGAAGGACATCTACGTAATACAGTGGAGCACATCTACGTCAGACGGTGTAGCGCATCGATTTGACGTCAGGGGATGTGACGCCATTCTTTCGCGGTTTGTCTCTGACCCCCTTTTGAGGCCCATTCATGTTCCCCAAGTTGATTTCATCTGCCCTTTTCGCCGTCGTCCTGGCAAGCGGGCAGGGGGTGACGGCGTTTGGTGCGGCATCTCCCGCACCGGATCGAGCCGCGGCTATCGCGGCCGCGCAGTCTCGCTCCGCCGCCGCAGGGCTGGCGTTGGGCCTGGGCAGCGGCGAGAAGCTGGTGGTAAAGGACGTCATCGTCGACCCTGACGGCTCGACCCATGTGCGCTACAACCGGACCTTTGATGGTCTGCGGGTCATCGGTGGCGACCTGGTCAGCCACCTGGACAAGGCCGGCAAACTCAAGAGCGTCAGCTGGAACGCCTCGCCGAACGTGGCCGTCACCTCGTTGACGCCAAGGGTGAGCCTGGCGTCCGCCAAGGCCACCGGCGCCACGAAGGCCGCGTCGGTGCAGAAGACCACGACTGCCAGCGCGGGCGAGCTTGTCGTGTTCGCCGGCGCCTCCCCGAAGGCCGTGTCGAAGCTGGCCTACGACGTGGTGACCGAGGGCTTCCGCGCGGACCAGACCCCGAGCAGGTTGCACACCATCGTGGACGCCACCACCGGCGCCACCCTCCAGACGTGGGACGAGATCCAGAACGGCACGGGCAACGGCATCTACGTCGGCACGGTGCCGATCGGCACCACCCCCGGAGCCAAGTACTCGATGACTGACACGGTGGGGAACTACACCACGGACCTGAACGGAGCCACCTCCGGCACCGGCACGACGTTCACCGACGCCGATGACGTCTGGGGCAACGGCACGGTCAGCGACCGTGCCTCGGCGGGGGTCGACGCCCAATACGGCGCCGAGAAGACGTTCGACTACTTCAAGAACGTCCAGGGTCGCAACGGGATCTGGAACAACGGCGTCGGCGCCCGATCGCGCGTTCACTACGGCGTCAACTACGTCAACGCGTTCTGGGACGGCACCCAGATGACCTATGGCGATGGGTCGAGCAACATCCATCCGCTGGTGGAGGTCGATGTCGCGGCCCACGAGATGTCCCACGGCGTCACCCAGGCAACCGCCGGTCTTGCCTACAGCGGTGACGCGGGTGGCCTGAACGAGGCGACCTCGGACATCTTCGGCACCGCGGTGGAGTTCTACGCCAACAACGCCTCCGACGTCCCGGACTACCTCATCGGTGAGCTGATCAACATTCGCGGCAACGGAACGCCGCTGCGTTACATGGACCAGCCGTCCAAGGACGGTGTGTCCAAAGACTGCTGGTCCTCGACACTGGGCAGTCTTGACCCGCACTATTCCTCCGGGCCGTTGAACCACTGGTTCTACCTGGCTTCTGAAGGCTCCGGTGCCAAGGTCATCAACGGCGTCTCCTACAACAGCCCGACCTGCAACGCCTCGACCGTGACCGGCATCGGTCGCGCCGCGGCCGAGAAGATCTGGTACCGCACCCTGTCGACGTACCTCACCTCGACCAGCAACTACGCCGCAGCCCGCGACGGAGCCATCAAGTCCGCAAAGGACCTGTATGGCGGTGCGTCGCCCGAGTGCGTAGGTATCGAGTCGTCGTTCACGGCGATCGCCGTGCCAGTCGGTACGGAGACCTGTAGCGGCGCCGCTCCGCCACCAAGCAGCAACTTGCTGCTCAACCCCGGCTTCGAGTCCGGGCCGGTCAACTGGACAGCGACGTCCGGTGTCATCGCACAGAATGGCGCGAGCCAGCCGACCTATGCCGGGCTGTGGAACGCTTGGATGAATGGTTATGGCGTGAGCCATACCGACTCGATCACGCAGTCGGTGACGATCCCGGTTGGCAGCCAGTCCACCTTGTCCTATTACGTCCACATCGATACTTCTGAGTCGGGGGCCACTCCGTTCGACACGATGACGGTCCGGGCGGGCTCGACCGTGTTGCAGACGCTGTCCAACCTCGACGCGGCCGGCGGCTACCAGCTCAAGACCGTTGACCTGTCGGCCTACGCCGGCCAGACCATGTCGCTGTCATTCACGGGCGTTGAGAACAGCTCGCTCCAGACCAGCTTCGTGGTCGACAACGTGGCAGTTGACGACACCGTGATTCCCATCCCGCCACCGTTGACCGCACCAGGCGCCCCCACGGGTGCTGTGGCAACGCCAGGAAACGCCCAGGCGCTCGTGTCCTGGACGGCGCCTGCCAGCAATGGTGGCTCGTCGATCACCGGGTACACCGTCACCGCCAGTCCGGGTGGCAGGACTGCCACCACGACCGGGGCCGTCACGTCCACCGTCGCCGGCCTGACCAACGACACCAGCTACACGTTCACCGTCACCGCAACCAACGCGATCGGCACATCGCTGGCGTCGACACCTTCGTCCGCGGTCATCCCCAAGGCTTCGACGGCACCAGGGGCACCTACCGGCGCGACTGCGAGCCCTGGAAACGCCAAGGCGAACGTCTCCTGGGTGTCGCCCGCCAGTGACGGTGGATCGCCCATCACTATGTACACCGTCACCGCCAATCCTGGTGGCAAGACCGCTACCACCACCGGCGCTACGACGGCCACCGTTTCGGGTCTCAAGAACGGGACGAGCTACACCTTCACCGTCACCGCGACCAACGCGATCGGCTCGTCGGCGGCGTCGGCGGCCAGCGCAGCTGTGACTCCGAAGGCCAAGTACAAGTAGACAAGAGCAAATTGAGATGACCGCAAGTCGTTCTCACCGTGTCTTGGAATCCCTGCGCATGTGGGTGCGTGGAGTCCTGACCGCCAGAGAAGGGCCCCGGCTGGTGTTGCCGGGGCCCTTCTGTGTCAACCTGCTCGCTGACCGAGCGGGACCATGCGTCGCTCTCAGTTCGTGATGGTCAAACTGGTCTTCTCACAACTGGAACTGGATGGGTTCGTGACGCTGCTGTCACTACTGGTGAACGTGACCTTCCAAGACACGGACGCGTCCGCCTTGACGTAGTAGTCCGTGTTGCCGGTGACCTTTGTCCGGTCGGCGAGCGACGTGGCGTTCGTCAGCGTCCTGGAGAACGTGACCGGCGTGGTGGCATCTGCATAGTTCGCAACGGCCCCTCCACCGACACCGCAAGTCGCTCCGGTGTACAGCGTGAAGGTCAGCGTTCCGTTCAAGGCTGTGCCTCCGGTGGCCGTGACGGTTGCGGTGTCGTTCGGGAGCCAGTTCTGAGAGGTGGTCACGGACGACGAGTCTTCAACGGTGAAGCACTCGTTGTGGTTGGCGTCTCCCGAGCCGGTGTAGTTGCCGGTGCTCGAGATGTAGTTAGCCCGGAAGCACCAAGTGCCGACCACGTTGGCTGTCACAGCGGGGCTCGATGTGGCTTCCGACTTGAATGTTTCGCCGCTCACCAGCGCGGTGGGTACGCCGTTGCCGGCCGTGCCTGCCCCGTTGCCGTCCAGCGCGGTCCCGCCTGTGGCACAGACCTCTGCGCCAGATAGCCCGGTTACTTGGGATGGGTTGCAGATGAAGAACTCAACTGTGCCCGTCGGTTCGCCGAAACCGTCCGCTCCGGTGATGAGCGCGTGGTCCACCACGTTTGTGTTGACGGCAACCGGGGCGGCGAGGTTGCTGGTGCCGCCCACGAGCCTGGGATGGGTCTCCGTGGTGGTCGAATGCTGGACCACGGTGAAGCACTCCGTGGCGCCGGCGAACTCGGTGAGCGCACCGACGTAGTTGCTGTCGCCAGGCCATTCGGCGCGGATGCAGTAGCGCCCGTGCGACAGGGGGCTTGCCCCCGTGTTTACGAAGGCTGAATCAGCCGCTGCCGTCCCGCCAGCACCCTTCTGTTGAAGGGCTGCGGATCCGATCGACGTGCCCGTGCCGTTGTGTGCGGGCGTGGTGGTGACGAGGTCGTCGCAAACTTCCGTGGTACCCGCGGCGAACGAGCAGAGGAAGAACTCGACGTCTCCGGTTGGCGTGACGGTGGGCCGATTACCGACCACCGTGGCGGTGTCCTGAACCTGTACCCCGGGGTTGACCGAGGATGCCGAGACCTGCGTGGTCAGGTTGGCGGTGCAGTCGCCGAAGTCTCCGAGCACGAAGTCCTTCAGCGTCGCGGTGGTCGACGTGGAGGACCGGGTCTCGGAGGCGAAGCTCGCAAAGCACTCGCCTTCGAGGTTGTACTCAGAGAGGTTGATGCCGCCCTCGAAGAACTCCCCGTTGAGGTAGCCGTTATCGGGGGTGGCGCTCTTGTCGACGAACGTCCACGGGGCCTTTACGAGAGGGTCGACCGCCGGGTTGACGATTCCGCAGGCCTTTTGGGTCGCGGTGGTCTCGTCTGAGCATTTGGACGCAGTTGACGTCGACAGGGTAGCCAGGTTGGCGTCACCACAGGTCGTGCCATCTGTGCTCTTTGCACCTGCCTTCGCGCAGCTGGAGTCCCAGCGGTACACGTTGATGGTGGACACCTGCCCGCCGTTGCTGAAGTCGCTGAGGATCAGCAGGTCGCCATCCTTGTGAAGGGCAGGATCGCCACTTGTGCCGTCGAACGTGCCGTCGCCGGCCTTCGCGACCTTGTTCTGGAAGAACCAGAAGCCCTGCTGGGCGTCACCGCTGTTGTCGTAGCGGTCCGATCCGAAGAAGAGGATCTCGTCTGTGCCCGAGTAGCGTGCGGCGAAGCCGTGCACGAGGTTGTCCTTGTCGGGCAGCCCGCCACCGTCCTTCCACCTCCAGCTCGAGAGGTCCTGCGGGTCCTTGGACCCACCACTCCAGAAGATACTGGAGCTGTTGGTGGCCTCGGTGATGAAGGCGGTTGCGCCCGTGGTGTCGAGAGAGGTGCCGCACGCAGCGGACGCCTGAGTCAGCGACAGGTGGAGGTTGTCGACGTCGTATTCGTGACAGGCCTTGTCCCAGTCGTCAGATGCCGACGTCGTATTCGTGACAGGCCTTGTCCCAGTCGTCAGATGCCGACGTCGTCCCAACTGTGACAACGTCCTTGTCCGGGTCGCCGTCCAGCTGGAACACTTCGCCATTGATCAGCGACGCGCTGGCCGGCGAGGCGAGGAGGGAGAGGCCGACGGCCAACCCTGCGGTCGCGGCGAAAGCGATGCCGCGTCTGGTGCGGGACGCCCGTCCCGCTCTTACGAAGATGTTTGCCGAGCTCTTGCTCATGATCCCTCCTAGGAGAACCCAGACGAGCCGGCCCGTGGGGGCCGGGGCATCCACCCGACCGCGGCCAATACGTCGCGTGGAACTCCGCTCCCAAAAATGGACCCGCGCCCGTGGCTCTAGAACCCGCCGAAGGTCGAAACCCGTCTGGACGTCGCCTACAGGATCCGTCGCAGCGCGATCCACGGTGAACGGATCGGTTAGGTCGCTCTTTGCTCGCGCCGAGGCGACCCCACGCCGACAGAGGTATGCCGTACCCGCACCTCAGTGGCGCGGGTACGGCATACGACGTGGACGGGGTGAAGCCCTGACGGTTTGCGGGTCCTGACGGTTTGCGAGCCTGGTCGGCCCCGGTCCCGCGGTTAGTCCTTGCTGGCGAACCAGGGGTGACGCAGGTCCATGAAGGTGACGTCCTGCATCAGGGCCATCGCGTCCTCCCACGACTTTGCGACGTCCTCGGGCATGGCCTTGCTCTCACCTTCGCGGGCCTCCGCCTCGCTGCGGAACGCCACCGTCTGGGTGAAGTGGCCGTCGGGCGCCAGGGCGAACGAGCCGCCGATGATCTCCGGCCGCACCGCGCGAAGCGAGTCCAGCGGCTGGTGCATGAAGGCCCGGAACGGCGCGGGATCGCTCACCCTTCCCTGGATGACCTGGACGAACCCGGCGTCGTCGGAGCCGCCGTCCAGGAACAGCGCCACCTCGTCGCAGTCGTGGAACGTCACGTTGCCGTCGAAGCTCTTCTGGGTTATCGCCCACCACGCGCCCTGCTCGGGGCGGGCAGAGTTGCGGGCCGCGGCCTCTTTCGACTCGAACCGCACCACGCCGATGAACCTGTTGTCGTCGGTGACGCCGTAGGTTCCTCCGAGCCAGCCCTCGGCCATTGGCCCTATCTCCTCGCGCCACATCTGAGTTTGTCGGCGAAGGGCGTCCGCGTCGCGGCAGATGCCCTGAATGACCTGGATGAACACTGCACAACCTCCATCTCCGGGGGCCGCCTCACCCTGAGACAGCCCATCGAGCGACGGTACGCCGGGCTCCGCAGAATGTCATCGGTGTCCTCAGTGATCGGTATCCTCGCCCTTATGGCGCGCACTCCCGAAGGTCCCCCTCCGGCGCCAGCGGTTCAGAAGCTGCGGGTGCGCTATGCCAAGCGTGGACGGCTGAGGTTCTCCTCGACGCGCGACTTCCAGCGAGCCCTCGAGCGGGCCCTGCGCCGGGCCGCCGTCCCCATGGCCTTCTCCGCGGGCTTCCACCCCCACCCGAAGATCTCCTACGCGAACGCGGCGCCGACCGGGACGGCCAGCGAGGCCGAGTACTTCGAGATCTCGGTGACCGAGCGGGTCGATCCGGAGCGGGTGCGTGCGGCGCTCGACGAGGCGCTGCCCGAGGGTCTGGACATTCTCGAGGTGGTCGAGGCCGTCCCCGGGGCGCTCGCCGACCGCCTCCAGGCAAGTGACTGGGTGATGGAGTTCAGGGGTATGTCGGTCGAGCCCCTCGCGCACGCCGCTGAGCAGCTGCTCGCGCAGGAACGGGTCGAGGTGACCCGGGTCATGAAGAACGGCCCGCGAACGTTCGACGTCCGCAGCGCCGTCGTGTCGCTGCACGTTTCGCCGTCTGAGGACGACACCTGTGCGATACTGAGGGCGGTCGTACGGCATACCACACCCGCCGTCCGCCCCGATGACGTTCTATCCGCGCTGCAATCAGTTGCCGAACTCGCGCCTCCGACACCACCCCTGGTGACTCGGTTGGCGCAGGGG
The DNA here is from genome assembly GCA_012927555.1 of Phycicoccus sp. Classification (GTDB taxonomy): domain Bacteria; phylum Actinomycetota; class Actinomycetes; order Actinomycetales; family Dermatophilaceae; genus UBA4719. The sequence continues at coordinate 17,021 of JABBOX010000224.1, forward strand.
CTGCTGAACTCTGCGAGCGCGACGGTGACCGATCCTTTGGCTGCCGACCAGGACGTTGACGGCATCTGAGGTGGTGACGCGCGAAGCAGCGCGAGCCCCCGAGATGTAGCGATACGACTTCCGTTCCGCCCGCTACCCGCGGGGGAGACGACGCGAACCGCGAACCATGCGGCGATGAGGGCCAGCAGGCCCGGGTGTGGTCCTCGCCATGTGGGTGACGGGAGGACGCCTCCAATGGCATCCAAGGACGACAAGAATCTTTCATCAGACAAGCTATTCAGCACCGGCATGGCTTCTGACCTGCCCGGTGATGCGGCCCCGCCGGCGAAGAAGGCCACAGCCAAACGGGCTCCACGCAAGGCCACCAAGAAGGCCAGTGCCCCTGCGCATGTTCCGGTTCTGGCTCCGGCTGAGGTGACACCTGCGGTGAACGCAGACGTGACACCGGACGCCGATGGGGGCAAGGCCCCGGCGCGCAAGGCGGCCAAGCGTGCGCCCCGTAAGAGCACCAAGAAGGCCGCCTCGGCGCAGGTTGACCTAGCGGCACCTGTTGATGCCTCGCAGACGCCGTTTGGGGTCTCGCCGGCGCAGGTTGAGGCCGCGCCAACCGTGAAGGCCAAGAAGGCCAAGGAAGCCCCCGAGATCCCGGGCTTCGGTCTGCTGTTCCAGGCCCCCGAGCCGACCGCGGCCCCTCGCCGCCGCCGGGCCACTGCGCCAGCCGCAGCCCCGGCTCCTGAGTCGGCCTCGACCGACCAGGCTGCCGCTGAGGTCACCGCCAAGAAGAGTGCCGGCTCGAAGCAGGACAAGGCCGACCCGGCCGACGACTCCGACGACTTCGGCCCCGACGGCACACGTCGTCGCCGCCGCCGCGGTGGCAAGGGACGCCGTGGTCGCGCCGGTGACGAGGGCGGTGCCGACCAGTCCGCCACAGACTCAGACGAGAGCGCTTCCGGGGGTGACACCGAGTCGAAGTCATCGGGTCAGCCTTCAGCTGACGAGGACGAGTCAGGGGAGGGCGGCGGGAGTCGCCGTCGCACCCGCCGTCGTCGCCGTGGCGCTGGTGGCGAGGACGAGGACCAGGCCGGTACCACGACCCGGGTCCGCGAGCCGCGCGCACCGCGAAGCGAGGTCACCTCGGTCAAGGGCTCCACCCGGCTCGAGGCCAAGAAGCAGCGTCGACGTGAGGGCCGCGAGGCCGGGCGTCGTCGCACGATCATCACCGAGGCAGAGTTCCTGGCCCGTCGCGAGAGCGTCGAGCGCGTCATGGTCGTGCGCCACAAGCAGGACCGCACCCAGATCGGCGTGCTCGAGGACGGGGTCCTGGTTGAGCACTATGTCTCACGCGAGACCAACGCCTCGATGGCCGGGAACGTCTACCTCGGCCGGATCCAGAACGTGCTCCCGAGCATGGAGGCCGCGTTCGTCGACATCGGCAAGGGCCGCAACGCCGTGCTGTATGCCGGTGAGGTCAACTGGGATGCCGCTGGCCTGGACAACAACCGGGCCAGGAAGATCGAGAACGCGCTGAGCTCCGGCCAGGGCGTCCTGGTCCAGGTGACCAAAGACCCCATCGGGCACAAGGGCGCTCGGCTGACTTCCCAGGTCTCGTTGCCGGGTCGCTACCTGGTCTACGTTCCTGACGGCAACATGATGGGCATCTCTCGCAAGCTGCCCGACACCGAGCGGGCCCGCCTGAAGAAGATCCTGCGCGAAGTGGTCCCCGAGAAGGCCGGAGTCATCGTCCGTACGGCGGCCGAGGGAGCCAGCGAGGACGAGCTGCGCGCCGACGTGGCGCGACTGGCTGCGGTATGGGAAGACATCCTGGCCAAGAGCAAGAGCAAGAGCGTCAACGCCCCAGCCCTGCTGCACGGTGAGCCTGACCTCACGGTCCGCGTCATCCGCGACGTCTTCAACGAGGACTTCTCCAAGCTGGTCGTCTCCGGTGAGCCCGCCTGGGAAGCGGTCAACGAGTATGTCAACGCGGTGGCGCCGGACCTGGCCGACCGGATCCAGAAGTGGACCGGCGAGAAGGATCTCTTCACGCACTACCGCGTCGACGAGCAGATCGCCAAGGCCATGGACCGCAAGGTCTGGTTGCCGTCGGGCGGTTCGCTGGTCATCGACCGGACCGAGGCGATGACCGTCGTCGACGTCAACACCGGCAAGTACGTCGGCTCCGGGGGCAACCTCGAGGAGACCGTCACCAACAACAACATCGAGGCGGCCGAAGAGGTCGTGCGCCAGCTGCGGCTGCGTGACATCGGCGGCATCATCGTCATCGACTTCATCGACATGGTGCTCGAGAGCAACCGCGACCTCGTCGTGCGTCGACTGCTCGAGTGTCTGGGACGCGACCGGACCAAGCACCAGGTCGCCGAGGTGACCTCGCTGGGTCTGGTTCAGATGACCCGCAAGCGTGTGGGCGCAGGCTTGATCGAGGTCTTCTCCGAGAACTGTGAGCACTGCAACGGCCGCGGCATCATCGTCAGCGCCGACCCGATCGACCGCCCTGCCGACGACGATGGCGCCAGCGGTGGCGGCGGCGGTAAGAGCGGCGGAGGCGACTCCGGCGGCGGCCGCGGCTCCCGCGGACGTCGTACCCGGGGGAGCGGACGCGATACCGACGTGGTGGTCGCCCCCGAACCCAAGGTGATCCACGGTGGACCCACGCCGGCCCAGATCGCGGCAGCGGCACATGCTGCGGCGGCACACGCGGCTCCCACGCAGGCGGCCATCGGCGAGGAAGCATCGGCACCCGAGGCTGCGGAAGCGCCCTTCGTGCTCGAGACCGAGCTGCCAGCGGACCTGCCGCACGATGTCCCTGTCGAGGCTGACGTCCATGTCGAGGCTGGGTCGCCCGCTCCGGCGAAGGCACCCAAGTCACGACGACGCGCGTCACGTTCGGCCAAGTCGCCTGCCGTCTCGGTGGGCACCGATGTCGAGCCCGTCAGCGACAACGTCGAGCCGGCGGCTGTTCAGCCGGTGACCGAGCCAGCAGAGTCCCTCCAGTCACCTCAGTCCTTCCAGGCACCTCAGTCCTTCCAGGCACCGACGACGACCCAGCCCGCCCCGGTGACCGAGGTTGCCGAGGCGCCTGAAGCGGCCGAGGCCCCCGCACCCGTGGCACGCGGACGACGGAAGCGCGCACGCGTGGTGGCGCCTGCTGGACCCCCGCGGGTTGGCGAGTTTGGTTCATAGGCGCTGGAGCAAGTAGTCTGATCCTTCGGTGCGCCCACCGTGCTCATGTCTTCCCGGAGACCATGTGCCGGTTCCTAGTGGCCACCGACCCCCGATTTAAGAGAGTGAGTCTCAACGTGTACGCGATCGTTCGCGCAGGCGGCCGTCAGGAGAAGGTTTCTGTCGGCGACGTCCTCATCATCGACAAGGTGAAAGGTGAGGCTGGCGACAGCATCAACCTCATCCCGCTCCTGCTGGTCGACGGATCCACGGTGACCAGCGATGCGAGCAAGCTCGCCAAGGTCAAGGTCACCGCAGAGGTGGTCAAGCCCACCAAGGGCCCCAAGATCACCATCATGAAGTTCAAGAACAAGACCGGCTACCGCAAGCGTCAGGGTCACCGCCAGCACTCGACCCAGATCAAGGTCACCGCGATCGAGGCCTGAGCCTCCTTCATCGGTCGTTCCCGAATCTGACAAGCCCCAGAACCTAAGGCAGGCACTGACATGGCACACAAAAAGGGTGCATCTTCGACGCGCAACGGGCGCGACTCGAATTCCCAGTTCCTTGGCGTCAAGCGATTTGGCGGCCAGGTCGTCAACGCCGGCGAGATCATCGTTCGCCAGCGAGGCACGCACTTCCACCCCGGCGACGGTGTGGGACGCGGCAAGGACGACACGCTCTTCGCGCTGGTCGCAGGCGCGGTGAAGTTCGGTATGAAGCGTGGCCGCAAGACGGTCAACATCATCGATCCGACTGTCGTCACCGAGCAGGCTGTCGTCACCAAGAAGGCTGTTGTCACCGAATCGGTCTGACACCAGCCGCTGCACGAACCTCGCGCGACGCAACCGCGCGAGCCAAGTACCTCGTTGCGAGGGGGTGGGCCAGACGGCCCGCCCCCTCGCGCTTTGGCACGACCTCACCACTGATCGGCCCAGACAGTTCGGCCCACTGCGCCGCGGAAGGAGACAGAGACCATGACGAACTTCGTTGACCGCGTCGTCCTTCACCTGTCCGCAGGCGACGGTGGCTCCGGCATCTCGTCCGTGCGCAAGGCCAAGTTCAAGCCGCTCGGCGGGCCGGACGGCGGAAACGGCGGCCGTGGGGGCAGCATCATCCTGTCCGTCGACCCGCAGTCGACCACCCTGTTGGACTACCACCACAGCCCGCACCGCAAGGCCAAGAACGGTCAGCCCGGCGGCGGAGACGAGTGCAACGGCGCCGACGGCGGTGACCTGATCCTTCCGGTTCCGGCCGGAACCGTGGTCAAGGGCGGCGACGGCCAGGTCGTCGTCGACCTCGTGGCGCCGGGACAGACCTATGTCGTTGCCCGTGGCGGTCGTGGGGGCCTTGGCAACCATGCGCTGGCCTCGCGGGCTCGCAAGGCTCCCGGATTCGCCCTGTTCGGCGACATCGGTGACACGCTCGACGTCGTCCTGGAGCTCAAGTCCCTTGCCGACGTCGCCCTCATCGGCTACCCGTCGGCAGGCAAGTCCAGCCTGGTCGCGGTCCTGAGCGCGGCTCGGCCCAAGATCGCCGACTACCCGTTCACCACGCTGGTTCCGAACCTCGGCGTCGTGATGGCCGGCGAACAGCGGTTCACGGTGGCCGATGTGCCCGGTCTGATCCCGGGTGCGAGCGAGGGCAAGGGCCTGGGCCTGGAGTTCCTGCGGCACGTCGAACGTTGTTCGGTCCTGGTGCACGTCGTCGACTGCGCGACGCTCGAGGCGGACCGCGATCCGATGAGTGACTTCGACGTCATCGAGAACGAGCTTTCGCAGTACGTGGCCGACGAGTCACTGGGCGGCCGACCGCTGGCCGAGCGCACCCGTATCGTCGTGCTGAACAAGGCAGACGTGACCGAGGCTCGTGAGCTCGCCGAGATGGTCAAGCCTGAGCTGGAGGCCCGCGGCCTCGAGGTCTTCATCATCTCCGCGGTGGCCCGCACCGGCCTCAAGGAGCTCACCTTTGCGATGGCCCGGCATGTCACCGAAGCGCGAGAGGCGGTCGGCGAGATCGAGATCCCGCGCGTCGTCCTGCGTCCCAAAGCCGTGGACGACAGTGGCTTCGAGATCAAGCGCGAGAACACCCCGGATGGCGAGCTCTACCGCGTGATCGGCGACCGTCCCCGGCGTTGGGTCGACCAGACCGACTTCTCCAACGACGAGGCCGTGGGCTACCTCGCCGACCGGCTCGCCCGCGCAGGGGTCGAAGCGGCTCTCTTCAAGGCGGGTGCCGTGGCCGGTGCCACCGTGGTCATCGGCTCAGCCGACAACGCGGTGGTGTTCGACTGGGAGCCGACGATGGCTGCCGGCGCCGAGCTGCTCTCCGGTCCACGGGGCAGCGATGTCCGTCTGGACAACCTGCACCGCCCCACCCGCGAAGAAAAGCGGGCCACCTACGCCGAGCGCCGCGAGGCCAAGACCGCTGCCCGCGCCGAGCTCCAGGCTGACCGCAAGGCCGGGCACTGGGCCACCGCTGGCACCGACGACGACGGCGCCGTGGCCGACGGCACCTCGTCCGGCTCCGCCGATGAGACAGAATCGGGCAGCTGACCCGGTCTCAATAGACTGCGCGTGTGCCCACGCCCCGTCACGCCGACCTGCGCGCCGCCCAGCGCCTCGTCGTCAAGGTTGGTTCCAGCTCGCTGACCACCGCGGAGGGCGCGCTGGACCAGGCCCGGCTCGGCGCGCTGGTCGACGTGATCGCCGCCCGCCGCCGGCAGGGCACGCAGATCGTCCTGGTGTCCTCGGGCGCCATCGCAGCAGGCATCACACCGCTCGGCCTGCCCCGGCGCCCTCGAGACCTGGCCACCCAGCAGGCGGCGGCCAGCGTTGGTCAGGGGGCTCTGGTCGCGGCATACAGCCTCGCGTTCGCGAAGCACGACCTGACCGTCGGCCAGGTGCTGCTCACGGCTGAGGACGTCACGCGGCGCTCTCACTATGCCAATGCCCGGCGAACCCTGGATCGGCTGCTCGACCTCGGCGTTGTCCCCGTGGTCAACGAGAACGACACGGTTGCGACCCACGAGATCCGTTTCGGCGACAACGACCGCCTGGCGGCGCTGGTAGCGCATCTGGTGCACGCGGATGCGCTGATCCTGCTCTCAGACGTCGATGCCCTGTATGACGGCCCGCCTTCCCGGAAGGGCACCTCGCGAATTCCGTTGGTACGCGGTGCGGTTGACCTGGCGAACGTCAGGATCGGCGGCACGGGATCTGGCGTCGGCAGCGGCGGTATGGCCACCAAGGTCGAGGCTGCCGGCATCGCCACCGCGGCGGGCATCACCACCATCCTGACCTCGACCGACCAGGCCGCCGCGGCCCTGGCCGGCGATGACATCGGCACCTTGTTCCTGCCGACCGGGTCCCGCAGGGCCAGCCGGCTGCTCTGGCTGGCCCACGCCACCACGGCGCGTGGCCGGCTGATCCTGGACGACGGAGCGGTGGCAGCGGTGGTCGAGCGGCGCAAGTCGCTGTTGCCGGCCGGGATCGTCAAGGTCGAGGGCCGGTTCGGTGACGGCGATCCGGTCGACCTGTGCAACTCGTCCGGCCATCCGGTCGCCCGGGGCCTGGTCAACTACGACTCCACCGAGTTGCCGGCGTTGCTGGGCCGCACCACGCATGACCTGGCCCGTGAGCTCGGACCGTCCTTCGAGCGTGAGGTCGTGCACCGCGACGACCTCGTTCTGCTCTAGCCAGTCCGGTCCCAGCGACCTAGCGCACGAGAGTCATTGATGGCGCACCGACGCTGATGCGCTATCAATGACGGGCCTGCTCCATGTGGCCGGGGGATTAGTCTCGTCCCATGGCTGATTCGATTGATCCCGAGATCACCGCGCACGTCGCCGCCCTGGCCGGCGCGGCACGCCTGGCCTCGCGCCGACTCGCACTGTTGACGCGCGCCGACAAGGATCAGGCGCTCCTGGCCATGGCCGACGCCCTGGACTCCGCGTCCGCAGAGATCATCGCCGCCAACGACGAGGACATCGCACGGGGACGGGCCGAGGGTCTTGCCGAAGGACTGCTCGACCGGCTGCGGCTGGACGGGCCTCGGGTGCAGGCCGTCGCACAGGCCCTGCGCGACATCGCGGCACTGCCGGACCCGGTCGGTGAGATCGTGCGAGGGTCGACGCTGGCCAACGGACTGCAGATCCGACAGCTGCGCGTCCCCATGGGTGTCGTCGCCATGATCTACGAGGCCCGCCCGAACGTGACCGTCGACGCGGCCGGTCTGGCGCTCAAGAGCGGCAACGCTGTCGTATTGCGCGGAGGCTCAGCAGCTGCTGCCAGCAACCGCGTCCTCGTGAAGGTTCTGCGCACGGCGTTGGAGGCCCAAGGTCTGCCGCCCGACGCGATCGCTCTGCTGGACGAGGGTGGCCGCGACGCGGTCCGAGCGCTGATGACAGCACGCGGTCTGATCGACGTGCTCATCCCACGCGGTGGCGCCGACCTGATCCAGACGGTGGTGCGTGAGTCGACCGTGCCAGTCATCGAGACCGGTGTCGGCAACTGCCACGTCTACGTCGACGCTGCCGCGGATCTCTACAAGGCGCTGGCCATCGTGGTCAACTCAAAGACTCATCGGGTCGGCGTCTGCAACGCGGCTGAGTCCCTGCTCGTCCATCGCAGCATCGCCCCGGAGTTCCTGCCCAAAGTGTTGGCGCAGCTGGGTTGGGCCGGGGTCACCGTCCACGGCGATGCCGAGATCGAGTCGTTCGCCCGCGAGGCCGGCGCGGCATACAGTCTGGCCACCGACGAGGACTTCGCCCGCGAGTACCTCTCACTGGACATCAGCGCGCGAGTCGTCGACTCGCTCGAGCAGGCGCTGGTGCACGTCCAGCAGTACGGCACCGGCCACACCGAAGCCATCGTCACCGAGGACCGCGCGGCGGCTCGTCGCTGGACGGCGGAGGTGGACGCGGCGGCCGTCATGGTCAACGCGTCGACACGGTTCACCGACGGTGGCGAGTTCGGGTTCGGGGCCGAGATCGGCATCTCCACCCAGAAGCTCCATGCCCGGGGGCCGATGGGCCTGGCCGAGCTGACCACGACCAAGTGGGTCGTCGAGGGCGACGGTCAGATCCGGCGCTGAGACAGATCGATCGGTGACCAGAGTCGAGACCGAACACCGGAGTCCGTCCACCGGCTAGGCTGTGCTCATGTTGTTGACGTCCACAGTCGCCACGCTGGCCACCGCAGAGACCGTCGTGCGCGAGCTGCCGATGCCTCCGTGGGCCTTCGGTGTCATCGCCTTCGGATGCTTCCTCGTGCTCCTGGGGGTGCTGTGGTCCTTCCGTAACACGGCCGCCAAGTACGACAAGCCCGATCCTGGCGCGCACACCTGACCAGGCGCGTCGGCGTCATGGGTGGGACGTTCGATCCCATCCATCATGGGCACCTCGTGGCCGCCAGCGAGGTC
>JABBOX010000104.1 GCA_012927555.1 Phycicoccus sp.
GACGTTGCGAGCCCGACCACGTCATCCCGTTCTCCCGCGGCGGACCCACCGCGATCTGGAACCTCGTCGCCATCTGCAAACACCACCACCGGGTCAAACACGAAGCCGGCTGGACCCTGACCATGACACCAGACGGCCACTGCACCTGGACCGACCCCCACCACCGCCACTACGCCACCCACCCCATCAACCACCACGAGCTCGCAGCCTGACACTGCCCGCCGGATCAGGTCTTGTCGGGAACCAGGTCCAGGGCGATGTCGAGGATCGGCGCGGAGTGGGTGAGCGCGCCGACGCTGAGGAAGTCGACACCCGTCTCGGCGTACGCCCGCGCAGCCGCCAGCGTCAGTCCCCCCGTTGCCTCGATCTGAACCTCTTCACCGGTGCCCCGAACAGCCTCGACGGCGGAGCGCAGCTGGTCCACGGACATGTTGTCGCACAACAGGAACCGCGCACCCGCGGACACTGCTTCGAGCGCCTCAGCCGAGGTGGTGACCTCGACCTGTATGTCAACAGCCGGGTAGGTGCCATGGACAGCGTCGAAGGCAGCCGACACCGAACCCGCCGCCAGCTTGTGGTTGTCCTTGATCATCGCAACGTCGTAGAGGCCCATCCGCTTGTTGGTGCCACCACCGCAGCGGACCGCGTACTTCTCCAGGGCTCGCAGACCAGGTGTCGTCTTGCGGGTGTCCAGCACCATGGCGCCGGTCCCCTCGAGGGCATCGGCCCATTGCCGCGTCTGGGTCGCCACTCCCGAGAGTCGGCTGATCAGGTTGAGCATCGTGCGCTCCCCCACGAGGATCGCCCGGGTGGAACCACGCAGTATGCCGATGACGTCGCCGGTGCGAACCGCGTCGCCGTCCTCGAAGTGCAGCTCCACGGCAACCTCACGCGACCCGATGCGTTCGGTTACTGCACGAAAAACCAATGAGATCAACGGGATCCCCGCGACCACACCGTCAGCCCTTGCCACGACGTGCGCGGTGCTGCGCTGGGTGGGAGGGATAATGGCGGAGCTGGTGACGTCCAGACCGGGGAAGCCGCCGAGGTCCTCATCGAGGGCGCCCTCGACCACGACCTGCGCCCGGGTCTCAGGGAAGGTGTTCACAAGCGATCCTCCGATGTGACGTGATCTTTGGCGGCAACCGGGTGGAACGACGTGGCGATCGACCCATCGGCCTTGCGGACCGCATGGGTGTGTCCGAGCCAACGGGCATCATCGCGGTCGGTGAAGTCCGCGCGGACATGTCCACCGCGGGACTCCTCCCGCAGCGTGGCCACCGCAGTCAGGAGCTGCCCCACGTGCAGCAGGTTCGAGGTCTCCCACGAGTCAGGATCGGCCGTGAGTCCCGGTGCCGAGTCGGCGATGACCTCAAGCATCTTGGCTGCCTCGGCCAAGGAGTCGGCACTGCGCACCGCACCGGCGCCGACCGTCATCGCCCGCTGGATCCCGGTGCGTTCCCTGGTGGCGACCAGCGCGGCGTCCTCCACCGACACGAGGGGACCGGCCGGGCTCAGGTCCCCCGCTGCCAGTCGGTCCGTGATGTCGTCGGCGATGCGATGGGCGAAGACCAGTCCCTCGAGCAGGGAGTTGGACGCGAGCCGGTTGGCACCGTGGACTCCGGTGCAGGAGACCTCCCCGCAGGCATACAGCCCGGCCAGGGTTGACCGGCCGACCAGATCGGTGAGCACGCCGCCGCTCGCGAAGTGCTGAGCGGGAGCCACAGGCAGCAGCTCGGTCGCCGGGTCAAAGCCGAGCTCACGACACCGGCTGACGATTGACGGGAACCGCTTCTCGAGGAACTCCTTGCCCAGATGACGGGCGTCCAGATAGACGTGGTCAGCGCCGGTCTGGGCCATGCGGGCGACGATGGCCTTGGCCACGATGTCACGCGGAGCGAGGTCCGCCAGCTCATGGACACCCTGCATGAACCGCACCCCGTCAAGGTCGACCAAGAAGGCGCCTTCGCCGCGCATCGCCTCGGAAAGCAGGGGCTGCTGCCCACTCGCGCCCTCACCCAGCCACAGCACCGTGGGGTGGAACTGGACGAACTCGAGGTCCGAGATCACGGCGCCGGCCCGCAACGCGGCCGCCACTCCATCACCCGTGGCCACTGATGGGTTCGTCGTCGCCGAATAGACCTGACCGATCCCACCGGTGGCGAGGACGACAGCGCGTGCATGGGCTGCCCCCACGCCATCGATCTGACCCTCGCCGATGACGTGCAACGTCACACCGCACACACGAGCATCCTTGTCCTGCAACAGATCCAAGACGAGCGCGTGCTCAAGCACCTCGATGCCGGGATCTTCCTTTACTGCGGCCAACGCCGCGGCCAGCGCCGCGATCAGCGCCCGGGATACCTCCTTGCCGGTCGCGTCTCCACCGGCATGGGCGATCCGGTTACGGCCGTGCCCACCCTCTCGCGTCAGCGAGATCTCACCGTCAGGCCCACGGTCGAACTCCATCCCGAGAGTCGCGAGCTCACGAACACGAGCCGGACCTTCGGTCACAAGGACGCGCACGGCGTCCTCGTCGCAGACGCCAGCGCCGGCGACCAGGGTGTCGTGAAGATGCTCGTCCGCGGAGTCGGCAGGATCCAGGGCAGCAGCGATTCCGCCCTGGGCCCACTGCGTCGACCCCTCGGGGAGCAACGTCTTGGTCACCAGCAGCACGCGGTCGACCCGTTGGCGCAGACGGAGTGCGGCGGTCAGACCGGCCACCCCGGAGCCGACGACGATGACGTCGGCCGAAGCGACCCACCCGGGTTCCGGTGCCACCAGTCGCGCCGGGATGCGCAGCGCCGGGATGGTGCGGGTCACAGCCGACCTCGAGGCGTCCCCGATGCCTCGAGCCCGAACCCGTCCGGAACGGCTCCGGGGTCGGCCCCGACGTCGACGACGTGGTTGTCATGGTCGACGAAGACCACGCGTGGCACGAACGCCATGGCCTCGGTCTCGTCCATCTGGGCATAGGCGATGATGATCGCGATGTCGCCCGGGTGGACCAGGAGGGCGGCTGCCCCGTTGATGCAGATCTGCCCGCTTCCTGCCTCACCCTCGATGACGTAGGTCGTCAGCCGGTTGCCGTTGGTGACGTCGACGATGCTCACCTGTTCACCAGGAAGCAGCCGGGCAGCCTCGAGGAGAGTCCGGTCGATCGTCACCGAGCCGACGTAGTTGAGATCCGCTTGCGTGACCGTCACGCGGTGGAGCTTGGCGTAGAGCATGGTGCGCAGCACTGCGATGTCCTTCAGCTCAGAGGGCTAGGGGGCCGGTGGACCCGGTGGGGCTCGACGGACCATCGTCCCGGCCGGCGGCGTCGGAGAAGATCTCGAGCGCACCACCGCCGGGACCGACGTTGACGGGAACGTTGTCGATCAAGCGGGTTGTCCCCACCCGCCCGGCCACGGCGAGCAGGGCCTCACCGCGGTACCACTCAGGGACGTCCTCCAACGTCGACGGATGCACCAGCACGAGGTAGTCGATGAGGGCCAATGGTTCCCCGACGAGCACGGCCCTGGCTGCGCGGCGTACGGCCGAGGGTCCCTCCGTCGCAGCCGCGGCGCCGGCGGCCAACGCCCGGGACAGACACAGCGCTGTCTCGCGGTCGGACGCGGTGAGGTACATGTTTCGGCTGCTCAAGGCCAGGCCATCGGCCTCACGCACCGTCGGGACGGCGACCACGTCGACGGGGAAGTCCAGGTCGCGTGCCATCCGCCGGATCAGAATCAGCTGTTGGGCGTCCTTCTGGCCGTAGTAGGCGAGGTCTGCACCGGTCAGGTGGAGCAGCTTGCCGACCACCGTGAGCACCCCGTCGAAGTGGCCAGGACGTGCCTGACCCTCGAGCACGTTCCCGAGCGGCCCGGCGGACACCCGAACCCCGGGATCGCCCTCGGGATAGATGACATCCGGCGTCGGCAGGAATACCAGGTCGACGCCTTCGCGCCGGCAGATCGCCATGTCGGAGTCGACGGTGCGGGGATACCGCGAGAGGTCCTCACGGGGGCCGAACTGCAACGGGTTGAGGAAGATCGTCACGATCACGTGACGCGCATCCGCCCGCGCCCGACGGATCAGCGCCGAGTGTCCCTCGTGGAGGGCGCCCATCGTCATGACCACCGCGACCCCGCCGTCGCCCAGCTCTGCGCGAGCAGCTGTGAGCTCCGAACGGGTCCGCGCAACCAGCGGCTCGGTCCGGTCAAAGGTCTCGGTCACGGTTGCTCCTTGGGTGCGGCGAGGATGTCGAGCAGAGCCTCGGCCCCGGTCGGCGTCAGTCGCCCGCTGGCGAGCGCCCTCTCTGCGGTCGCTCGGGCCAGCGCGACGTAGGTCGGGCGGATATCGGGAGTCTGCTCGGTCAGTTGTGCAAGGTGCGCCGCAACCGTACCCGCATCACCGCGGGCAACCGGCCCGGTGAGAGCACCGTCACCGAGCCTGAGCACGTTGTCCAGTGCCGCCTGCAGCAGGGGTGCGATGAGCCGCTGGGGGTCCTGAACCCCGGCCGAGCCGACGATCTGCATGGCCTGCGCCACCAGCGTCACGAGGTGATTGGCGCCGTGCGCGAGCCCCGCGTGGTACATCGGACGGTTGTCTTCGTCGATCCACACCGGCTCTGCGCCCATCTCGACCACGAGCGCCTCAGCAACGGGGCGCAAGGCCTCTGGTGCCGTGATGCCGAAGCAGCAGTCGGCCAGCCGGACCAGGTCCATCGACGTGCCGGTGAACGTCATCACCGGATGCAGGGCCAGCCCCAGCACGTGATGACCGGCCGCTGCGTCAAAGACCGCGATGCCGTAGCGACCCGAGGTGTGCACCACGATCTGTCCGGCTTGCCAGGAGCCGGTCGCACTCAACCCAGCGATCAGATCGGGCAGCGCGTCGTCGGGGACGGTCAGAAGGACCAGCTCGGCCCGCCTGACGACCTCCTCGACGGATGTGAACGGTATGCCGGGCAGCAGGGCGGCCGCGCGCGCCCGGGACTGCTCGCTGACGCCCGAGACGGCCACGAGGCGGTGCCCCGCCTGGAGCAGGGCTGCGCCGAGCACGGCACCGACTCGGCCGGTACCGACGATTCCGACGTCCAGCCGAGCGGGTCGCTGCGTCGCCGCATTCAGGTCACTCACTCCGGAAACGCTAGCGCGTTCGTGAACCACGTAGCGTTCAGCCCGTGACGTGGACTCCGTGGAAGCAGGCGTGGGATCAGGCTCTCTATGGCGAGAACGGGTTCTATCGCCAGGCGACGGGACCCGCTGGGCACTTCTCGACCGCAACGCAGGGGATCCCGCAGATCGGCGAGATATTGGCCCGAGCCCTGTTGAAGCTCATGGACCAGCAGGGCCTCGACACCTTCGTGGACATGGGATGTGGCCGTGGCGAGCTGCTCGAACATGTCCACCGACTTGGCCCTCACGTGCACTGCATCGGGGTCGATGTGGTGGAACGGCCCGAGCTCAGTGAACCCATCGGGTGGATTCGATCTCCCGGGGGCGAACGGCTCCCCGACGACCTCGACGGACTGAGCGGCACCCTGATCTTCGCCAACGAGTGGCTCGATGTGGTGCCCTGCCCGATCGCCGAGATGGACGAGAACGGGGAGCTCAGGGAGGTCCTCGTGAACGTCGCGTCCGGAGCAGAACAACATGGCGAGGTCGTGTCAGGTCCCGATCGTGAGTGGTGTCAGTGGTTCTGGCCTCTTGACCGTCTCGAGCCCGGTGATCGCGTCGAGATCGGCGGGACGCGTGACACCGCTTGGGACAACCTGCTGGCCCGTCTCGCATCCGGTCTCGCGGTCGCGGTCGACTACGGCCACACCATCGACTTACGCCCCGCGATGGGCACCCTGACGGGCTTCCGGCAAGGGCGTCAGGTGCTGCCCATGCCTGACGGATCCTGCGACCTGACCGCCCACGTGGCCATGGACTCCCTCACCCACGACCAGCTCATGGACCAGCGCACGGCGTTGCGGCAGCTGGGAGTCAGTGGCCAGACCCCGCCACACGAGCTGTCACGCAGCGACCCGATGGCATACCTGCAGGGCCTGAGCACCGCCTCCGCAGCAGTGGCGCTGACGGCCAAGGGCGGACTCGGCGACTTCATGTGGGCGTTCTCCCAGTCGCGGTGAGAGGATGACGCCCCATATGACCATCATCGACTTCAGGCTCCCCATCCGCCGCTTGACGGCCGCGCTCTGTGCATCGATGACCGTGGCCCTGCTGACCGGCTGCGCCGGTGGCTCCTCGACGGGGCCCGATCCTGCGGTGACCGTGACAGCCAAGCCAGCGGTGACGGCAACCGGCGCGCCAAGTACCAGCGAGACCGGCCCCCCCAAGAACGATGACGCCGGCCGCAAGTTCGACCTGGGAACCATCGTCAAGGTGGTGCAGGACGGCGGGGTCCCTGTCCTCATCTTTGACCGCTGGACCACGCGAGGGGTCAAGGACTCCGTAGTTGCGGCCAAGGGCGTCCCCATGGGCATCCACTCCGATGCGCGCTTCGAGAACCAGAACAGCAGGACCACGTTCCGCATCCCCGTCGTCGACGGAGCGATCTTCACCTACACCCACTGCGTCGCCATCGACCAGCCCGCGCAGCAGCGATCCTCGACACTGGAGGAGTTCGCAAGGCTCAAGAGCCCTGAAGACGTCATCCTGCTGACCCTCGACCCCAAGGGCCAGGTCACCCAGGCCCAGAACGACGCTCCCTGCTGATCGGTCGCCGCCCTCAGCGCGAGATTGCGCTCGTGCCAGACTGACCGGTATGACGACGCCGACCATGCCGCGAGAACTCACTGTTGGAACCGGCGCCGGAGCGCTCGCCACGACCGACATGGTGCTCAACATCGGGCCACAACACCCTGCGACCCACGGCGTGCTCCGACTTCGCCTGGTCGTGGACGGCGAGCGCATCGTCAGCGCCGAGCCGATCGTGGGCTACATGCACCGCGGTGCCGAGAAGCTGTTCGAGGTGCGCGACTACCGGCAGATCATGGCGCTGGCCAACCGCCACGACTGGCTATCGGGGTTCGCCAACGAGCTCGGTGTGGTTCTAGGGGTCGAGGCCATGCTCGGCATGGAGGTGCCCGTGAGGGCCACCTGGATCCGCACCCTGCTGTCCGAGCTCACCCGCGTCATGAGCCACCTGGTTTTCCTCGGCTCCTACCCCCTCGAGCTGGGTGCCATCACCCCGATCTTCTACTCGTTCCGCGAGCGCGAAGAGCTTCAGGCGGTGCTCGAAGAGGCCACCGGCGGGCGGATGCACCTCATGTTCAACCAGGTCGGCGGCCTCAAGGCTGACCTGCCCGCTGGTTGGCTGGGGCGAGCCGAAGCGGCAATAAAGACCGTGCGGGGCCGTCTGCCCGACCTCGAGAGCCTGCTCGTCGGCAACGAGATCATCCACGCCCGCGCCCGCGGTGTGGGGGTTCTGACTCCGGAGATGATTGCTGAATACGGTGTTTCGGGCC
Organism: Phycicoccus sp.; assembly: GCA_012927555.1. GTDB lineage: Bacteria > Actinomycetota > Actinomycetes > Actinomycetales > Dermatophilaceae > UBA4719. The sequence goes on from JABBOX010000104.1 coordinate 7,460, forward strand.
CGATCGCGCGCGCCTCAGGCGTCGACATGGACCTTCGTCGCGACGAGCCGTACCTGGCCTATGGCGAGCTGTTCGTCGAGGGTGGCCCAGGTCGAGTCGTCACCCGCACCGAAGGCGATGCGCTGGCGCGGCTTGAATGCCTGCTGGAGCAGGTCCACGTGAGTCTTGATCTGGCCGAGCACTGCCTGACGGTCCTCGGGTCACTTCCCCAGGGACCGATCAACGGCAAGCTGCCCAAGGTGCTGAAGGTGCCCGAAGGCCACCTTTACACCCAGACGGAGAACCCGCTGGGCTTCAACGGCTACTACCTCGTATCGCGGGGCGAGAAGACTCCGTGGCGGCTCAAGCTGCGCTCGGCGTCTTTCAACAACGTCGCCGTGCTGTCGGCCGTCCTGCCAGGCAATCTCATCTCGGACATGGTCTCGATCCTGGGCTCGATGTTCTTCGTCGTCGGAGACGTCGACAAGTAGGAGGCCACCGAACACCTCCCATCGACCATTTCGACTCCAGACACCGCCACAAACGGTCGTTCGCAGGTGTTCGGTCAGTGGATGAGGTCGTCAGTGGATGAGGTCGGTGCCGTCGTCTCCGTCGTCCGCGTCCGTGTCCTCGCCTTTGCCGCCCCCGTCGATCCGGCACATCGCCTGAGCGACCAGCCCGGCGATCGCCATCAGGACTGCGGCAGCCGACAGCGCGCCTAGCCGGATCGCGACCGCACGGACCGAGTCGATATCGAGGTTCGGAAGCAGCGAAACCACTTGCGCGAGGTACCAGCCGGCCACCATCGCACCGGTCAGAGCCGCCGCTTGCGCCAGCACCAGCGTGCGCATGGCCCGCAGCGGGTTGAGCGGTTTCTTGGCCTGTCCGCGAAGGAAACGACGAATCGGCAGGCCGGCGAAGAAGACGCCGCCGGCCATGAACACCAGGACGATGACCGCACCCCAGGATGCAGGGGGCAGCTCATGACCCCGTCCGGTCCAGACCCGCAACCCTGGGTAGGCGATCGCGGCGACGGCCAACCCGAAAAGCAGCACGAGCCGGATCGAGACACCACGGCCGTCCTTCACCATGACGGCCTCCACTGCGGGCCAGGCCGTATGCCATCCTGATCCGCCCGCTCGAGCAGCTCACTCACCGGGACAAGCGCCTCACCGACGCGGAGCTGCGCCTCTGCGTGGACGGCGAACCACGGTGCGAGAACGAAGGCCCGCTCGTGTGCGCGGGGATGCGGCAGCATCAGCTCCGGATCCTGGCTCAACAGCTCCGAACCGGACCCGGGGTCGCCGTACTGAATGAGGTCAAGGTCCAGACTCCTTGCACCCCAATGGGTTTCGCGAACCCGACCGTGGTCGGCCTCGATCGCATGCAGCTCAGTGAGCAACGTGAAAGGCGCCAACCGGGTCCGGGCCAGGACGACGGCGTTGAGATAGACAGGCTGGTCGGGACCTCCTACCGGATCAGTCTCGAACAGGTCAGAAACCGAGGTGATGCGCAGGCCGTCAACATCGGCAAGCGCTCGAACCGCGGCCTCGAGGGTTGGCCGCACCGCGCCGAGGTTGGCGCCAAGGGCGATCACGACCCGTTCGTCGCGATGACGCTCGACCTTCACCAGAACGTCGCCGAACGGCACCCCCACGGGGGCCTGTGGTTTGTGAACCGTCACCTCGACGGCCTGAACCAGCGGGCGCCGAAGTGCAGCCGCGGCGATCTGCTCAGCCAGGCTCTCGATCAGGTCCAGCGACGGCCCGGTGATCAGTCCCACGATGTCGGCGGCCACCTCTGCATAGCTGACGGTGTGCGCGAGGAGATCGGTGCGACCGGCGCGGCGCAGATCAACGTCGAGAGCCACGTCAACGACGAAATCCTGACCCTGGGTCTTCTCGAAGTCGAGGACCCCGTGGAAGCCATGAGCCGAGACCCCTTGCAGGACAATGCGATCCGTCATCGAGCTGCCTCCATTGCCTCGACCACGCGAAGCGCGTCGACACTCGAGGCCACGTCGTGGACACGCACGGCCCAGGCTCCGGCGAGTCCCGCAATCACTGTGGTCGCGGCGGTTGCCGCATCTCGCTGCGCAGGAGGGCGACTCTCGGCACCCTCTGGAACACCCAGGCGGCCCAGGAACGTCTTGCGCGACGTTCCCACCAGCACAGGGAAGCCCAGCGCCTGCACCACATCCAGATGCGCCAGCAATGACCAGTTGTGCTCGGCCAGCTTGGCGAAGCCGAACCCCGGGTCGAGGATCAGCTGGTCCCGTCCCACACCCTGACCGCAGAGGTCGGTCACCCGCTCGGTCAGCGAGCGACATACGTCTGAGACCACGTCGTCATACGACGCACGGCTCTGCATGGTGGCGCTGTGACCACGCCAGTGCATGACAACGAACGGCACCTGCATGGCGGCGACCACCCGCGCCATGTCTGGGTCCGCCAGGCCTCCGCTGACGTCGTTCACGATGGAGGCACCCGCCTCAACAGCCTGGGCGGCGACGGCCGCCCTCATGGTGTCGATGGAGACCCTGGCCCCGCTGCGGGCCAGCTCACGGATCACGGGGATCACCCGGCGCAGCTCTTCGTCCTCGGTGGTCCGGATGGCGCCCGGGCGAGTGGACTCGCCGCCCACGTCCAGCATGTCGGCGCCCTGCTCCAGCAGCTCCAGACCGTGGGCGATCCCGGCCTCGGGGGTGAACCACCGGCCCCCGTCGCTGAAAGAGTCGGGGGTGACGTTGACAACGCCCATGACGAGGGTGCGCATGATCACGCTCCGCTGAACCGGCGCAGGTGCGGCCAGGTGAGGAAGGCCTCGGCCTCGAGTGCGGCGACGGTGATCCGGGGGAGGTCGCGCGTGGCCGGATAGACGACGAAGCGCGGCACCCAGGTCGGCTGGAACTTGGCGTTGAACCGATACAGGCTCTCGATCTGGAACCAGCGAGAGGCAAACAACAGCACCCCGCGCCACCCTCGCAGAAACGGTCCGGCGCCCAGCCGCTCTCCGCGTTCCAGGGTCGACCGAAAGGCCGCAAAGTTGAGGGAGACGTGGTCGACCCCGAGCTCGTGGCACGCCCTCAGCGCGTCCACGATGAGCAGCTCGTTCACGCCGGCATCAGCGGTGCGATCGCGGCGCATGAGATCCAGGGACATCCCGTCGGGACCCCAGGGCACGAACTGAAGGAACGCGCGCATGACGCCATCCTGACGGGCCACCACGAAAACGCAATCGGGGTCTGCAGGGTCCACCAGCCTGCCCAGGGCCATCGAAAAGCCACGCTCGGTCTCAGTTCCCCGCCAGGCGTCGGCATCCACGAGAGCGCGGCGCCGCTCGCCCTCGGAGACGTTGGAGGCGCGCAGAACCTCCGTCGCGTAGCCGGCTCTCTCGATGCGCTTGACCATCTGCCTGACGTTGCGCATCGGCCGGCCATCGAGGGAGAACGCTGCCACGTCCACCACGGCCTCGTCACCGAGCTCCAGCGCGCTGAAACCGGTCGCCCGACACCAGATGTGGCCCGCCCGCTCCGAACAGCCGATCACCGCAGGCGTCCAGGCGTGCAGCTCGGCCTCGGCCAGGAAGTTGGTGATCGCGCCGGGCCAGGCCTCTGGGTCCCCCATCGGGTCACCACTGGCCAGCATCACACCAGTGACGACGCGATAGGCGATCGCGGCTTTGCCCGAGTCGGACCAGACCACGCTCTTGTCCCGACGCAGGTTGAAGTACCCCAGGGAGTCAGGGTTGCGCTCGAGCAGGATCCGCATGGTCGCTTCTTCAGCATCGGTCAGCTGCGGGCGCGGCTCCTGAGGGCGAAGGGCGAGATAGATAGTCGTCAGGATCGTCATCAGACCCAGCCCGAGCAGCACGGCGCCCGCGACGTCCGCGGCGCGCTCATCGCTGAAGACCAGCGGGCCATTGAGGCCCAACAGTCCGCTGAATACCTCCTGGACGATGTCCCACCAGCTGGGCGGCCCCCCCAATACGCGATGGCGCATCAAGGTCACCATCAGCACACCGACGACGAGGCTCGCAGCCGTGAGGACGAAGAACGTACGGACCGCCCGCCAGCGGGTCGTGGGGTCACCCAGCGCCCGGAACTCCGCGCGGTAGGCGATCAGGGCGATCAGCACCGCCAACGACATCGCGACCGGGATGAGCTCGAACTTGACCGCATGCAGGACGACACTCACCGTCAACAGGGTCAACGCTGCCCGCCAGGCCCGTCGCTTGCGCCGCCTCAGCCCATGCGCCAGTAGCAGCAGCAATATGCCGGACACAACCGTCGCCGCAGAAGCCGCGGCCACGGCACCCGGCAGCAGATCGGTCAGGGGATGCAGCCGATGTCGCCAACCACGCTCCAGCCCGGAGAGGATGTCGCCAAAGCCGATCAGGTAGGTGAGCGCGCCCACGACGGCGGGGGCCCGTGAACGACGCTTGGCGAAGCCGCCCAGAAGTGATGCTGCCTGTGAGGACCTGCGCGATGGAGCGCGATCGCTCACCGGCTGCCCCCAAGCACCAGAGCCATCGCCTCTGCCCGGGTCGCAGGATCACGCAGCTGGCCGCGCACGGCCGACGTGATGGTCCGCGAGCCCGGCCTGCGGACGCCGCGCATCGACATACACAGATGCTCGCACTCGATGACAACCAGGACGCCCACGGGTTTGAGGTGCTCAAGCAGCGCGTCCGCGATCTGAGAGGTCATCCGCTCCTGGACCTGCGGCCGACGTGCGTAGACATCGACCAGTCGCGCCAGCTTGGACAGGCCTGTCACCCGCCCATCTCGGCCGGGGATGTAGCCCACGTGAGCGACGCCGTGGAAGGGCACGAGATGGTGCTCGCAGGTGCTGTACACCTCGATGTTGCGCACGAGGATGAGCTCATCGTGACCGAGCTCGAAGGTGGTCGTGAGAACATCCTCCGGTCGTTGCGCCATGCCTGCGAAGATCTCGACGTAGGACCTGGCCACGCGCCCAGGCGTTTCTTTCAGCCCCTCACGGTCGGGGTCCTCACCGATCGCGAGCAGGATCTCGCGAACCGCGCGCTCAGCACGCTCCAGGTCAATCGGAGCTGGGGTCGACATGGCCGCCCTCTGGGACCTCGATGACGGCCGTCGCGGGGTGTTCCTCGAGGGCCGGTTCCACGGCGACGGTCACGTCCTGCACGTCTGCGGGCGTCGACCCATTGGCAGCGGCGACTTCGGCTGGCGTCTGAACCGGCGGCTGGTCGCTGACGTGCCGACGGTCGCTGGACAGCCAGACCGGCCGAGCCGGGCGCTTGACGATGTCCGCAAAGATGACGGCGAGCTGGTCCTTGCCCAGGGTCTCTTTCTCGAGCAGCTCGAGCACCAGGGCGTCGAGAATATGACGATTGTCATTCAGCGCATGCCAAGCCTCGTCGTGGGCGGCCTCGATCAGGCGACGGATCTCTTCGTCGACCACGCCGGCCACTGCCTCTGAGTAGTCGCGCTGATGGCCCATGTCCCGACCGAGGAAGACCTCACCACTGCCATCCTGACCGAGCTTGATGGCGCCGATGCGCTCACTCATGCCGTACTGCGTCACCATGCGTCGGGCCAGGGTGGTGACCTTCTCGATGTCGTTGCCGGCGCCCGTCGTCGGGTCGTGGAAGATCATCTCCTCGGCGACCCGGCCGCCCAGGGCGAAGGCCAGCTGGTCGAGGATCTCGTTGCGCGTGGTGGAGTACTTGTCATCCAGCGGCATGACCATCGTGTAACCAAGAGCCCGACCGCGCGGCAGGATCGTGATCTTCGTGACCGGGTCAGTGTTGAGCATGGCCGAGGCGACGACCGCGTGCCCGCCCTCGTGGTAGGCGGTGATCTTCTTCTCCCGGGCACTCATGATCCGGGTGCGCTTCTGCGGACCGGCGACGACACGGTCGATCGCCTCGTCCAGGGACTCGTCGTCGATGAGCTTGTTGTTGCCTCGCGCGGTGAGCAACGCGGCCTCGTTCAGCACGTTGGCCAGGTCAGCGCCGGTGAAGCCAGGCGTCCGTCGAGCCACCGCGAGCAGGTCGACGCCGGTGGCCAACGGCTTGCCCTTGCCATGCACCTGCAGGATGCGGTGGCGGCCGATCATGTCGGGTGCATCGACCGCGATCTGACGATCGAAGCGGCCAGGGCGCAGCAGTGCCGGGTCAAGGATGTCGGGCCGGTTGGTGGCCGCAATCAGGATGACGTTGGTCTTGACGTCGAAGCCGTCCATCTCGACGAGGAGCTGGTTGAGCGTCTGCTCACGCTCATCGTGGCCACCGCCGAGGCCTGCACCACGGTGGCGACCGACAGCATCGATCTCGTCGACGAACACGATGGCGGGAGCGTTGGCCTTGGCCTGTTCGAACAGGTCGCGCACCCGGGAGGCGCCGACGCCGACGAACATCTCGACGAAGTCCGAGCCGGAGATCGAGTAGAACGGCACGGCAGCCTCGCCCGCGACAGCGCGCGCCAGCAGGGTCTTGCCGGTGCCGGGAGGGCCGTAGAGCAGGACGCCCTTGGGGATCTTGGCGCCCACGGCGAGGAACTTGGCCGGCTCGGCGAGGAACTCCTTGATCTCGAGCAGCTCCTCGACAGCCTCATCCACGCCCGCGACATCGGCGAACGTGACCTTGGGGGTGTCCTTGTTGGCCAGCTTGGCCTTGCTCTTGCCGAACTGCATGACCTTGGAGCCGCCACCTTGCATCTGGCCCATCAGGAACCAGAACAGACCGAGGACGATGATCAGCGGGATGATGGTGGCCAGGAGGCTGAAGAGCCAGTTCGTCTGGGGCGGGTCATCGGTGTAGCCCTTGGGCGGCATGTGCGACTTGACGGCCGTCACCAGGCTCTCGCCGCGCTGGGGGACGTAATAGGCCATGACCTTGTCGGCCGCCTTGACCTTGTCTCCGTCGGAGTACGTCTGGCCCGGCTTGAGGGTGAGCTGAACTTGGTCCTCACCGACGAACTTGGCCGAGTCCACAGCGCCTTCGTTGATCAGCTTCTCGGCGGCCGAGGTGTCGATGCGGGCGAAGCTGCTGGAGTCGGCGACGGTGAGCCAGAGCACGCCGATGCCGAAGATGAGCACGACCCAGACGACCGGGGTGCGAAGGATGCGCTTGAAGTCCATGTATCTGCGGGGCTTCACGCCCCGTCCCTCCTGCTCGTTCTGCCATGTCAACCGCGATGTGAGCCAGTGCGGCAACGGTCATAACGACGTTACACCGCACGGAAGCCGCAACAGTCTCGCCAGTCAAACGCCCGACGTGGTGCTGGTGTTCCAGATCTCGATCCGGTTCCGCCTCAGGAGTAGACGTGAGGCGCCAACGTGCCGACATCGCGCAGGTTGCGGAACTTCTCGGCGTAGTCCAGTCCGTAGCCCACGACGAACTCGTTGGGGATGTCAAAGCCCACGTACTTGACGTCGACCTCTACCTTCGCGGCCCCTGGCTTGCGCAGAAGCGTCAGGATCTCCACCGACGCTGCCGACCTGGACTCGAGGTTGGACCTGATCCAGCTCAGCGTCAGACCCGAGTCGACGATGTCCTCGACGATCAGCACGTGCCGATCAGTGATGTCGGTGTCAAGGTCCTTGAGGATGCGGACGACGCCGGAGCTCTTGGTGCCGGACCCGTAGGACGAGATGGCCATCCAGTCCATCGGCGCGGTGCCGGGCAGGGCACGCATCAGGTCGGACATGACCATCACCGCACCCTTGAGAACACCCACGAGCAAGAGGTCCTTGCCTTCGTAGTCGCGCCAGACGTCGGCAGCCAGCTCACCGAGCCTGACCTGAATCTGCGCTTCGGTGACCAGCACACGTTCGAGGTCAGCTCCCATATGGGCGGCGTCCACGGCATCTCCTTGGGCTCTCTTCGGGCGATCAGTCTCTTCGGGTCTGTCGCCTATTCAACCGGACGAGTGGGCGCGACGAACACCCGACCACCGCTTCGGCGGCCCTGCACGTGGCCCGGCAGATCGATCGGCCCCTGCCCCCGCCAGCCCGTGAGCAGGGTGTCGAGCGCGTCGACATGAACCGCAAAGAGCGACCCTGGCGGACACCCCGCCTCGAGCGCGAGAAGTCGCCAGACGCGAGTGCGAATGGCCCGAGGCAGCGCCAGGAGCACCGCAACCTCGACGGGACCCTGCTCCATCTCGTCACGGGCCTGGGCGCCGAGATCGTCGAGCGCATCGGCGTCCTCACGCAACAGATCAGCTGAACGTGCCAGGGCCGCAACGGTTCCGCGCCCGAGCTCGGCCTCAAGGACGGGCAGCAGTACACGTGCCCGAGCGCGTCCGTATGCCGGGTTGCTGTTGTGCGGGTCCACCCATGCTGTGAGCCCGGCCGCGTCACAGGCGGCGGCGGTGATGGCTCTGCCCACTCCCAGGAGGGGACGGACGTACGGACCGCGGCGCATCGGCATACCGGAAAGTGAGCGGGCGCCGGAGCCCCTGGCGAGGCCCAGCAGCACCTGCTCGGCCTGGTCGTCACGGGTGTGACCGAGCATGACCGCCACCGCCCCCATCCGTTCGGCGACGTCTTCGAAGGCCTGGTATCGCGCGTCCCTGGCATGTGCTTCCGGGCCGGAGCCGGAGGATGCGACCTGGACCGTGACAACCTCGACGGGGTCGAGCGAGAGCAGACGCCGGCACTGGTCCGCGGCTCGGTCGGCGACCGCCAGCGAGCCCTCCTGCAGACCGTGGTCGACAATCACGGCTCCGGCGGTCAGCCCGGCCCGGGGCGCCTCGAAAGCCACAGCCGCCGCGAGCGCAAGGGAGTCCGCGCCACCGCTGCAGGCGACGAGCACCAGGCCGCCCGGTGTGGTCTGCTCGATCTGTGCGAGCGCCGGTCGCACGGCCACGCGCGTGGCGGCGATGGCGGGATGCGGTCCGGTCACCTGTCGACGCCGATCATCCGTGGACGCGACGGACCCAGATCGCGGGGCTCTCGATCTCTTCGGGCAGCGGCAAGGTCTCGGGGGAGGTCCATACCGCGTTGAAGCCGTCGGTGCCGACCTTGTTCGTCACCGCGCGGACGAACAGCGCACCGTCGCGGTACTGGCGCAGCTTGGCCTCGAGCCCCAGCAGTCTGCGCAGGATCTTGTCGACGCCGCTGACGTCCTTGCGTCGTTGCTGGAACCGTGACCGGATGTGCTCGACGCTCGGCACGATGGCCGGCCCGACGTCGTCCATCACGACGTCGGCGTGACCTTCGAGCAGCGCCATGATGGCGGTGACCTTGGCGATCTGGGCGCGTTGTTCGGGTGTGGCGAAGATGTCGGTCAGGCCGTTGCCGCCGCTCCGGAGCGCGTCAGGAAGGTTCTGGGCGAGCTGCTGGAGCTTCAGGCCGAGCTGCTCGGGGTCGGGCGCGAGATCCAGCGAGAGCTGACGGGCCGAGTCGATCAGGTGCTGGCGCAGCCACGGCACCGCCGTGAACTGCACGCGGTGGGTCTCCTCGTGCAGGCAGACCCAGAGCCGGAAGTCGGCTGGGTTGACGCCGATCTCGGCCTCGGTGTGCAGCACGTTGGGCGCCACGAGCAGCAGGCGGGGCGTCGCATCGGGCGCGAGGTCGTACTGACCCAGGATCTTGCTCGACAGGAAGGACATGAGCGCACCCGCCTCGGCGCCGGTGACCTTGCCACCGACCTCCAGGGCCAGGTTCGACGGGGGCTGCGCCGGGGTCTTGCGCTTGGCGAGCATGGCGGCGAGCACCGGCTCGAGCATGGATTGTAGCGAGTCCACGTTGGCGTCGATCCAGCCTGGACGATCCACGATCAGAACCGGGCTGCTGCCGGCCGGTGAGTGCATCCGGGCCGTCTCGGCGACCGGTCCACGAGATCGTTCAGCGGCCGAGCGGAGGGCGCTGACGATCTCATTGGCCTGGGCGGAGGTGACCTTGGGGCCCGCCGCGACCATGCGCCGGCCCGTGGCCTTGGCGAACGCCCAGTCGACGTAGCCGCTGGTGTGGATCTCCCTTGGTGGCTGCGAGGCCGCATCCGGTGACGTCACGATTCCCCTATCCTCCTGCGCCTCAGCCGCACCCGCACGATGCGAGCGTCGCCACAAACCGATCCAACGCCGCCCGCGCGGTCAGCGTTCCCACACCGGCCGGGATCCTGTCCGCCAGGATGGCGAACACCAGCAACCTGCCGTCTCTGTCCACGACCGTCCCGGCAAGGGCGCTGGCACCGGTCAACGTGCCGGTCTTGGCTCGGACGACCCCTGCGGCAGAGTGCGCCGAGCCCGAAAGGAACCGGTCCGCCAACGTCCCGCTCAGACCGGCGACCGGAAGCTGGGCCACGATCTGCTGGAGGGCCGGATCCTTGCCTCCGGCAGCAAGAGCAAGAACGTCTCCCAGCGCACGCGCCGTGATGAGGGCGCCTCCGGACAGTCCGCTGGAGTCGATCAGCGTGACGCCCTCAATATGGACCCCCTTCGCCGCGACCTTCTCCTTGACCCATGCGGCGACTGCGGTGAACGAGGTGGGCCTGCCCGCCTTGGTGGCCGCCTGACGGGCCAGTGACTCGGTCAGGGCGTTGTCACTGGTCGCCAGAGCCAGGGCAAGGACGTCGGACAACGGTGCCGAACGAACCACGCCAAGCTCTCGCGCTCCCTTGGGCGAAGCCTCCCAGCCGATGGCCGGGGCCACGGTGACGCCACGTGCGGCAAGCGCCGTGCGAAAGTCTTGGGCAGTGCTCAACGCGGGATCGGTGAACGCACTCGTACCCGGGCGCGGCTGCAGGGTCGAGAGCCCGAGCATGGCGACCGGGCCGGTCAAGCCCTGGCTGATGTCCGCGCGCAACCACCCCGGCGCGAACCTGGGGCCCGAGGCGTATCGCTCGTCGATGCGCAACCTGACGCTGGTGATGCCTTGGGCCTTGAGCGTCTGCGAAGTCTGATCGGCCAGATCGACGAGCCCGGCCCGACCAGCCACGGCCAAGGGGTTGCCCTTGCCCGGGCTGAGCAGGGTGTCACCGCCCGCGACGAGGATCACGTCGGTGACCTGGCCGGCGGTGGCACCGAGCACCACCCTGGTCGAGAACGTCAGCGCCGGGTCCAGCGTCGTCACGATGGCAGTCGCGGTGAGCAGCTTGACCGTCGAGGCCGGGGTCCGTGGCACCTGGGCCGAGACGTCGAGCAGGTGAGCCCCGGTGTGGGCATCTCGGACGGTCAGGCCCACCGACGAACCAAGCCCGGCGTCGGCCAGGGCGCGGGCCAGAGCGGCAGCCAGACCGGCCTTGGTCGGGATCGGCGCCGTCTCGGCGACAGTGAGCAGGGGTGCTGCGACGGAGCCGGCCACCGACGGGATCGGCACCGCGGTGACCGTCCGGGAGGGAGAGGCCGTCGGTGTGACGGACGGGAGGATCGGCGTAGCGCTGTGTGAGAGAGCCCGATCAAGGGTGAACACGCCGGGGACCACGTCGTAGACATCCGCCGTGAGGTAGAAGCCGCCAGCCACGAGGAGGACGCCAAGGGCGGCGAGACCCCTGGAGACGGAGCGCACAAAGTCCCCCTGTTCGTGATTCGGCTGGGATACGCGACACTTACGAGCGAGCCTAAGCCAATCCCCATCGAAGGGCACCGCTGTGGAGTATGACGTCACGATCGAGATCCCCAAGGGACACCGCAACAAGTACGAGGTGGACCACGCGACCGGTCGCATCAGACTCGACCGGTTGTTGTTCACCTCCACGCGCTACCCGGCCGACTACGGATACATCGAGGACACGTTGGGCGAGGATGGCGACCCTCTGGACGCTCTCGTCCTGCTCGAGGAGCCGACGTTCCCAGGGTGTCTGGTCGGCGCGCGGGCGATCGGCCTGTTCCACATGACCGACGAGGCCGGCGGCGACGACAAGATCCTGATGGTGCCCGCTCACGACCCCCGGGTGGCCCACATCACCGACCTCGAGGACGTCAGCGCGTTCGACCGGCTCGAGATCCAGCACTTCTTCGAGACCTACAAGGACCTGGAGCCCGGCAAGTCCGTCGAAGGCGCTCACTGGGGTGGCCGCGACGAGGCCGAGAAGGTCATCCTGGAGGCCATCAGTCGCGCGACCGAAGCGGGAATGACCACGAGTCGCTGGGCCGCACCTCACTGAGGATGCACCTCACTGAGGTGGAACCGCTCGGTGACAGGCGTTCGGTGAGGGGCGCTCGCTCGAGGTGCTCGGTTACGGGCGCTCGGTTACGGGCGGCCCGCCTCCGAGACGATGTCAATGCGCCAGATTGAGGCGTATCGCACGTTCTTGCCCGTTTCCGGTGCCTCGATCATCTGACCGCCGCCGACGTAGAGACCCACGTGGTGGCTGGTCGCGCCGGAGTCACCATAGAAGACCAGGTCACCGGGCTGCAGGGCGCTGAGCGGCACCCGACGGGTCTCGGCCCACTGCCACCCGGTGTAGTGCGTGAGGCTCACTCCTGCCTGGGCCCAGGCCACCATGGTCAGACCTGAGCAGTCCCAGGTGCCCGGACCGGCAGCGCCCCACTCATACGGCTTGCCGATCTGGGCTTGGGCGAAGGCGATGACGGCGGACACGCTACCGCTGACAGGGCCAGGGTTAGGGCTAGAGGACGACGAGTCCGGCGCGGGCGCGGGAGCACGATTGGCTGCATCCCTGGCCGCACGAGCCTCCGCGTCCGCACGCGCCTTGGCTGCAGCGCGTGCCTTGGCTGCAGTTCGTGCCTTGGCTTCGGCGCGAGCCTTGGCTGCCGCGGCGGCGCGGCGCTCGGCCTCGGCCTTGAGCCCGGCCTGCCGCTGTCGCTCGAGCGTGACCGAGGTGTTCCGCAGGGTCGCAAGCTGGGCGATCATCGCGCCCTGCTGCTTCTGGATCCTCGCGGTCTCGGCCGTGGCCACGTCCACCTGAGCCTGGGCCGAAACCCTCGCGTCCTCGGCTGCCTGTGCCGCGGCCAGCTGCTGCGCCTGCGCCTGGGCCGCCTGGCGCCGAAGGACGCCGGCCACCACGGAAGAGGCGTCAGCATCCTGCATGACCTGGTTGCGAATGTCGGTGATGAGCTGGACGCCGGCGGCACGGTCCAGGACGTCCTGGGGACCCTTGCTGGACAGGAACGCCTCGAGCTGCCCGAGGTTCCCTCCCTGCATGTAGGTCGCGGCGGCAAACTGCCCCAGCTTGTTCGAGGCGATGTCAGCAATCTCCTGCGCTGCCGCAGCCCGCTCGCCGGCGGCCTTCGCCGCGTCGGTGGCTTGTCGGAGCAGCTCGCGCGCCAAGTTGTACCTCTCTGCAGCCACCTCGGCGGCTGACTGCACTTCCTGCAGGCGCGCGTTGGACGCCTTGAGTTGGCCCTCGATGACAGAGATCTGGGCGGCCTTGTCCCCGACTGCCGCCTGGGCGGCCTTGACCTGACCAGCGGAGGGGTAGACGGGATCTGCGTGAGCGGTGAGTCCGGGAAGGGTCACGGCAAGCGCCAGCGCGGTACCAGTCGCAATGACCACCTGGAACCGGATGTGCGCGCGGGTGCTCGGCACGGAGTACGCCTTTCGATGGACAACCGTCATTTCAGCGTAGAGCCGAGAAACCACTCTGGGAACACCAGTCACACGAATACCACACAAAGTGCCGCCGGAAACAGCAGATATCGCGTGGAGTCATCGAATGACAGCCATGTTTTTCTGCAGGTCAGCCCTCCGGCGATCCGCACGGGCCTCCGTCGGCCCCGATTCATCACAAATTGGTAACGACACGGCTCTGCTCCAGCCGGACGCAGCAACCTGCGTGGCCCGGTTCAAGTCGCGCCTGAAGCCCTGTCGTGCCGAGACCCTCCAGGACACCCACGAGCAGCTGGAGGTTCATACCGCAGACCAGTTCGGCCTGCTCCTGGGCAAGGGCGTGGAACGGGCAGTTGTGAAGGATGATGTCGCCGGCCGCGGACCGGGGCTCGAAGCCGTGGTCCTCGAGCAGGCCCACGAGGATGCTGGTCGCGCCCAGGTCAGCCGGCCTGCCGGACCGCTCGTGCGCCATGGCTGCCATGGATCGACCGAGGTCACGTGCCTGCCGACCAAGTACCTCACGAGGGCGCTCACCCGTTTGCTGGGCCTCGGCCATGGCTCCGGCAAGGAGCCTCCCCGCGAGATCGTAGTCACGGGGGGGCAGCGAGACCGCAACGTCGCGAGTCGAACGCTGATACAGCTTGGCTGGGCGGCCGGCGCCCGGGCCGGTGCGTCCGGTACGGCGTCCATACGAGACCGCGAGCAACCCCAGCTCTGCCAGGCGGTCGAGATGGAAGGCAGCCGCGCGCCTCGGGACGTCAAGTGCGACCGCCACGTCGTCGCGGCTGACCGGGGCCTCCTGCGCGCCAACGTGGTCATAGATGCGCCGCCGGGTGGGCTCATCGAGACTCGCCACGGCCGAGACATCCGCAATCACCTCACGAGCGGCCCGGCCAAGGGGCGCGGAATGCATTCCTGGCGCCATGCCTTACATCCTTACACCGAGTCACCTGTTGACGAGGCCCCACTCGATCTTCTAATGTCAACGTATCACGTTTTTAGAAGGGATCAAGATGAGCATCGCCAAGCTCGAACACCCGGCCGTAGAGGTCCCGGTGAGAGCAGTCGAGGACCGTGCCCACGATGTCAGCCGGCGGCTCAGGGTCGTCCACGACCGCGAGAAGATCAACCTGCCGGCCGCTGAACGGGCAGTCCGCGACCTGCTCCGCGCGCTTGGCCGCGATCCCGCCTCAACTCACCTGGCGGACACCCCCCGTCGAGTCGCTGAGGCCTTCACCGAGATGCTGACACCACGTGAGTTCGACCTCACGACCGTCCCTAACGACGAGCACTACGACGAGCTGGTGCTGGCCAGGAACATCCCGGTGCACTCACTGTGTGAGCACCACATGTTGCCGTTCACCGGGGTCGCTCACGTCGGCTACCTGCCCGGCGAGCGCATCCTTGGCCTGTCCAAGCTGGCGCGCGTGGTCGAGCTGTTCGCCCGAGACCTCCAGGTGCAGGAGCGGCTCACCGTTCAGGTCGCGAACTGGCTTCAGGAAAACCTCGCCCCCAAGGGAGTCGGCGTGGTGATCGAGGCTGAGCACATGTGCATGTCCATGCGTGGGGTCCAGGCCAGTGGCTCGACGACCATCACGTCATCGGTCCACGGCGCCCTTCGCGATGACGCGCGCTCGCGACAGGAGTTCTTCGCCCTCACCAGGGGTCATTGATGGCCTCGGAACAGACCTTCGTCATTATCGGCGCGAGCTTGGCCGGAGCCAAAGCAGCCGAGACGCTCCGCGTCGAGGGCTTCGAGGGCCGGGTAGTGCTGATCGGCGAGGAGGCCGAACGCCCCTACGAGCGTCCCCTGCTGTCCAAGGACTACCTTCGCGGGGAAAAGCCTGCCGCCAAGCTCTACGTCCACGACGAAGGCTTCTACGCCAACAACAACATCGAGCTGTTGACCGGGACACAGGTCACATCCTTCAACCCCGCTTTGCACGAGCTGACCATGAAGAGCGGCAGCCGTATGCCGTACAGCCGGCTCCTCCTGTCCACGGGCGCAGTCCCGCGGCGCCTTCCACTGCCGGGCGCGGACCTGCCGGGGGTGCGATACCTGCGCGACATGGGCGACTCGGATGCTCTGCGCGCCGCGATCGGAACAGCCAGCCGTGTTGTGGTCATCGGCGCCGGCTGGATCGGCTCCGAAGTTGCCGCATCCGCCCGCCAGCTGGGCGCCGAGGTTGCGATCGTCGCCCCCGATACGGTTCCGCTCGAGCGGGTTCTGGGACAGGAGATCGGCGGCGTCTACCGCGACCTGCACGCCGAGCACGGAGTCGCCCTTCACCTGTCCACGCAGGTCGAGGCGATAGCGGGAACCGTTGCTGCGCAAGGCGTTCGAACGAAGGACGGCTCGTTGATCGAGGGCGACGTCGTTGTCGTGGGAGTCGGTGCATCGCCCCGAGACGAGCTGGCGAGGGACGCCGGGCTGGACGTTGAGAACGGCATCGTCGTCGATGAGTTCCTGCGCACCAGCGCGGCTGACGTCTTTGCTGCCGGCGATGTCGCCTCGACGTGGAATCCCATGTACCAGAAGCGAATTCGAATGGAGCACTGGGCCAACGCCCTCAACCAGGGTCAGACCGCGGCGCGCAACATGCTCGGTCAGGGCACGGCATACGCGAAGCTCCCCTACTTCTACTCGGACCAGTACGACCTCGGTATGGAGTACAACGGCCTCGCCGCAGACTGGGACCAGGTCGTGGTTCGCGGTGACGTGGCGGGACGAGAGTTCCTCGCCTTCTGGCTCAAGAACGGGCGCGTCCTGGCCGGGATGAACGCCAACGTCTGGGACCAGGGCGACGGCATCAAGGCGCTCATCCGCAGCGATAAAGCCGTCAACCTCGATCGCCTCGCAGACCCCTCGGTCCCTTTGACCGAGCTGGCAGAAGAGGCGTAGGTCCTCGCCGGATTTGCCGAAGCCCTGCCGACAGGGCTTCGCGATGGTGGAATGGTCGCATGGAGTCCCGCCACATACCTCAGGAGTCGATGCCCAAGCGCGTCAACACTGTGGCGACATGGGACAACGTGATGCTCGCCGACGAGACGCTGCGACTCCTGCGGACTCTCGCATCGCAAGCACGCGAAAACCAGAGTGAACGCGGAGGATCGGCGGGAGCGCAGGGCTCCGAAGCGCGCCACGGCATGGTCGCGATCTTCACGGGCGAGAGCGACGCGGACAAGAAGGCGGCTGCCGAAGTGCTGGCCAACGACCTGGACGCGAAGTTGTACCGCGTCGACCTGTCCAGCGTGGTCAGCAAGTGGATCGGGGAGACAGAGAAGAATCTCAGCCGATTGTTGAGCTCAGTCAAAGAGGTCGACACGATCCTGTTCTTCGACGAGGCGGACGCCCTGCTCGGCAGTCGCACCTCTCTCGGCGACGACCGCAATCGCTACAAGAGCGGCGAAGCCGGCCGCGTGATGCAGCTTCTCGAGGCGTACCACGGCCTCTCGATCCTGGCGACCAGCAAGCCAAGCAACCTCGACCCTGCATTCACCCGCCGCATCCGTTTCATCGTGGCATTCGAACGCCCCGGGCCGGCGGAACGAGAGCGGATATGGGCCTCCGCGTTCCCGGCCGGAGTGCCGACCGGCGACCTGGACCAGCCTGAGTCTCCCTGACGACCGATCCCCTATCGCGCCCGTCCGGAATGAGAACTCTCTCATCTGGCTCTCGCGGTCACCTCATACCGCGCTGAGACAGTGATGACCGCGGCCCGGAACCGGGACGTTGTAACGAAGGGTTCAAGAACATGATGAAGACATCCAGCAAGCTGCTCGTGACCGGAGCCGCAAGCATTCTCGGCGTGGCGCTCGCCGCTGGCGGAGCACACGCAGCCACCGGATCGCTGACACCAGCCGATGCCCCGGGTCAGGTTCTTCAGGTAAGTGGAGTCGGGCCGGCGGCGGCGCACGCCAGCGACACGGCCAAGGCGCATGCCAACGCCAACGCCAAGGGCCTGTTCGGCACCGCGCCGACGTCGGCTCGCGACAAGGCTCTGTCGCACCCCACATCCATGCCGATTGCTGCCGGGCACCGAAGCGTCAGCCAAGTCGTGCGGCCGGCCCCCAAGACTCTCCCCGCGTATCACGCGTCGATGCACCCGGCCGTTCCCGTGCCGGTCCAGGACGCTCCGGCGATGATGGTGCCTGTGAGCCCGATGCGGTAGGGATCGAGAACAAATTAGT
>JABBOX010000097.1 GCA_012927555.1 Phycicoccus sp.
CGACTACCAGCTCCAGCTGGTTCCCGCGATGTTGCGAGCTATCCGCCCCGATCTGCGCATCGGCTGGTTCAACCACATCCCGTTCCCGCCGGTCGAGCTCTTCGCCCAGCTCCCGTGGCGCCGGGCCCTGGTCGAGGGTCTGCTCGGCGCGGACTTCCTGGGTTTCCAGCGCACCGCCGATGCCGCGAACTTCCTGCGGGTCTGTCGCCGGCTGCTGGGCATGTCGACCAAGGGCGACACGGTGACCTTCACTCCGCCCGGGGACGACCCCGCACGGCGGACGGTGCGGGCGTCCGCGGTACCCATCTCGGTGGACTTCCGGGGACTCAGCGCGCTGGCTCGCACCCCGGCAGTCATCGCCCGCGCCGCCGAGATCCGCGCATCCCTGGGCCACCCCGAGATCTTGCTGCTGGGCGTCGACCGTCTTGACTACACCAAGGGGATCCGGCACCGGCTGAAGGCCTATGAGGAGCTGCTGCGGGACAAGGCCGTGGTGCCACCCCAGGTGACGCTGATGCAGGTGGCAACGCCGAGCCGTGAGCGCGTGGACGCCTACCGCATTCTTCGCGACGAGCTCGAGCGCACCGTCGGACAGATCAACGGCGAGTACTCCGTCCTGGGCTCGCCCGCCATCCACTACCTGCACCGGTCCTTTCCCAAGGAGGAGATGGCCGCGATGTTCGTGGCCGCGGACATCATGCTCGTGACGCCGCTGCGTGATGGCATGAACCTCATCGCCAAGGAGTACGTCACGTGCCGCAACGACCTCGGCGGTGCCCTGGTGCTCTCCGAGTTCACCGGCGCCTGGCACGAGCTGCACCAGGCGTTCATCTGCAACCCGCACGACATCGAGGGCGTCAAACAGACGATCATGCGGGCGATCACCGCGCCCGAGGACGAACGGCGCCGCCGGATGAAGGCGATGCGCAAGCGCGTCAGCGACCACGACGTGCAGCGGTGGGCCTCCCGATACCTCAAGGCGCTCGCCGCGGCGCCGCTGAAACCGCACCGGCCAACCCGCGCCAGCGAAGAGGAGCTGGCGGACATCGAGCGAGCCAACAGGGCCAACCTCAGGGCGTCTGACCGGGCTTCGGAGCGGATGGGCCAGTGACTGACCTCGACGAGGACCTGCGTATCGCGCTCGCCGCCTTCGCGGCACGACCGCGGGTGCTGGTCGCCCTCGACTTCGACGGCACGCTCGCGCCCTTCGTCACCGACCCGCTCAAGGCCAGGGCGCTGCCCGGCGGCCTCGAGGCCCTGCGTGCTGCCGCCGCCCTGACCGGAGTGACCACGGCACTCGCGTCGGGGCGCGACCTCGCAACCCTGGCCGCGCTCACCGGCATCGGTCCGGACGACGGCATCACGCTGATCGGCAGCCATGGCGCCCAGATCAGCGGTGGTAGTCAGGCCGGCCCCGAGCCAGCCGCTGGCACTCCCCTCCTTGACGATGCGGCCGCGGCTCGGCTCGCGACAGTGCGAGACGAGCTGGAAGCGATCAGGACGCGCTATCCCGCGGTCCGACTGGAGCTCAAACCGTCTGCCGTCGTCATCCACACCCGGGGCGTCGAGCCCGCGGTGGCCGCCGCCGCCACTCAGGCCGCACACGAGGTGGGCGAGCGGCTTACCGGCGTGCACGTCATGCCCGGCAAGGAGGTCGTGGAGCTGACCGTTCTCGAGGCAGACAAAGGCAGTGCCTTGCTCGCCCTGGCACGCGAGTCGGGCTCGGACGCGACGCTCTACGTCGGCGATGACGTGACCGACGAGCGGGCTTTCGCTGCGCTCGACCCGTTGTCCGGTGACCTGCCGATCAAGGTCGGTGACGGCAACACCGTTGCCGCACAACGGATTGCCAACCCTGAGTCCGTTGTTGAGCTGCTGAACCTCTTCGTCGAAAGCCGCCGACTGTCAGGCTGAGGTCATCCTCGCGCGCAGCTCATTCTCGTCCGCGAGGAACCGCGCCGGTTGAACCACGCACCACCAGCTCCGGCCGGAAGATGTACTCCGCGCGAGGGACCGTGTCGCCGGCGATCTGGTCGAGCAGGGCATGGACTGCGGCCTCACTCATGGCCTGGACGCTCTGGCGAACCGTGGTCAGCGGCGGGTCGGTGAAAGCGATCAGCGGCGAGTCGTCATAGCCGACGACGGACAGGTCGCGCGGCACGTGCAGACCGCGAAGTCGAGCCGCACGGACCGCACCGAGCGCCATCAGGTCTGAGCCGCACACGATCGCGGTGACACCCTTGTCGATCAGCCGCTCCGCCGCCGCCGCTCCACCCTCGACGGTGAACATCGTGCGCTCGATCAGATCCTCGACGTCGGCGCGGCCAAGGAGCGTCACCATCGCGTTGCGGAAGCCGATGATCTTGCGGATGACCGGCACGTAGCGGTCCTGGCCCACGGCGAGTCCGATGTCCTTGTGCCCCAGTGCAACCAGGTGGCTGAGGGCGAGGTCCATGGCCGCGACGTCATCGTTGGAGATGAACGGTGCGTCGACGCCCTCGATGTAGCCGTTGATCAGGACGATCGGGAGACCCCGCTCGCGTAGGGCGATGTAGCGCTGGGGGTCGCTGGTCGAGTCCGCGTGCAGACCGCTGACGTAGATGATCCCGGCCACGCCACGATCGAGAAGCATCGTCACGTAGTCGTCCTCGTGCACTCCACCCGGCGTCTGGGTGCATAGGACGGGGGTGAAGCCCTGGCGCGCAAGAGCGGTCTCGATGATCTGGGCGAAGGCGGGAAAGATCGGGTTGGTCAGCTCGGGCATGACCAGGCCGACAAGTCCGGCGCTCTTGCGGTGCAGCCGACTTGGCCGGTCATAGCCGAGGACGTCGAGAGACGTGAGCACAGCCTGCCGGGTCAAGGCAGCCACGCCCGGCTTGCCGTTGAGGACCCGGCTGACGGTGGCCTCGCTGACCTCCGCGTGCCGGGCGATATCCGCCAGTCGCAGTTTCATGGCACCTCCTTCGTCTCGTTCGTCATGGCTGGATCATCAGGGTGTCGGCCAGGTCCAGATGTTGGTTCCGGGGGCATCCGCCGTCAGTGTCACGCCGCCGCCGCTGAGGATCAGATCCCGGCCGTATGCCGTGTGTGCCGTCGCGACGCCACGTAGGTGCCGCGCCGAGATCTCGATCGGGCCATGCGCGGCCCGCGCGCAGTGAACCAACGCGGTCTGCTCTGCGCTCTCACGAAGGAACACCAAAGCGTCGTCGTCAGCGTGGACCCATCTCAGGCCACCATGCCGAAGTGAGTGGCTGCCGTTGCGTGCCGCAATGAGGCCCCGGTAGACCGCCAGAAGCCTTGTGTCCCAACGCTCGTCGTTCGGCTGCGCAGCGTCCCACGGCATCGTGCGTCGACCGTCCTCGCCATAGTCACCGCGCATCCCGATCTCGTCGCCATACGTCATCATCGGGATGCCTGGCATGGTGAAGAGCAACCCCGCCGCAGCGTCGACGTGTCGTGAGTCCTCGCCGACGAGGGTACGAATCCGCGTGGTGTCGTGGGACCCGACCAGGTTGAAGCTGTGCCGGATGCTTCGCCACGGCGCATGGGACGCGAACTCACGCATCGTCTCCATCACGGAGGAGCCGCCGAGGCGGGGCACCATGAGCGGCGATCCGAGGAACTTGGGTGCAAAGTCCTTGTTCCGCAACCAGGTCCAGATGGGCCTGGTGAAGCCGGCGTAGTTCATGACGCCGTCCCAGCCATCGCCCATGGCGTCGAGCGCGAAATCGTGGCAGTGCTCGCCGACAAGCAGCGAGTCTGGTCGCGCGTCGCGCATGGCCTCACGCATCTGGAGCGCGAGCTCCTGGTTGAGGTCCTGTGCCTTGTGGCGACCGGTCATGTTGGCCACGTCAACTCGCCAGCCGTCGAGACCGTGCGAGCCCGAGATCCATTTGCGAACAACACCGTTGGGGTCATCGAAGACCCGTTCGCGAAGCACCGGACTGTCATAGTTCAGCTTGGGCAGCGACTTCACGCCAAGCCAGGAGACGTAGCCACCGTCTTCCCAGAAGTAGAAGCCGCGCTCGTCGCACTCAGGGTCGGTCTGCGCCTTCTGGAACCACTCGTGGCTATCGCCGGTGTGGTTCGTGGTGAAGTCGCCCAGGACCCTTATCCCGATCGAGTGTGCGGCGTCGATCAGCCGCGTAAGCGCCTCGTCGCCGCCAAGCACCGGGTCCACCCGGTCGAAGCTGGAAGCGTCGTAGCGGTGGTTGGACCGGGCCGGGAAGAACGGCGTCAGGTAGAGCACGTTGACGCCCAGCGACTGCAGGTGGCCGAGGTGCTCGATGACACCATCGAGGTCCCCGCCGTAGAGCTGTCGTGAGGTCAGCTCCTTGGAGAGGTCGACCGGGTCGTCCCAGTCTGCCGCGACCGCCCAGGCCGGCACCGGTCGCTCGACGGCCTTGGCGAACCGGTCCGGGAACACCTGGTAGACAACAGCATCCGCGGCCCACTCGGGCGGCGCCTCAAAGGTCACGATGCGGAAGTCGGCGGCATCGGGTACGTCCCGCTGATGCATGCCAGTGCCGTTCAGCCACTGGTAGAGCGTGGTGCCGCCTTCAAGGATGAAGCGGTAGTTGGTGACCGGGTTGTGGCAGATGATCTCTGCCTTCCACCACGTCTCTTCGTCGGTCGTGAGCTCGATGGCGGCGTCGACGAACGTCGGCTCCGCATCGGGGGTGAGCCGCACGTGCACTGCCGAGACGTCAGCCTCGTGCGGTACGCGGACCCGAAGCGTGACGGTGTCTCCCAACCGGGGTCGAAGGTTTGAGACGTAGAGCGCCGAACCGTCGTGGTGCGGTTGAGAGAGCAGGTCGGGTGATATCAGCGTCACTTCACTGATCCCTGTGTCAGCCCGCCGACGAGCTGCTTCTGGAACCCGAGGTAGAGGAGCACCACAGGCAGGGAGGCGAGCACGGCTCCGGCACAGAACTGGCCGAACAAACGGTTGCGTTCGTTGCCCTTGGTCATGCTCCAGAGCCCGACCCCGAGAGTCTGGGAGTCAACGTCCCGCAGGAAGATGCTGGCGAGCATGAACTCGCTGAAGAGTCCGACGAAGGCCAGCATGAAGACGGTGACCAGGATTGGCATGACCAGTCGCAGGGTCATCGTGAAGAAGATCCGGGCGTGGGACGCGCCGTCGACCTTTGCTGCCTCGTCGAGCTCGCGAGGCACGGTGTCGAAGTAGCCCTTGAGCAACCACACGTTGGCACCCATCGCCCCACCGAGGTAGGCCAGGATCAGGCCGGGCGAGGTGCTGAGGCCGAACGCCGGAAACACGTTGCCGACGCCGTCGAAGGTGATGTAGAGCGCAACGAATGCCAACAGCGCGGGGAACATCTGCAGCATCAGCAACGCGAGCAGCCCGGGTCGTCGTCCGGTGAACCTCATCCGGGAGAACGCGTAGGCAGCGCAGGCCCCGATGAACACCGATGCCAGCGAACCGAGCCCGGCGATGATCATCGAGTTCTTGTACCAGGTGAGGTAAGGCCGGGAAGTGTCAGAGAACAGCGCGTCGAAGTTGATCATCGACATGTCCTTGGGGAGCAGCTCCGCGGTGTTCAGGGTCCCCGCGGGGTTGATCGCCGCCGAGATGATGAACACGATGGGGAACAGAGACCAGACCAACGCGAGGATGGCAAGGCCGTGCCGCCACCACATACCGCGTGGCGACGATGGTCTCGGGGGTGCGACCTTCTCGACCGCGCGGGGGATCGCCAGGGGCCGGGCGTCGGAGATTCCTGACATCAGTTCACATCCTCAAGGGCTTTGGTGCGCCGGAATCCTTGGTAGCTCATCAGTGCGACGAAGGCGAAGATGAAGATCGACACCGTCGCGGCGAGACCGTAGTTCGGGCTCACCCCGCTGAACGCAAGTCGGTAGGCGTAGGTGATGAGCAGGTCGCTCGAGCCGATGCTCGTGTCCGAGGCTTCGAAGGGCCCGCCACCGGTCAACAGGAAGATCAAGCCGAAGTTGTTGAAGTTGAAGGCGAACGAGGCGATCAGTAGCGGACCGACCGCGACAAGCAGCAGCGGCATGACGATGGAGCGCACCGTCCGCAGCGCTGAGGCTCCGTCGATCTTGGCAGCCTCGAGAACGTCACCGGGGATGGACTGCAGGGCTCCCGTGCAGACGATGAACATGTAGGGGAAGCCCAGCCACAAGTTGGTGATCAGGATTGCCGCCTTGGCCGCCCATGGGTCACCCAGCCAGTCGACGTTGAGGTGCAGCATCTTGTTGATCAGGCCATAGTCCTGGTTGAACATCGAGGACCAGACCAGCGCTGTCACGAAACCAGGGAGGGCGTACGGCAGGATCATGAGCGAGCGGTACAAGCCCTTGCCCCTGAGCTTGGCGTTGTTGAGCAGCAGCGCCAGCAGCATCCCGAGGATGAAGGTCGAGCCCACCGACACCACGGCAAAGACGAAGTTCCACGCGAAGATCTTGAGGAATCCTGAGCGCAAGGTGTCGTTCGTGAGCACATTCTGGAAGTTCTTGAATCCGACGTTCTCCTTCCACCCCTGGGGAAAGGGGTCGCCCTGACCGTCCACCGGCGCCCAGCGGGCGTTGAGCGGAACATACTTCTTGCCTGTTGCGCGGTCGGTGAGCGTGTCGCTCGTTTTGTCGTAGGAGACGTTTGCCTTGCCTTCGAAGGCTTCGCTGAGCCCGACCCGCTTGATGCCGCCCCCATCCTTGGTCGGCACCGCGAACGAGTTGAGATCCTTGCGAGCGTTGACCTGGATCGCCGACAGGATCTGATAGCCCGCGGCCTTGGTGATACGACCGTTGGGCGCCTTCTCGACATCGGCCGCGGGCAGGTCGTTCAGACCGGTCAGGTCACCCACGAACGTTGTGCCGGCAGGGTCGGTCAGCAGGTAGAACGCTTCGGCAGTGGCCGGGTCGGACTTCTCCTTGACCGCGACCGACAGCTTGTAACGCGGGGTGTTCGGGACCTCGCGCACCGAGTTGGCGATGATCGAGTCGACCGAATCCTGTTTGCTGAACGTGTGGCCGTCACCGTAGTTCGTGAAGGACGTTGCCACCGTGTAGGCGATCGGCCAGATCTGCAGGGCAACGAGCAGGACCAACCCCGGCAGGAGGTACTTCAAGGGCACGGATCGTCCTGTGCCGTAGACAACCACCACGCACATCGCCACGAACGCGGCGATGACCACGCCGACCCACGCGCCTTGCTCGATAGTCTTCTGCGCGACGATCGCAAGAAGACCGACCACGAGCGCGATCAGGACCCATTTCGTGATCGTGAGCCACACCGGGCTCGTGCCCGAAGGGCGGCCGTATCCAAGGCCCGTGACCTTCGCGCTGTCATCCACGCCTGTCGGGCCCTTGGGGCCCCGCGTGTCCTGTATGTCCTGGGGGCTCATGCCATCCTCCGAAGCTGCGTCCCGACAAGGGGTGACCAGTGCGTCAAGTGCTGACCGGTGCGCCTGGGGCGAGCCGGTCGGGTGGCCGACCACCGCGGTGCGGTAGCCGGCCACCCGCCATACATCAGCCCTTGGCGATGTTGGCGACGATCTCCTTCTGAGCAGCGTCGAAACGTGCCTTCGGCGCAGTCTTGCCTGCGATGACGTCCGCAGCAGCCTGACCCAATGGGCCCCACACCGAGTTCATGGCGGGGATGTTGGGCATCGGCTGGCCACCCTGACCGGCCTCGAACCAGGCCTTGACGTCAGCGTCGGTTGCCGCGACCTTGTCGTACGCCGAGGTCAGTGCGGGCGGACGGTGTCCGGCTTCGAAGAGAGCCAGCTGGACGTCCTCGCGAGGAACGTAGTTGGTGACGAACTCCTCAGCCAGCGCTGCGTTCTTGGCCTTGGCCGAGACGTAGAACATCTGGACGCCCAGGAACGGCTGCATCTTGCCGCCGCCGGCCAGCGAAGGCAGTGGGCTGATGGCGTACTTGATGTTGGCCTTCTTGGCCTTGTCGATCGCCCATGGGCCGGTGATGTAGAACGGCGCCTTGCCGGCGTCGAACAGCGCGTCGGCGTTGGTGCCGTCGACGTTGGTGGACAGCGCCTTGAGCTTGCCCAGCGACTGCAGTGCGGTCGCGCCCTTGAGCGAGCCTGCGCTGTTGACGATGACCTTGGCGGCGTCATAGTCGCCGTTGGCCTTGGTGGCGAAGATACCGCCGCCAAAAGCCTTGAGGTACGGGTAGGTGAAGTACGCGTTGCCGGTCTTGCCGACCTCCTGGATCAGGATGTTGGTCGCCTTGCCGGACTTCACGAGGGCCTGGCCCGCCTTCACCAGGGCGTCCATGGTCGCCGGGGCGGTCGGAGCCAGATCGGTGTTGCGCACGAGGCCGATGTTCTCGACCGCGTAGGGGACGCCGTAGGACTGACCGTTGAACTTGGTCGCGGCCATCGCCTGCGGCGCGAACTTGGCGGCCACATCAGCCGACAGGTTCACCGGAGCGACGGTGCCGTTCTGGACGAGCTCGCCCAGCCAGTCGTGGGCGCCGACGATGACGTCAGGGCCCTTGTCGACCTTGGTGGCGTCCTTGAACTGCTGGCGCACGTCGGTGGACACCTGGACCGCGACCTTGATGTTGTTCTCCAGGCCGAACGCGTCGGCGTACTTCTGGATGACCGGGACACGGTCCGCGTCGGCCCAGATCACCAGGTCAGCGGCAGCGTCACGAACGGGCGGGGCGGGCTTGGTCGGTTCGGCCGCAGCAGTGGTGGTGGTCGTAGCTGAGGGGGTTGGCTTGGCGGCTGGGGTGGTACTCGAGCCGCAGGCGCCCAAGAGCAGTGCCGCGACGCCAGTGATGGCCGCTGCACCAATCGCACGCTTGTGCATGTATTTCTCCTAGCGATTGCTTCGGGCAGCCCTTTTCGCGACCCGTGAAAGTGACAGCAATCTAGCAAGTTCTTGCAAGCCTTCGCAAGGTTCTTGCAAGAACTTGCAGGCCACGTTTCAGTAACGACGGGCGCTGGCGGGCCCAAACCGGACAGTGGCGGGCCGAAACCGGACGCCGGCCGCGCCGGGGCGACTAGCGATCTACGGCGGAAGTGGGGCAAGATATGGAGGTAACCGGCCGTATCTGCGACTGGGTGCACCACTCCCCCCTTTACAACGGATCGTCCGGCACGTTCCTGCCGGTGAAGGAAGGCTGAATCTCCATGGCAACAGTTAGGTTCGACAACGCAAGCCGGACGTACCCCGGCAATGACTCGCCCTCGGTCGACGGGCTCAACATCGACATCGCGGACGGTGAGTTCCTCGTCCTGGTCGGCCCCTCCGGCTGCGGCAAGTCCACGGCGCTGCGCATGCTCGCCGGACTCGAAGAGGTCAACGTCGGCGACGTCTGGATCGGCGACCGCAACGTCACGGACCTGTCCCCCAAGGACCGCGACGTCGCGATGGTCTTCCAGAACTACGCGCTGTATCCGCACATGACCGTTGCCGACAACATGGGCTTCGCACTCAAGATCGCGGGCATCAACAAAGCCGAGATCGCCAAGCGCGTCGCGGACGCTGCCAAGATCCTCGACCTCGAGGACTACCTCGAGCGCAAGCCCAAGGCGCTCTCAGGTGGCCAGCGTCAGCGCGTCGCCATGGGCCGGGCTATCGTCCGCACCCCGCAGGTGTTCCTCATGGACGAGCCGTTGTCGAACCTCGACGCCAAGCTGCGCGTTCAGACGCGGACCCAGATCGCTTCTCTGCAAAGGCGATTGGGCGTCACCACCGTCTATGTCACCCACGACCAGATCGAGGCCATGACGATGGGCGACCGGGTCGCGGTCCTCAAGGACGGCGTCCTGCAGCAGTGCGACACTCCGCGCCGCATGTACGACCACCCGGACAACGTGTTCGTCGCCGGCTTCATCGGCTCACCGGCCATGAACCTCTTTGACGTTCCCGTCGTCGAGGGCGGCGTGAAGTTTGGTTCGAGCATCCACGAGATCGACCGCGCCTTCCTGGCCGATGCCGGCAAGGAGGTCACCCTCGGTGTCCGTCCTGAGGACCTCAC
The DNA here is from genome assembly GCA_012927555.1 of Phycicoccus sp. Classification (GTDB taxonomy): domain Bacteria; phylum Actinomycetota; class Actinomycetes; order Actinomycetales; family Dermatophilaceae; genus UBA4719. The sequence goes on from JABBOX010000097.1 coordinate 9,989, forward strand.
CATCGTCACTGACGGCAAGGGCCTGGCAGTCACCGTGGAGGTCGTCGAGGAGCTCGGCGCCGACGCCTACATCTATGGCTCGACGACCGAGACCGCTGGTGAGATCAAGCCGATCATCGCTCGTGTCGACGGCCGTACCCCTCCCGAAAAAGGCGCCGTCGTCAACCTCTCGCCCAAGGTCGGCCACGTTCACCTGTTCAACGCTGAGACGGGCCGTCGGATCGAGGGCTGACCGCCCCCACTGACCAGGAGGTGGCGGTGTCCCCCGAGGACGCCGCCACCTTCTGCCGTGTCAGGCCGCCCACCGCTGCCGTGTCACGCGGCCCACTCGCGCCATGCCACGATGGTCGGGTGGCACTTGAGATCACCGCAGCCAGGCTGGATCCGGCAATGCTCGACCTTCCGTGGTCGCTGCCGTTGGAGGACTGGCCGACCGAGCTTCTTGCAGCCCTCCCCCGCGGTATCTCCCGGCACGTCGTGCGGTTCGTCAAGCTCTCCGGCACGGTCATCGCGATCAAGGAGATCAAGGCAGATCTCGCCACCCGCGAATACAACATGCTGCGCTTCCTGAACAAGGTCGGCCAGCCCTGTGTCGTGCCCCTGGGCGTCATCAGTGGTCGCGCCACCGCCGATGGCCAGGAGCTCGACGCCTGCCTGATCACCCAGCACCTGCAGTGGTCCCTGCCCTACCGGGCCCTGTTCAGCCAGGGCCTGCGCCCCAACACGGAGCAACGCCTGATCGACGCCTTGGCGGTACTTCTGGTTCGGCTCCACCTGACGGGCTTCTGGTGGGGCGATGTGTCCTTGTCCAACACGCTGTTCCGCCGGGACGCGGGTGCGTTCTCGGCATACCTGGTTGACGCCGAGACCGGTGAGATCCGCAACGGGCTCTCTGACGGGCAGCGCGAGCACGACCTTGACATTGCCCGGGTGAACATCGCCGGCGAGCTGATGGACCTGGCAGCTGGGGGGTTCCTGGCCGACTCTGTCGATCCGGTCGCGATATCGCAGACCATCCTCGACCGCTACCGCTGCCTGTGGCGCGAGCTCACCGAACGCCAGCGGTTCGAGCAGGGCGATCGGTGGCGGGTTGAGGAACGCATCCGTCGACTGAACGACCTCGGCTTCGACATCGACGAGCTGTCGATCTCCACCGACATCGGAGGGACGACCATCCAGATTCAGCCGAAAGTCGTTGATGCAGGCCATCATTCACGCCGACTGTTTCGCCTGACCGGGCTCGACGTCGAGGAGAACCAGGCGCGCCGCCTGCTGAACGACCTTGACGCCTACCGCGCTGCCCAGGACCGCCAGAATGACAACGAGGAACAGGTGGCGCATGACTGGCTGTCCCAGGTCTACGAGCCGATCACCCGCGCGATCCCCCGAGACCTGACCCGCAAGCTGGAGCCGGCTGAGGTGTTCCACGAGATCCTCGAAAACCGGTGGTACATGTCGGAGACTGCGGGCCACGACGTCTCGATCGAGGCTGCCATCATCGACTACGTCAGGAACGTCCTGCCCGGAAAGCCTGACGAGGTAACCGTTCTCGGCGTCGACACGATCGAGATGCCCGTAATTGCCATGTTCCCCGACGTGAATCAGCCCGGTCGCTAGAACCTCAGGCAGGAGACAGCCAAGCCCACCCGGGCAGGTTTCGCAGGACCCAGAAGGCCAGAATCAGGCCGAGCACGCCGTGCAGCACCCACGCCGGCGCCAACCAGCGGGGCGGCTGACCCGTGATGGTCCGACGCAGCCAGAGCGCCCAGACGACCGCCATGTAACCAAACACCCCGACCGCAAACGGGTTGCGGGCCAACGCCGTCACGACGTCACCATGGCCCAGAGCGTGCATCGCCCGGAGTGTGCCACACCCGGGGCAGTACCACCCGGTCACCCACAGGAACGGACAGGTCGGGTAGTGGCCTGCCGCGTTGGGGTCGACCGCGGTCACGAATCCGGCACCGAACAACCCCACCGCCCCGACAGCCAACGGCAGCACCACTGACCGACGGCCGCCGGTGAAGGCGGCCGGGTCAGCGTGTGCCGGCGGGGCCGCCGGGGCAGTGGGCGCGGGCGACGCTGGCTGGGAGAACACGTGCATCACAACATCCGAACGTTCGCAACGGGTCCGGTCAGGACCCCATCGTGGAGCTGGCCGCGAGCAGGAAGGCGAAGAGGACGTAGAGGACTCCCGCGACGACGCCGATGATGGTGGCCCACATGGCGAACGTCTTGGCCTTGGCCGAGGCGGCCTGCGCGCCGGCCACATCCCCCAGGGCCCACTTGCTGTTGACCTGGGTTGAGAACACGATCGAGGGGATCGCCAACGGCCAGCACAAGAACACGGCCACAATCGCCCATACGAGGTAGTTGGGCGGCGGTGGGCTCTGAGGACCAGGGGCGCCATACGGGGACGGGGGAGGGGGAGGTGGGGCGGAGTTGCCGTAGTCGGACATGCGGGACCCTTCTTCTCGGTCGCCGCCTGGGTGGTGGCGCGGCTGCGGGAGACGCTACCGGATCTGGACTGCTGCCCGCGTCTGATTCAACCGAACGCCACGACCCAAGGCCGGGCCGTTCTCAGAGCGCTCGGCGGCGGGCAACTTCATAGAGGGTGACGCCGGTGGCGATGCCGGCGTTGAGGGACTCCACGGCCGAGGACATCGGGATCGACACGATCTGGTCACAGGTCTGGCTGACCAACCGCGAGAGCCCCTTGCCCTCGGAGCCGACCACGATGACCAGTGGCTCCTTGGCCAGCTGGAGCTCGGGCAGCTGGACGTCGCCATCCATGTCGAGACCCAGGACGAAGAAGCCGGCCTTGCGGAAGTCCTCCAGGGTGCGGGTCAGGTTGCTGCACTGGGCGACCGGGATGCGGGCAGCCGCACCGGCTGAGGTCTTCCACGCGGCAGCGGTCATGCCCACCGAACGTCGTTCCGGCACCACAACTCCGTGCCCACCGAAGGCGGCGACCGATCGAAGGATCGCGCCGAGGTTGCGAGGGTCCGTGATGCCGTCAAGGGCGACGATCAGCGGGATGCCGGGTGCCTCGGGGTTGATCAGGTCGTTGGGGTGGGCATAGGCGTAGGCCGGGACCTGGAGGGCCAGACCCTGGTGGACTCCGCCGTCGGTGATCCGGTCGAGCTCGCCGCGAGGGGTCTCCAGGATCGAGAGGCCGCGACCGGTGGCGATCTTGAGGGCCTCACGAACCCGGTCGTCCGACTCGAGCCGGCCGGCGACGTACATCGTGGCCACCGGGATGTCTGCGCGCAGCGCCTCCAGCACGGAGTTGCGGCCGTAGACGATCTCGCTGGATCCCTTGGCCTTGCGGGTCGAGCCGGAGCCACCACTGCGTGCGGGTCGGGCCCCTGGGGTGGCCGCCCGTTTGGCTCCGCGGACCGCCGCCTTGTGCGCCGGGTGCTTGGTGCGCTCAGTGGCCCTGGGGGTTGCGCCGCGGGCTTCGAGGCCCTTGCGCCGTTGGCCGCCACTGCCAGCGCTCGGACCCTTCTTGGGCCCCCGGATGGCGCCTCGGCGCTGAGAGTTTCCAGGCATGTTCGGTCGGCCTTTCAGGCGTCGTTACGTCGGGCCAGCGACCAGCGCGCGCCCGAGGCTGTGTCCTCGACAACGATGCCCGCTGCCGTGAGCTGATCGCGGATCTGGTCCGCCAAGGTGAAGTCGCGTGCCGCACGGGCTGCCGCGCGGGCGTCGATACGGTCCCGCACGAGCGCGTCGAGGGCCGGCATCGCATCGTCAGCCCCGCTGCCCGCTGTCGAGCCCCATTGCGGGTTGAGGGGATTGACGCCCAGCACCTCGGTCATGGCAACCACCTGCAGACCCAGCTCCTGGGCCTTGTCGTCGTCGCCTTCGTCGAGTGCGGTGTTGCCGGCCCGGACCGTCTCGTGGATGGCCGCGAGCGCGCTGGAGACGTTGAGGTCATCGTCCATCGCGGCCGCGAAGTCGACTGGCAGGTCGGTGCCATATTCGACCCAGCCACCCCCGAGTGCGCGACGCAGGAAGCCCTCGATGCGATCAACCGCCGCCTCGGCCTCGCGAAGTGACCCCTCGTGATACTCGATGGTGGAACGGTAGTGGGCCGCACCCAGGTAGTAACGCAGCACGAGCGGGCGCGCGACCTTGGTGATCTCGGTGACGAGCAGCGCGTTGCCCAGCGACTTGCCCATCTTCTCGCCGCCCATGGTCACCCACGCGTTGTGCAGCCAGTAGTTGGCGAAACCGAGGCCGGCCGCGCGCGACTGGGCCTGCTCGTTCTCGTGGTGGGGAAAACGCAGGTCGACGCCTCCGCCGTGGATGTCGAAGGTGTCGCCGAGGTACTTGCGCGCCATCGCTGAGCACTCGAGGTGCCAGCCCGGACGACCCTGCCCGTATGCCGTGGGCCAGCTCGCCGTGCCCGGCTCACCAGCCTTGTGGCCCTTCCACAGCGCGAAGTCCCGCGGATCGTGCTTGCCGCGCGGGTCGGCGTCGGCAGCGGGCTCCATGTCGTCGATCCGCTGGTGGGTCAGCTCGCCGTAGGCCGGATAGCTGCGCACGTCGAAGTAGACGTCACCGCTACCGTCCTGGGCGGCATAGGCGTGGCCCTTGTCGATCAGGGTCGCCATCAGGTCCTGCATCTCGGTGATGTGACCGGTGGCCCGCGGTTCGTAGGTGGGCGGCAGGACGCCGAGCAGGTCGAGGGCGTCGTTGGTGGCCCGCTCGTTGGCGTAGCTCCAGGCCCACCACTGCTCCCCGGCCTCGGTGGACTTGGCCAGGATCTTGTCGTCGATGTCGGTGATGTTGCGGACCAGGGTGACGTCATAGCCATGCCCGAGGGTCAGCCAGCGACGCAGGATGTCGAACGCGACGGCAAACCGGACGTGTCCGATGTGCGGAGCGCCCTGGGTCGTGAGCCCGCACACGTAGATGCCGACCTTGCCCTCGGTGATCGGGACGAAGTCGCGCAGCTCTTGCGCAGCGGTGTCGTACAGGCGGATGCTCACCCGCCAAGGTTACCGGCGAGTCGACCACGCCCGAGCCAGCCGACCGCCCTTTGCTCAGTTCAGGCCGCTTTGCTCAGTTCAAACCGCTTTTCGGCGCCGGATTCGAGCTCCGGAGCGGCCTGAACTGAGCAAAGGCCTGGTGTGGGGGCAGGTCAGGGCATCGAGAACACGATTGCCGTGGCGATGGCGGCAATGCCCTCGCCACGGCCGGTGAGCCCGAGACCGTCCGTGGTGGTCGCCGAGACCGACACGGGTGCGGACACCACGGCGCTCAGCACGGTCTGGGCCTCTTCACGGCGTGGACCGAGCCGGGGGCTGTTGCCGATGACCTGGATGGCGATGTTGCCGATGACGAAGCCGGCAGTGGTGATGATCCGAGCGGCCTGCGCCAGCAGCTCGACACCGGCGGCGCCGGCCAGCTCGGGGCGGTCGGTGCCGAAGTGGGTGCCGAGGTCGCCGAGCCCGGCGGCGGAGAACAGCGCGTCACACGCGGCGTGGGTGGCGACGTCGCCGTCGGAGTGCCCGGCCAGCCCGCGCTCACCGGGCCAGGCGAGCCCTGCCAGGGACAGCGCACGGTCGTCGTCGGCATAGGGATGGACGTCCACGCCGACCCCGACCCGCGGTGTGGGGATGGGGTAGGCGCCAGGGTCAGCGAAGGGTCGCGGGCTATCTGACATGGCTGCTATCCGGCATGGGGACATCCTGCAGCAGTGAGGTGGCGACGGCGAGGTCAGCTGGGGAGGTGATCTTGAGCGCCAGCCGGTCACCGTCGATGACACGCACGTGTCCGCCGATGCTCTCGACCAGACCGGCATCGTCGGTGGCAGGGGTCCGGCTGGCGTAGGCCCGCTCGAGCACGTCACGCAGGAACCCCTGCGGAGTCTGTATGCCGCGCAGCGTCTCGCGATCGGGAGTTGCCAGGACGAGGCCCGCAGCGTCGACAACCTTGATGGTGTCGGTCACCGGCAGGGCGGGCACGATGGCGTCGTTGCCGGAGCGCACGGCTTGGATCACCCTGGCGAACAGGTCTGCCGGCGCCAGGCACCGGGCGGCGTCGTGGACCAGGACGATGCCGTCGTCCGGGCGCAGCGCCGCGAGTCCGGCCACGACCGAGGACGACCGGTCGGCGCCCCCCGTGACGACGTCGATGCGGGGGTCCTGACCGGCCAGATCGCGTGCCTGGTCCAGGTGGGAGCCGGGCGCCACGATGATCACGTGTGCGACGTCGGCACAACCCAAGACGCCCCGCAGGGCGTGAGCCAGTAACGGCTCCCCGCACAACGGGGCGAATGCCTTGGGCATGCCAACGCCGAGCCGCACACCGCTTCCGGCGGCGACCAGGACTACGGCAACGTTCAGGAGGCGAGAACCTCGTCGAGGATGGCTTCAGCCTTGTCCTCGTTGGTCTTCTCGGCGAGCGCGAGCTCGGAGACGAGAATCTGACGGGCTTTGGCCAGCATGCGCTTCTCGCCGGCGGAGAGACCACGATCTTTGTCACGACGCCACAGGTCTCGCACGACCTCGGCAACCTTGATGACATCACCTGAGGCAAGCTTCTCGAGGTTGGCCTTGTAACGGCGCGACCAGTTGGTCGGCTCCTCGGTGTGCGCTGCACGCAGGACGTCGAAGACGCGCTCCAGGCCCTCGGGTCCCACGACGTCGCGAACACCCACGAGATCGCAGTTGTCGGCGGGCACCTCGATGGTCAGATCGCCTTGGGCAACCTTGAGCACCAGGTAGATCTTTTCCTCGCCCCGCACGGTGCGAGTCCTCATCTGTTCAATCAAAGCCGCACCGTGGTGCGGGTAAACGACCGTCTCGCCGACCTTGAACGCCATGTGTGTTGTACCCCTTTCGCGACTTCAAGGATAGCACGGCGGACCGGTACAGCAGGACCAACGACAACGGCGTTTCTGCAGGTCAGAGCCATGCCGGACCCCGCTTTGGTCCCTTTTGCTGTATTGACAGAAGGGCGATTCGCATGCATCGCACTGGGTCCGACCTGTCTTTTTACGTAGTCTGGCGCCACGATTTCTGTCCCGTCGTCGTCACAATCTTTGTCATTGCGTCGTCAACCAGGGTCGTCAACCAGCGCCGGCCGGTAGGCTGCCACGCGTGAAGCTTCGACGCCTGCGGCCGGCCACATTCTCGGGATTCCGTGGCACCCGGGCCGCCCCTGTCCGCGCGGCCACCACACTGACAAAGGCGCTGGCCACGAGCGTGGCAGCAGCCGCGGTGCTCTCCGGTTGCCAGGTCATGTCGCCGATCCAGACCACCGTGCCCTATCAGCCGGCCAACGGCGTGGCGGTCGACCTCGGCGCCGTGCAGATTCGCGACCTCGTGGTCGTCTCCCGCGCCAAGGGAGAGGCCGGCGCGCTGTCCGGGATGGTGGTCAACAACAGCGCCCAGCCCGTCACCATCAGCTTCGCCGCGGGTGCCGCCGGTGACTCGGTGCTGGCCCAGGCCCCGGCAGACAAGCAGACCCGACTTTCGGGGGTGGTGGGCACGGCGCCCGTCACCCTCCCAAGCATCGACGCCGCCCCCGGAGACATCGTCACGCTGACGATCAGCACCCCGGCCGGCGGGGCGTCCGAGGTCTCGGTGCCGGTCCTGTCGCCCGACGGCATCTACGCCAAGATCACCCCGGCGCCGCTCGTCACCATTGGCCCCTGAGCCCGCGAGGCGAAACGGCGCAGCCGTCAAACGTGCACGAGCGGCCGCGAGACTCCTGCCGCAGCACGGACGGAGGGGCGCAGGTGGGCGCAGATGGGGGTAGTGCACGTTTGACCGCACCTTGAGCCGCACGCCTTCGGGGCCGTGACAGCTCAGGCCAGTACCGCACCAGTCCGTCAGGGGTTCTCGAACTTGTAGCCCAGACCGCGCACGGTGACGATGAACTGCGGGTTGGGCGGGTCAGGCTCGACCTTGGCGCGCAGACGCTTGACGTGGACGTCCAGCGTCTTGGTGTCGCCGACATAGTCGCTGCCCCACACCCGGTCGATCAGCTGAACCCGGGTCAGCACCCGGCCAGAGTTGCGCAGCAGGATCTCGAGCAGCTCGAACTCCTTGAGCGGCAACGCGATCGGCGCCCCGTCGACCGTGACCGTATGCCGCTCGACGTCCATGCGCACCGGGCCCGACTCGAGCGTGGCGGGCATCAGCTCCTCGGGCTCGTGACCGCGACGCAGCACCGCCTTGATCCGGGCCAGCAGCTCACGGCTGGAGTACGGCTTGGTGACGTAGTCGTCCGCCCCGATCTCGAGCCCGACCACCTTGTCGATCTCGCTGTCCTTGGCGGTGAGCATGATGACCGGCACGGACGAGCGCTGCCGCAGGGCACGGCATACGTCCATCCCTGACAGGCCCGGGAGCATCAGGTCGAGCAGCACGAGGTCGGCCCCTGAGCGGTCGAAGTCCGCCAACGCGTCCGGCCCGGTCTCGGCCACCGATACCTCGTAGCCCTCCTTGCGCAGCACGTAGGAGAGCGGGTCGGAGAACGACTCCTCGTCCTCGACCAGCAGGATGCGCGTCATCGGGTGACCTCTCGGGAGCGACGATCGGTGCCCGGCAGCCCAGGGGGCTCCAAGCGACCAGCGGGTATGACGGGTGCCTCGTCCTCGCTCGTGGGGGCCGCCGGCAGACGCATCGTGAACGTCGAGCCGTGGCCCTCCTCGCTCCAGACCGTGACCTCTCCGCCGTGGTTGGCGCAGATGTGCTTGACGATAGCCAGACCCAGGCCGGTGCCGCCGGTGTCCCGGGACCTGGCGGCGTCGACGCGGTAGAACCGCTCGAAGATCCGCGCCTGCTCGCTCTTGTGGATGCCGTGGCCCTGGTCGGAGATCGCGATCTCGACCAACCCCTCCTCGGAACGCACGCTGACCGCGACCCTGGTTCCTGGGTCGGAGTAGTGGATGGCGTTGCCGACGAGGTTGCGAATGGCGGTGGTGAGCAGGTCCGCGTCGCCGAACACCTGGACGCCGGGCGCCAGCGACGACACGACCTCGATGGCTCGGGACTCGGCCACCAGCCGAGACTGGTCGATGGCCGCGGTGGCCGCCAGCGCGACGTCGACAGGTACGGGTTCGTGCAGGGTGTCGGCGATCTGCAGCCGCGAGAGGTCGACGATCTCCTGGACCAGGCTGGTGAGGCGGGTGCTCTCCACCTGCATCCGGCGGGCAAAGCGGACCACCGCCTCGGGATCGTCCTTGGCTTCGAGGACGGCGTCGGACAGCAGCACCAGCCCGCCGACGGGGGTCTTGAGCTCGTGGCTGACGTTGACGACGAAGTCGCGACGGACCTCCTCGACCCGTCGAGCCGTGGTGCGGTCGTCCACCAGTAGGAGGACGAAGGCGCTGCCCAGCGGGGCCACCCGCACGCCGACCGTGATCCGGCCGCGGCCCAGCGGACCCCGTGGCAGGTCGAGCTCGACCTCCTGGATCTCGCCGTCGCGTCGGACCTGCCGGGCCAGGTCGCGCAGCTCGTCGTGGATCAGGTTGTCGTCGCGGACCAGCCCGTGCGCCACCGCCCAGGGGCTGGTGCTCACGACGGCATCGGCGGCGTCGAGCACGATCGCCCCCGAACTCAGCACGGCGAGGACGGCCGAGACGCCTGGCTGCAGTGCGTGGGGGTCCACCGGTTGCGGCACGCTCCGCTGCGACCGGTCGGAAAGGCGGACCGATGCCACCGAGACGGCACCGATCACCAGCCCGAGCAAGCCGACGAGAACTGCCTCAGTCGTGGGGTCCACGGGACTCAGCGTACGCACGGCATACGCACGACCTGGCGTTATTCGGGGCCAGCAGCACCCGAATCCGCATGCGGCACCCTACTGTTCACCTCAACGCCGAAGATCGTTCACCGGTGGGTGCGACTCTTGACAGGCAGACGCGCGATGCGTGCCTGCCATACGTACCCGAGACACAAGATGGGGAACCATGCGCAACACGTTCCATGAGGACCTGGACAAGATCTCCGACCAGCTGGTCGAGATGACCCGACTTGCCGGGTCCGCCATGTCCCGAGCGACCACGGCGCTGCTCGATGCCGACCTGCACCTGGCCGAGACGGTCATCGCCGCGGACGAGCAGATCGACGCGCTGCGCAAGGACCTGGACGAACGCGCCATCGACCTGCTGGCCCGTCAGCAACCGGTCGCCACCGACCTTCGCATGGTGGTCACCGCGATGCGGATGAGCGCCGACCTCGAGCGGATGGGCGACCTCGCCCGCCACGTCGCCAAGGTGGCCCGGCTGCGGTACCCGAACTCCGCGATCCCCCCGGTGATGCGCTCCACCGTCCTGGAGATGGGTCAGGTGGCCGCGCGGATCGTGGCCAAGACCGGGTCGGTCATCGCCGGCAAGGACATCGAGTCGGCGCTGGCGCTCGAGCGCGACGACGACGAGATGGACCGCCTGCACCGCGACATCTTCAACATGCTGATGGACGACAAGTGGACCGCCGGCACCGAGGCTGCGGTCGACGCGACCCTGGTCAGCCGCTACTACGAGCGGTTCGCCGACCACGCCGTCTCCGTCGCGCGCCGGGTCGTGTTTCTGGTCACCGGTGAATGGAAGCCCGACTACGCGTTGGACAACGAAGAGAGCTAGCCCGCCCGGTCAGCGGCCCTGGTCGTCAGCGAGCTAGCGGCCTTGGTCAGCGGCCCTGGTTGTCAGCGAGCTAGCGGCCTTGGTCAGCGGCCCTGGTTGGCAACAGCCGCCGCCGCAGCCTTGGCAGCCTCAGGGTCGAGGTACTCCCCGCCGGCGATGAGCGGCTTGAGGTTGTCGTCGAGGCGGTAGATGAGCGGCATACCGGTGGGGATGTTGAGCCCGGAGATGGCCTCGTCGCTGATGCCGTCGAGGTGCTTGACGATCCCGCGCAGGCTGTTGCCGTGGGCGGCGACCAGGACGGTCAGGCCGGCGCGCAGGTCGGGCACGATCGCGCTCTCCCAGTAGGGCAGCATCCGGGTGATGACGTCCTTGAGGCACTCGGTCGCCGGCGGGCCACCCTCGATGTCCGCATAGCGCGGGTCGTGGGCCTGGCTGAACTCGTCATCGGCCGGCTGCGGCGGCGGCGGGACGTCGAAGGATCGGCGCCAGGTCATGAACAGCTCCTCGCCATACTGCGCGAGGGTCTCCTTCTTGTTCTTGCCCTGGAGCGCGCCGTAGTGACGCTCGTTCAGGCGCCAGGAGCGCTTCACCGGGATCCAGTGACGGTCGGCGGCATCCAGCGAGATGTTGGCGGTGTTGATGGCCCGTCGCTGCAACGAGGTGTGCACCACGTCGGGGAGCAAGCCCTCCTCCTTGAGCTGCTGGCCACCGCGGAGGGCTTCGGCCCGCCCCTTGTCAGTCAGGTCGACATCGACCCAGCCGGTGAAGAGGTTCTTGGCGTTCCACTCGCTCTCGCCGTGGCGGAGGAGAATGAGCGTGAAAGGTGCGGAAGCGGTCATGCCTACGAGTCTATTTGCTCGTCCCGATCGGGCCCGAGCAGGTGTCGGAAGGCCTCGAGGTTGACGGTGGACTCGCCGCGCTCGCTGCGCCAGGCCCACTCCTTCTTGATCGACTCGAGGAAACCCATCGCGAGCAGCTCGTTGAACGCGCCGTCGGCCGCTGCCAGAACGACACCGAAGATCTGGTCCAGGTATGCCGCCTTCGCGCCTGCGAGCGGCACCCTGCCGGTGACGTAGACGTCGCCGTCCTTGTCGATGCCGTAGGCGAGGCCGGGCAGCTTGAGGTTGCGGCGCAGCAGGTAGGCGTAGACGGCCGCGTGGTTCTCGTCGGGGTTGCGCACGACGAATGCCGAGATCGACAGGGACTGGTCGCCGACGACGACGGAACACACCGTGTTGAGCTTCTTGTCGCCAGGAAGCGTGACGACGAGCTCGCCTGGACGACGGCCGGGCTCCCATGCGATGCCCGCCTCGTCAAGGAAGGTACGCACAGACTGCTGGGTCGCGTCGCTGGTGTTCTCAGCGCCTTCGGTCACAGGGTCAACATGTCCGGGACGATGCTGAGGTGCGGGACATTCTCGATCGGAGGGACCGGCGGGGAGGTGCGCACAGCTGTGGCCTCGCTGTAGACCTCGAGCAGACGATCGGTCGTGGCCGCCCAGCTGAACTGCGATGCGTGCTGAACAGCGTTATGGCTCAACAACTTTCGATAGTCAGTGTCGCTCAACAGACTCTCGAGGCCGGCACTCCAGTCGGCTGCCTCATGCCCCTCGATGAGCAGGCCGCCGTCGCCCACGGCAAAGGGCAGGCCGCCGACGGCAGCGGCGACAACCGGAGTCCCGCAAGCCTGGGCCTCGACGGCGACCAGACCGAACGACTCGCTGTATGACGGAACCGCGACGAGGTCGGCAGCGCGATACCACTGGGCGAGGGTGGCGCGATCGACCGGCGGCACGAAACGCACCTGGGCGTCGATGCCGAGCTGTTGGGCCAGCTCGTGCAACAGCCGGGGCTTGCTGAGACCCGAGCCGCTGGGGCCGCCGAGAACGACCACCACGAGCTTCTCGCGCAGGTCGGGTCGCCGCGAGAGCAGCTGCGCCGCCGCCTTGAGCAACACGTCGGGAGCCTTGAGCGGCTGGATCCGACCCACGAAGAGCAGCACCTGCGCGTCGAGGGGCAGGCCCACCTGGGCGCGGGCTTCGGCCATGTCCCCTGGCGTGAACAGCTCGAGGTCGACGCCGGGCGACACGACACGCACCTTGCGGTGGTCGGCGGCATACAGGTCGATGAGCTCGCCGGCCTCGCCCGTCGTGTTGGCCACCAGGCGGTCCGCAGCCTCGACGACCTGGGTCTCGCCGATCTCGCGACCGAGCGGCTCGGGCGTATCGCCCTCTGCCATCTGGGCATTCTTGACGCGGGCCATCGTGTGCATGGTGTGCACCAGCGGCACGTGCCAACGGTCTGCCGCCAGCCAGCCGACCTGACCGGAGAGCCAGTAGTGGGAGTGGACGAGGTCGTACCAGCCCTCGGGCCGGGCCGCCTCGGCACGCATGACGCCCTGAGCGAAGGCACACAGCTGACCCGGGAGGTCTTCCTTGGCCAGGCCCTCGAACGGCCCGGCGATGACGTTGCGGACGTGGACCCCGGGCGCCAGCTCGGTCTGCAAAGGCATGTCGCCAGCGGTCATCCGGGTGAAGATCTCAACCTCGATGCCGCGTCGAGCCAACTCCTTGGAGACCTCTGCGACGTAGACGTTCAGGCCACCCGCGTCACCAGTGCCGGGCTGTTCGAGCGGCGAAGTGTGGACGCTGAGCATCGCCACTCGGCGCAACTTCGGCATTGGCGACATGGGTTCCTCTTTGATCTTTGGGCACGTGGTCGCGAGGCGAGCACGTGGGCGTTGAATCTATTGTCGCAACGCCGCAGCGCCGTTACCTATTTCGCCGCTCAAGTCGCCCAAATCGGACACCGCCTACGCTGCGGTGTGTGGCATCCAGGCGCCCGGTCGGCAACATCACGCGCGGCACGACCAACCCCAACCGGCTGCGTCGCGTCGACCGCTGGCTGGTCGGGCCGCAGGGCTTCCGTCTGAGACGCTCGGTCGGCCCGCCGGTGGTGGTGGATCTTGGGTATGGCGCTTCGCCGGTCACCACCGTCGAGCTTCATGACCGCCTGCGCAAGCTCCGAGCTGACACGCGCGTGGTCGGGATCGAGATCGACCCGGCACGGGTGCTGGCCGCCAAAACCCTTGAACGAGAAGGTCTTTCGTTCCGTCTCGGGGGCTTCGAAATCCCTCTCGAGGCCGGAGTGCGACCGACCATCGTGCGCGCCTTCAACGTGCTGAGGCAGTACGACGAGAGTGAGGTCGCCACCGCCTGGCAGACGGTATGCCTTCGCCTGGCCCCCGGCGGGCTCCTGGTCGATGGCACCTGCGATGAGCTCGGTCGACGCAGCACCTGGGTGGCCGTGGATGCTTCTGGACCGTTGTCGCTGTCCCTGTCGATGCGCCTGGCCGACCTGTCACGCCCCTCCGAGCAGTCGTTTCCCTCCGACATCGCCGAGCGGCTGCCCAAGGCCCTGATCCACCGCAACGTCAGCGGGGAGCCGATCCACGCCTATCTCTCGGCGCTGGACGACTCGTGGGCGCGCCAGGCACCGCAGGCGTCATACGGCGTGAGGCAGCGTTTCATGGCCTGCGCGGCCGCGATGCGCGATCAGGGGTGGCCGCTGCTGGACGGTCCCTCGCGGTGGCGGCTGGGCGAGATCACCGTCAGCTGGTCAGCGGTACAACCCCTGCCCTGACGGGCGCGAGGACCCTGACGGGAACGAAGATCCTGACAGGGACGAGATCTCTGGCCGCGCCGGCGCTCGACCTCCGCAAGAGGTCGCCAGATCAATGAAGTGAATTTGCTTTGTTTGCAACAATATTCACGACGGAAAGCCTTGTGTATGTCGGTCCCCTCACGTACACTAGAACACATGTTCTGCATATCTGCTTAAGTGAAGTCCGGTATGGGCGATTCACCGGGTCCGATGAGTTCACGCAGCGGGTGGGGGTCGGTCTCGACGGCCTGCTCGAGGAGGCGGTAGAAGAGCAAGCCG